>JAIPBJ010000134.1 GCA_021739625.1 Flavobacteriales bacterium | reverse complement strand
GCTTTGCCCCACCTTGTCCGTGCCGGGTGCAACGGAGCAGATGCTTTGCCCCACCTTGTCCGTGCCGGGTGCAACGGAGCAGATGCTTTGCCCCACCTTGTCCGTGCCGGGTGCAACGGAGCAGTTGCTTTGCCTCCCCATGCTCGGGAGTACAGTGGTCTCATCGCACCATGCCCGTGAATCACTTTTCACCATATAAAAAAAGCACCCCCCATCTCTGGAAGGTGCTTTTTCAAAGGCGATGAGGAGATTACTTCTTCTCCTCCTTGATAACGTCTATGAGGCGGATGTCGAACTCCAGCACCTCGTTGGGGCCGATGCCGCTGCCCTGTGGACCACCGTTGGGGCCGTAGGCAAGGTTGCCCGGAATGAATGCCTTCACCTCGCCTCCCGGCTTCATCAGTTGCAGCATCTCGGTCCATCCGGGAATCACCTGACGCAGGTAGAAGGTCACGGGTTCGCCACGCTCCATCGAGCTGTCGAACACCTTTCCGCTCAGCAGTTTGCCAGTGTAATGGACTTTCACCTGATCCATGATGGTGGGCGCATCGCCTGTGCCTTCGGTCAGCACCACGTATTGAAGTCCGCTTTCGGTGGTGATCACGTTCGGCTTCGCGGCATTGTCGGTCAGAAATTTGTCTCCCACCGCCTTGCTCGCCTTGCCGCGCTCTTCGGCCTGTTTGGTCTGAAAGGCCTGAATGATGGCGATGGACGCCTCCTCGTCAAGACTTGACGTGCCATTCACCGATTGACCGATGGCGGCCAGGATCATTTTCACGTCAAGGGTGGTGTCGAGCCCGCTCTGTTCCAGATAGCCCTTCACATCGCCCCCGAAGGCCACGCCCATGGCATAGCTCACAGAGTCCTTCTCTGTTTTCAGGTCGATGGGTTTGCTGCTGTCCTGACCGTTGCAGGACGTGAATGCGATGGCCGCAATGGCCGCAATGGTTCCGATTGTTTTCATGTGTTTTTTTTCGTGGTTGGGACGCCAAAAGTAAGGTACGGTGGCGAGTATGGTCTTGCTTCGCCTCACAACTTTACAACACTTTCACACCTGTTGAAGTGAGGTTCGGTTTTTCGCGCTTGCTTTTCGTCTCTTTGCGGGACAAAAGAACACGATGAGAAAATTGCTGTTGATGATGCTGATGCTCCCACTTCTGGCCGTTGGTCAGCAGTATCAGGTCAAATCGCCCAATGGGCTGCTGAAGGCCGAGGTCAATGTGGCGGGCAACATCCATTTCAGGCTCTATCTCGGAAAACGCATCCTGCTGCACTCGCGGCCCATTGGCCTGAAACTGAAAGGTGGCCGCACTTTGGGTCAGAGCGAGACGGTGGTCGATGTGAAGGAGACCAGCATGAGCCGCACTGTGCGCCCCGTGGTGGCCTACCGGTCGGCCGAGCTGCTGGAGCAGTACAACGGTCTCACCCTCGTGCTCAGCAGCGGGCTGCGCATCGAGTTCCGCTGTTTCGATGGCGGAGTGGCCTACAGGCTCATCACCGACACCAACGACCGACTCTCCATTTTGAATGAGGAGATGGGCTTCGAGGTGACCACCGACCCCGACCTGTGGTTCCCTGAGGAAAGCAGCTTCTTCTCGCACAACGAGCGGAAGTTCGTCCACAGGTCGAACCAGACCATCGGCAAGGGCAAGAAGGCCAGCACGCCCATGCTTTGGAAATGGGGCAACGGCCCTGTGATGCTCTATACCGAGACCGACCTGAGGGACTATCCCGGAATGTATCTCCAGAGCCAGGGCGAAGGGGCGTTCGATGCCATTTTCCCTAAGGTGCCCGCCACACATTTCAAAGTGCTCGACCGATGGGTGCTGCCGGCCTTCAAGCATCGCTACATGGCCAGGACCGAGGGCAGGCGAGAGTTCCCATGGCGCGTGTTCGTGGTGGCCGACAACGAGGCCAAGCTGTTCGACTCGCATCTTCCATGGCTGTTGGCCAAAGAGCACGACCAGCTGCAGCCTACCGATTGGATAAGGCCCGGCAAGGTGGCATGGGACTGGTGGAACGCCCTCAACCTTCAAGGCGTGGACTTCGAGACAGGGGTCAACATGCAGACCTACAAGTATTACATCGACTTCGCTGCCGCCAATGGTCTGGAGTATGTGATCCTCGATGAGGGCTGGTACAAATTGGGCGACCTGCTGAAGGTGAAACCCGGGATGGACATTGCCGAACTGGTGAAATATGCCGAGAGCAAGGGTGTGGGCATCATATTATGGTGCGTTTGGAAAACGTTGGACGACCAGTTTGACGAGGCGTTCGAGCAGTTCACCACATGGGGCATCAAAGGCATCAAGGTCGATTTCATGCAGCGCACCGACCAGTACATGTCCAATTTCTATGAGCGTACCGCTAAGGAGGCGTTCCGCAGAAAGTTGCTGGTCGATTTCCATGGCGGGCATCATCCCAAAGGACTGCATCGCACCTATCCCAATGTGCTCACTTTCGAGGGCGTGCGCGGGCTGGAGTGGAACAAATGGAGCAGCAGGCTCACTCCCCGGCACGACCTCACAATTCCGTTCACCCGCATGATGACCGGCCCGATGGACTACACACCAGGGGCCATGACCAATGTGGCCAACCCCAAGAAGCACCATGCCAATTTCAAGAATCCCAAGAGCATGGGCACCCGCTGCCACGAGCTGGCCAAGTATGTCATCTTCGAAAGCCCGTTGCAGATGTTGGCCGATGCGCCCACCGCCTATCAGAAGGAAACGGACGCGATGAAATTCCTCAAGGCTGTGCCGACAGTTTGGGATGAGACCGTGGTGCTGTCTGCCGCCATAGAGGATCATCTCATCATGGCCCGCAGAAGTGGCGACTCATGGTTCATTGGTGGAATGACTGCCGATGAGGGCCAGACCCTGTCCATCGACCTCAGCTTCCTTGGCACGGGCAACTACACCATGGACATCTGGCGTGATGGCGATGACACCATCAAGAATGGCAGCAGTTATGTCCACTCCACAGACACGGGCATCAACAGCACCATGAAATATGTGGTGTCCATGGCCGAGGGCGGTGGATGGGTCGCTGTGCTCCGCAAGGGATAGGCCATACCATCAAAGCAGAACGGTCGATGAAGGGTGAATCCCATCATCGACCGTTCTGCTTTTCCGGTCAACACTTCTGCGCTGACCAATGGACATGTCACCCCTTTACGCGTTCCACATACTCTCCAGTGCGCGTGTCGATCTTGATGACCTCGCCCTCGTTCACGAACAGCGGCACCCGGATCACCGCACCTGTCTCAAGTGTGGCGGGCTTCATACTGTTGGTGGCCGTGTCGCCCTTCACGCCCGGCTCTGATCGGGTAATGAGCAGTTCGACAAACGTTGGTGCTTCGGCAATGACGGCCGTCTCACCCTCAAAGCCCACTTTTACGATCATCTCAGGCTTGAGGAAACGTAGCGAGTCGCCAAACAGGTTCTTGGCCACATACAGTTGCTCATACGTCTCCTGATTCATGCACACAAGGCTGTCTCCCTCGTCATACAGGTACTGCAGCTCGTTGTACTGTACTCGGGCGATGTCAACATTCTCTCCCGAACGGTAGCGGTGCTCATAGCTGCGGCCGGACGAAATGGATTTCATTTTCACCTGATAGAATGCTCCGCCTTTGCCGGGCATCGTGTGCTGTTTCTCGCTCACCATGCACAGGTCGCCATTGTGGCGGATGATGGAGCCTACTTTGATGTCTGATGTATTGGCCATGTTGGTCTTTTTGTAGGGCGGCAAAAATAACCATCCAACCATCGCGCGGTCGATTTGCCCAAAACAGGGGTATGATGGTGGCTCCACACGACTGTTTTTGGGGGAAAACAGCGGCATGATGGTGCCTCCACACTACTGTTTTGGAGAAGGTATGCTCGATGCGCCTCCTCATCTGTTTGACAGTTTTTAACATCTTGGACCTGTCTGATCAATCGGCAGTCCATTTTGACCATTGTAACTTCGCGACCCGAATCGGTAAGGTCATGGTTGAAATGTGAACAGCCCGCTTCCGCTGGTCTTTCACTTCCTGTGATGATGATCCGGACTTTGAACCTCGAACCTTAAACTTTTGAAACCATAGAGATGACCGACATCAAGCAGATCAATGAGATGATAGAGCGTGAGAGCTCCTTTGTGCAGCTCCTCACCATGGAAATGGAAAAGGTGATCGTGGGGCAGCACCACATGGTGGACAGTCTGCTCATCGGACTGCTTTCCAAAGGCCATATCCTGTTGGAGGGTGTGCCCGGACTGGCCAAGACCCTTGCCATCAATACGCTGGCCTCATGCATCAACGCGGGTTTCAGCCGCATTCAGTTCACACCCGACCTGCTGCCTGCCGACCTTGTGGGCACCATGATCTATAACCAGAAGACAGGCGATTTCGTGGTGCGCAAAGGGCCACTGTTCTCCAACTTCATACTTGCCGATGAGATAAACCGCGCCCCGGCCAAGGTGCAGAGCGCACTGCTCGAAGCCATGCAGGAGAAGCAGGTGACCATCGGAGACCAGACCTTCAAATTGCAGGAACCTTTCCTGGTGATGGCCACGCAGAACCCGGTGGAGCAGGAGGGAACCTACCCGTTGCCCGAGGCGCAGGTGGACCGCTTTATGCTCAAGGTGGTCATTTCTTACCCCAAGAAGGACGAGGAGACCAAGATCATCCGTCAGAACTTGGGTGGCACATTCCCAACGGCCAACGCCATCATGTCGCCAGCCGACATCATCCGTGCCCGCGAGGTGGTGCAGCAGGTATATATGGATGAGAAGATCGAGAAGTATATCGTTGATATCGTTTTTGCCAGCCGTTACCCGGCCGACAGTGGCCTCGCCAAACTCAAGGATCTCATCAGTTTCGGTGGTTCGCCACGGGCCAGTATCAGCCTTGCTAAAGCTGCGAAAGCATACGCTTTCATCAAGCGCAGAGGCTATGTGATCCCAGAGGATGTGCGTGCTGTGTGCAACGATGTGCTGCGCCACCGCATCGGCCTCACGTATGAAGCAGAAGCCGAGAACGTGACCAGTGAGGAGATCATTGCCGATATTCTCAATACGGTAGAAGTTCCTTGAAGAGGGGACGAGGGACGAAGGACAGGGGACGAGAGCGGGTGTAATCTGGAAGGTCGATGTTTCTCAATGGTCCTGGTAATAGTCAATAGTAGATTTAGAAATGATTTTAATACTGATACATACAACCTGAGAGCATAGACAAACGCGAAGTGCTTAGCCCACTCTCGTCCCTTGTCCTTCGTCCCCTTTTTATCATGAAAGACCCTCTTGACAATCTTAGATTCTACCAGCAGTCATTGGAGTTGTTCGACCTATGTTGGGATGATTGTGAGATTCTGATGAAAGATGTCAGAGGCCGTGAGATCGCAAAACAGTTGATAAGAAGCAGTGGTTCCATATCCGCCAATATCGAGGAAGGATATGGCAGAGGATTCGGAAAGGAATACCCGCAGTACCTGCGAGTTTCAAGAGGTTCAGCAAGAGAGACGAAAGGATGGTATAGGCGGTCCAAAAGACTGCTTGATGCGAATCTCATCGAAGAAAGGACAGCTCAACTGAACGGCATCATCGCCATGCTCTCCAGTACCATCAGCACCCTCGAAAAGAAAAAATCAACCTAAACCCAATCCCAACATCAGCGGAGAACAGCTCAGACGCTGCGGCCTCAACCCCCTCGTCTCCCGTCCTTCGCCCCTCGTCCCAATTCCACCGACCTCAGATGGAGACCACGGAGTTATTAAAGAAAGTCCGCAAGATCGAGATCAAGACCCGGGGCCTGAGCAATCAGGTCTTTTCGGGTCAGTATCACTCTGCTTTCAAGGGCCGTGGTATGGCGTTCTCGGAGGTACGGGAGTATGCGATGGGCGATGACATCCGCAGCATCGACTGGAACGTGACCGCACGCACGGGCACACCGTTCGTCAAGGTGTTCGAGGAGGAGCGCGAGCTGACGGTGATGATGCTGGTGGATGTGAGCGGTTCGGGCGATTTCGGCTCACGCCAGATGCAGAAACGTCAGATGATGACCGAGATATGCGCGGTCATCTCCTTCAGTGCCTTGCAGAACAACGATAAGGTTGGCGTCATCTTCTTCAGCAATCACATCGAGAAATTCATTCCCCCAAAAAAGGGAAAGAGCCACATCCTTCGCATCATTCGCGAGCTGATTGACTTCACTCCAGAGAACAAGGGCACCGACATCGGTGGTGCACTGCGCTACCTGACCAACGCGGTGAAGAAGCGTAGCATAGCATTCCTGCTGTCCGATTTTATGGACAAGGGCTACAGCGATCCACTGAAGATTGCAAGCCGCAAGCACGACATGGTCGCCATCCGGGTGCATGACGTGCTGGAAGCCGAGATTCCCAACGTGGGTCTGTTGCCGCTCACCGATACCGAAACGGGCCAAATGGTCTGGCTGAACACCTCCGACCCGAAAGTGCGCACCCGCCTCAAGGCCGAATCCTTGCGTGCCGATGCCGAAATGCGCGACATCTTTCGCAAAAGTGGAGTGGATATGGCCGAAGTGCGCACCGATGGCAGTTATGTGAAACCGTTGATGAACCTGTTTAAAAGGAGGGGGAAATGATGAGGTTCAAGGTTCAAGGTTCAAAGTTTAAGGTTGCCGCACTGGGAGTGCTGCTTTTGTATTCGGTTTCAGCCTCCGCCCAATCCATCCGCAGCGCAATAGACAGCACCCAGTTGCTCATCGGTGATCAGTTCCACCTCGACCTCTGGGCAGACATCCCAGCGGGAAGCATGGTCGCTTGGCCGCAGTTCAAGGACACGCTCATCAAGACCATCGAAGTGGTGGAGGCCACCGTGCCCGACACCGTGAGGAAGGAGAATGGCGACTACACCGTGCATCAGCGACTGGTGCTCACCAGTTTCGACACAGGTTTCATGGTCATCCCGCCCGTGGCGTTCGTCTTCGATAGAGACACGGCCAACCCGCTGCTCACTGACCCCGAGCTTATCCTCGTCACCGAGATTCCCGTGGACCTCGAACAGGACATCATGGACATCAAAGGGCCGATGGACGTGCCCATCAACTGGCGCAAGTACCTGCTCTACGGCCTCATCGCTCTGGTGGTCATCGGGCTGCTGGTTGGCGGTTTCCTCTACTGGCAGAAGCACCGCAAGCAGAGGGACGCGCCAGCTGCAAGGCCCGTGCCCACACGTCCCGCACACGAGATTGCACTGGAGAAACTGGAAGCATTGCGCTTGAAGAAACTCTGGCAAAGTGACCGCGCCAAGGAATACTACATCGAGCTTTCGGACATTGTGCGTGAATACATCGAGTTCCGTTTTGGCATCATGGCATTGGAGCAGACCACAGACGAGACCGTCCGTTCACTTCAAATCACAGGTGTGGATACCGAGCTTCTGAAAACCCTTTCAGGCATGATGCAGCTGGCCGACCTCGCCAAGTTCGCCAAGTACAGGCCCATGAGCGATGAGAACGAGAAGAGCATGGATGTGGCGAGGGGCTTTGTAGAGAACACAAGGGCGATAGAGGGTAAACCTGATTCAGGAAACAAAAGCGATTCCAATTGATGTTTCCAGCATTCGCAGACATAGCATTCAAGAACCCCGAGCTTCTCTGGCTGCTGGTGTTGCTGCCGTTGATGGTGGCGTACCATGTCTTCCTGCACAGGAAGAACATGCCGCAGTTCCGTTATTCGAGCATTGAAGGCGCGAGAAAGGCGGCATCGCCCCGCACGGGCTGGCTCACGCACATCCCAGCCGCGCTTAGGACGTTGGCCGTGGGACTGCTCATCGTGGCGGTGGCGCGGCCGCAGAGCAGCAGCAGTTGGCAGGACGTGACCACCGAGGGAATCGACATCGTGCTGTGCCTCGACATCAGCGGCTCCATGCTGGCCGAGGACTTCAAGCCCAACCGCCTGGAGGCATCGAAGAAGGTGGCGCAGAACTTCCTTCAAGGCCGCCCGAACGACCGTGTGGGACTGGTCATCTTCGCAGCCGAGAGCTTCACGCAGTGCCCGCTCACCACTGATCACAGCATTCTGCTCAACCTGTTTCAGGACGTGAAGACAGGCATGTTGGAGGACGGCACGGCCATCGGCCTCGGCCTTGCCACCTCGGTGCAACGCCTCAAGGACAGCGAGGCGGTGAGCAAGGTGGTCATCCTACTCACCGATGGCGACAACAACGCGGGCAGCATCGCCCCTATGACGGCCGCTGAGATAGCCCGCGAGTTCGGGGTGCGGGTCTATACTATTGGAGTGGGCACGCGCGGCACGGCCCCGTTCCCCTTCACTGACCCCTTTGGTCGCACGCGCTATCAGGACATGGAGGTGCGTATCAACGAGCCGCTGCTTAAGGAGATGGCGCAGATGACAGGCGGCAAATACTTCCGCGCCACCGACAACGCAGCTCTCGAGAGTGTTTATTCTGAGATAGACGCCCTCGAAAAGTCGAAAATTGACGTGACGGAATACAGGAAGCGGAAGGAAGAGTTTTTGCCGTTCGCATTGCTGGCGTTGTTGCTGGTAATTGGTGAGGTGCTCGTCCGTCACACCATACTTCGCAGCCTAATCAACTGATTGACCTTAAACCTTAAATATTGAACTCTTGAACCTCTGATGTTCCGCTTTTCACACGATATAGCCCTTTACGCCCTTGCGCTGGTGCCGCTGGTGATTCTGCTGTTCTGGTGGAATGCCCGCTGGCGCAGGAAGGCCATGGCGCGTCTGGGCGACAGCGCGGTGCTGGAGGCCATAATTCCGCTCTATTCGCCCGCAAGGAGACGTTGGAAACGGGCATTGCAGGCCATCGCGCTCGGACTCATCATCATCGGAATCGCCAATCCGCAGGTGGGCACCAAGTATGAGGAAGTGAAACGCAAGGGCTTTGAGCTGATGATATGCCTCGATGTGTCGAACTCGATG
>JAIPBJ010000012.1 GCA_021739625.1 Flavobacteriales bacterium | reverse complement strand
CCTTCCTTTTGTTCCCTGAATGAAAATTGTCCGGGTCTGAGAATGGGCAGTCCTCCGCTAAGCAGAAGCCACAGCATTGCGCTGCTCCAACAGGTGTTTCACGGCCATCTCCCGAAATATGGACAGGTCGATGAGTGGCATGCCTTCTTTCTTGGCCATCTCGTCCCACTGCCGCATGCGGATGATGGTGGAATACAATGGATCGTTGCAGAATTCCATCGCCTCCTTGGCGTTCATCGGCCCGCCCTGATAAACCAGGGTGCGCTTGGAGGCCATCGACAAGCTGCCGTAGTACTCGGGGTCAACGAAACACAGGTATCGCTTGGCGGCCACGTGGCTTTCCACCAATCGGGTAATCTTGGACGAGAAGCCTCTTGAGCGGAGATAACCGGATCCAAGCTTCTCGTGCTCCATGGAGCCATATCCATCCATCTGCGGGGGGTCGTCCTGCAAAGCACAGAGATGCCCTATGTCGTGAAACAGGGCGGCCAATATCACCTCATCATCAAATCCTTCGGCCTCGGCCATCTGCGCGGCCTGACAGGCGTGTTCCATCTGTGAAATGGCCTCTCCGATATAATCTGCGTCACCGAATCGCTCCAACAGACCGAAGACCGCGTCCACGGTCTGCGCCACCAATTCAGGCGACCACATGTGCGAACTTCTTTTCGAGAAACGGCCGTAGATTCGACATGGAGGGCAGCAGACCGTCATTGTCCAAAGGGGCAAGTTCGGCCTCGGTGTGTGAGCCATTGGTCACGGCAAGGCTGAGCAGGCAGTTTGCCTGACGGCCTTCTTCCAGATCAACGGGGGTGTCGCCAATCTTTATCACGCGCTTGGAATCAGCTATGCCAAACTGCGCCATGGCCTTGCGTATCATGAATGGATAAGGTCGGCCTTTCTCCACCTCGTCAGAGGCAATACTCATGTCGATGAAGGAATCGCCTGTGGATACGCGGTCAGCGTTCAATCCCTTGTCCCAATCGAGGCGAGAGAGGATGATGTCTGTCACAACGCGGTAAAAACCCGTGTTCAGCACCACTTTCACACCATTGCTCCTCAACCAGTTGATGGTGTCCACTGCGCCATCTGTGGGCTGCAAGGGCTGTGTACGATAGAAGTCCTCCAGCAGTTCACGGAACAGGTCGTACGACTCCTTCACGCTCCCTTCCAGTTCGGGTGCACCTTCACCGAGATGTTCCTTCCAGAAGGTCTGGAACACCACGATCTTGCTCCAGCCCATCATAGCGTTGATGCGGTCGCGACTCACGTCAAGTCCTGTTCTGCGACACGCCTCAAGGAAGCAGTCCTCTATCTCGCCTTTGTCCACCAGCGTGGTGCCTGCCATGTCAAATACAACGAGAGAAATGTGATCGGAGATGGTCATCTGTGCTTTGCTTTGGTAGGCATCAAAATTAGGCCTGTCATCCTCGGTCATGGTTTATGGGATGGTTAAATCTGCGGTTGATTGTCAAGGGACACGGCCACGTGTATGAGAATGACCTGATCCTTTGCATCTCGGCCGCAACGAAAGCGCTTTAGGGTGAGACCCTGAACGATCGACCCCAGGTTGAGCGTTCGCACAGACATTGACGACTGACTTCCCATTGCTGAGAGTCTTTGGTATTTTGGCGCGCTGAAAACACTCTATGGAACTGAACAGACTTGCAGCGTTGAAACCCAACTTCGCAGCCCGCAAGGTGGGCGATGAACTGGTGCTGGTGCCCGTGAAAGGCAGCGTGGCCGACATGGACGAGATGTTCACCCTCAACGATGTGGGAAGCCTCGTATGGGACAGGCTGGAAGCGGGTGTCACCACATCATCGTTGGTTGCGGCCATCGTTTCAGAATTCGATGTGAAGGAAGAGACGGCCCGTGCTGACCTGCACGGTTTCCTTGAACAGCTCAGTGGACTCTTGAATGGCTGATTGCACCCTGCGCATCGCTGATTTTCTCATCCGCCTCGAGAATCGCTCGGGCCTACCATTGGCCTTGGAGGGAGGCTATGTGCCGTTCATCGCTGACAGTGTTGATGGCCCAGACATTCATGTCTTGTGCAATGCTGACATTCCCGATTACCTGCGGCCCGATGCCGTTGCACTGTACACTGCCAATCAGGACGGCCACCTGCTCTGGGACATAAGTGAGTGGAAGGGCGGTCTGCGATTCAGGGTCTTTATGCCCGAAGCACCGTTCACATTGCAGCAGGTGGCCCTCACCGACAGTGGTTTTCAACTTTGGGAAGTTTATTCTGAAGCCATCACCGAAGGCGGTGAGCAGGGCATCTGCCCACTGGCCTACCCGCTCGGACCATTGCTTCTCTACAGTCTGACTGTGCAGAATGAGGCCATCATGATCCACGCCTCCGGAGTGTTCGATGGCAATCGGGGCCGCATCTTCAGCGGATTCTCCGGTGTGGGAAAAAGTACCATGGCCGGCATTTGGAAGCATCAAGGAGCCAGGGTCATCAATGACGACCGGCTCATCATCCGGAATGGCGCAGATGGTTATGTGATACACAACACGCCCATGTTCTATGCCGATGAGCCGAAACAGGCCCCGCTGCATGCCGTGTTCCTGCCTTTCCATTCACCGCAGAACACCATGGCCCGGCTCAAAGGGTCTGAGGCGGTTTCGCGGCTCATGGCCTATTGCATCCAGCATGGTTATGAAAAGACCTTCATCGAGCATCACCTCCATTTCCTGTCAGATATGTGCGGTCAATTGCCCGTGCATCACTTGGGTGTGGTGCCCAATGATGAGGTGATCGATTTTATCCGCGAGCATGAGTCCCGAGGCTGACAAGGTGCTCAATACCGAAGAGACTTTCGGTCTTGGCGGGCAGATGCTGGCCGAGGGCCGCACTGTGAAACTGCGTCTGGGCGGATACAGCATGTGGCCCTTCCTATTGCCGGGCGATGTGGCGACCATTGCACCCGTAAAAGCTGATGAAGTGCTGCTGGGCGATGTGCTGGTCTTTGACCGTGGCGACCGTTGGATCGCACACAGGCTCATTTCCAAGGAGACAAAAGGAAAGAACCACGTCCTCCGCACCCGTGGCGATAGCTGCATCAACGAGGATGCGCCATTCAAAGAGGAAAAACTGAGAGGCAAGGTCGTGGAGGTGCAGCGCGGTAGGCGGGTGTTCCGTTTGGACCACCTCAGGGCACAGCGATTGGGGAGGATGATGGTGACGACCTCCGATGTCAGCAGCCCGGTAATTCACGCGCTGTTACTTGCATGGAGATTGCCGTTCAGAATTTGGAGCAGAGTGCTGCCCCTCTTTGCGTAACTCAGCGGAACATATAGGCTGTAAGAGCACGGATACCTTTCCACATGAACAGCGCAGGATGATAGATCCTCCGCACGGATGAAACACTGGTCTGGCCATAACGCTGTTTCATATAATCGTCAGAAGGAAAGAGGTAGCCAATAAGATACCGGGACTTGGCAACGGGCCCCTCCATTGCTCCCATTCGCTCCAAAACCTTGTCCCATGAGCGCTCCAATCTGGTGGATTCATCGATATGTCCTAACTTGAAAAATGGAAGGAAAAGCGCATTGGCCTGTTGCACCTTAGCATCGCCAAAATCAGCCAGCAGGTGTGGAGGAACATCTATCACCCAATAGTTCCAGCCAAGCCATAGCACAGTCTGCACCTCATCCCAGACATTGAAACGTAAAGAGGATAGTTGCAATACATGCCAATCCTGTTCAGTGAAACCACTGATCAGCACTTCCCGCACATCGCAGAATGAGCTGGTCTTCCATTCCGCAGCGATAAGATGCTTGTAGAGATGGATGCACAGATGCTGAACAAGGTGGATGGTGTGAATCGCGCGTATGTCGCAGCCATCAAGTACCGATCTCCGGGAATACTCCCAGTACTCATCAATCGCTACATGGTATGAAGTGCCTCGACTGTGAACATGGATGTGCAGTTCAATGGCGGCACCTGCCTTGATGAATTTCACAGGGTGCGCAGAACGGAAATTGAGCGCGAATTCCTCAGAGTAGTGTTCGAATCTCGCAACCTCCCAACCTGAATTCTGGGCAACCTCCACACACCGCTCCACATCCTCTTCCTTCACCAGCAGATCCATATCGCTCAGGTGCCGAAGGCCGATGTCGCCATAGACGGCCTCGGCCAGATACATTCCCTTCAGCGGAATGACCTCGATGCCGGCCGCATTCCAGGCCTGCACTATCTCGCTGAAAAGGGCATACATCCGGATGTTGGTGACAAGCACCTTGTTGTAGCAGCTTTGGAAAGTGGAGATTGTTTCGGCAGGCACGCCATTCCCCTTCCATTCGCTCAGGGTGCGGAACAGCAGCGGTGCAAGGTGAGTAGTGATCGCGCGCTGTGCAAACCTGTCCCAATCGGTAATCTGCGGGATGAGGGCAGCCACCTCCCCGCGCTGGGCCCCGGTCAGATTGACCCTGCTCGCTTCGAGCAACAATCGGTCTATCGCATCAAGGTCCTTTGCTTTCATTGGCGTCAATGGGCCGAAGGTAAGATTGAACAGGAAGCGGGTTCCGTTTCACAGCATCCCATTGCGTGCGTTAACTTGGCGGCCCAAAACCAAAAGGCGATGGAAGAAGAACTCGACTTCATCTACGAATCCTCGAAAGAGGCCATGCAGAATGCGATCGACCGCATGGCGAATGAAATGCTGAAAGTGCGGGCAGGGAAGGCCAGTCCGGCCATGCTCGAATCTGTGAGGGTGGACTACTACGGCTCGCAGACCCCTTTGAAAAGTCTGGCCAACATCAACACGCCCGACCCGCGCACACTGATCGTGCAACCCTTTGAAAAAGGACTGATCGAAGAGATTGAGAAGGGCATCATGCGGGCCAATCTCGGTTTCAACCCGCAGAACGATGGCAAGCTGGTGCGCATCTCCATTCCGCCCCTCACCGAAGAACGCAGACGCGACCTCGTGAAGCAGGCCAAGGCCATAGCCGAACAGGCCAAAGTGAGCATCCGCAACGCGCGGAAGGATGCCAATGACAGTATCAAAGGCTTGAAGAACGATGGCCTGAGCGAGGACATCTGCAAGGTCGCAGAAGATGAGATCCAGTCCTTCACTACTACTTTTAGCCACAAGGTGGACACCCTGCTGGCCGAGAAGGAGGTGGACATCATGACCCTCTGAGGAGGAGGATTCTTTCTCCATTTTTCATCAGACCTGACAGGTTTTGGAAACCTGTCAGGTCTTGTCCGCTATCAGAATATCATGTCCCGACCCACCTGGAACATCCGTGAAGTGACCGACACCGCTGCCATCCAGCGGCTGCGCGATGAGGTGGGCGTGCAGACCGACATCGCCAAGATGCTCTACACACGCGGCATCACCGATTTCGATTCGGCCAAGAAATTCTTCCGCCCATCGCTCGATGACCTCCACGATCCCTTCCTGATGAAGGACATGGATCTCGCGGTCGATCGCCTGCAACGCGCCTTGGGAGATGGCGAGAAGGTGCTCGTCTATGGCGATTATGACGTGGATGGCACGACCTCTGTGGCACTCGTGTTCGGTTTCCTGAAAGACCTCGGGCAGTTCGACTACTACATCCCCGACCGCTATGCCGAGGGCTACGGCCTCAGCATGCAGGGCATCGACTTCGCGGCCGAGCATGGTTTCTCGCTCATCATCACGCTCGACTGCGGCATCCGCGCGGTGGACAAGGTGGCCTACGCCAGGACGAAGGGCATCGACCTCATCATCTGCGACCACCACCTGCCCGGCCCCGAAATGCCCGATGCCGTGGCCGTGCTCGACCCCAAGCGGCCCGACTGCCCCTATCCCTACAAGGAGCTTTGCGGCTGTGGGGTGGGTTTCAAATTCATGCAGGCCTTCTGCTTGGCCGGTGGAGCGGACATCCGACCGCTCTTCGACCGTCTCGATCTCTTGGCCGTGAGCATCGCTGCGGACATTGTGCCAGTGACGGGCGAAAACCGCATTCTGGCCCATTTCGGTATGCAGGTGCTCAACTCCGCGCCCTGCACAGGAATACAGGTGCTTCTGGAGAACGCCAACGTGAAGAAGGAACTGTCCATCTCAGACGCGGTGTTCATCATCGGGCCGCGCATCAATGCCGCAGGGCGCATCGCATCGGGCAAGAAGGCCGTGGAACTGCTGATCAGTGAGAATGTGGGCGAGGCCCGCGATTTCGCGAAGCAGATAGCCGAATACAACACCACCCGCAGGGAACTGGACAAGAGCGTGACGGAGATGGCGGTGGAGATGGTGACGTCAGACAGCTTCTATGCCAGCAGCCGCAGCACCGTTGTGTGGGGCGATGGCTGGCACAAGGGCGTGGTGGGCATTGTGGCCTCAAGGCTCATCGACACATGGTACAAGCCTACCATCGTGCTGGCGCAGCAGGACGATGGCACGCTCACAGGGTCGGCACGCTCGGTGGAGGGTTTCGATGTGCATGCCGCCATCTGCGAATGTGCCGACCTGCTCGACCGTTTCGGGGGCCACACTCACGCTGCGGGCCTCAGCCTTCGGGTGGAACAGGTGCAGACCTTCCGCCAGCGTTTCGAGGAGATTGCTGCCGCGCGCATCACCGAGGAGATGACCACGCCCATGCTGCACATCGATGCGGAGATAGACCTGCACCGCATCACCGCCAAGTTCATGGCGCTGCTCAAGCAGTTCGCTCCCTTCGGACCGGGCAACATGAGTCCGGTGTTCGTTACGCGCGGCCTCAAGGCCACGGATGCGGCCCTGGTGGGCGGTGACGGCACGCACCTGCGTTTCAAGGCATATTCCACGCACCATGCGGGCTACCCCATGCCCTGCATCGCTTTCAAGATGGCGGAGTTCTTCGTTCCGCTGCACGAGGGGCAGGAGTTCGAGATGGCCTATTCCATAGAGGAGAACCACTGGAACGGCCGTTCGTCACTGCAATTGCAGGTGAAGGACATCAGGGTGGTGGATCGGGCCGGGACCGTCATTTTACCAGCTCCATGTCTTTGAGGCCATCGAATTTCGGCTCAAAGGTCATTTTTCCATTCATGTCTATCATTCCCCACTTTCCCCCGTGTTTCACAGCGGCATATCCGTTCTTGAAATCACGGACGGCTTCGAACTGTGGTTCCACCACCCACATGCCCTTGGCATCATAGAAGCCGAATTTGGCCCCTTTCTCGCCTCGCGCAAGCCCTTCGGAGTAGTTGCCCCATGATTGGGAATCCGCCACGTTGAGAGTTTCTCCATTCTTTCTCACATAGAAGTACGTCTCGCCCGATTTCACTTTGGCAAGACCGCTCACCGGATCGAACTCGTGCCCCGCTTCATACTGCGGCTGTATCACCCAATTGCCCTTCCGGTCTATGAAACCGACCTTTCCACTGGCATCCTTGGCCCAAGCGAGATCGGTGGTGAAATAGCCAACGGACTGAAATTGGGCCGGGATGACGATGTTCTGCTGCGCGTCCATGAAACCATATCGTTTGTCGCTGGCACGGAACGGGGCCAGACCTCCCACAAAGTCCTTCACATCCAAGATGCCGGCATCCTTCAATGCAGTTTCCGCGCCTTGCGCGGTGAGGATGAAACGCGACTTTCCTATCAGCACCGAAGTGAGACAGTTTTCGAAGGGATCCACCTTGTCATACTTGGCGGCAATGGCCATTTTCCCATTGCCATCCATGAATCCCCACTTGCCCTTCACCTTCACTGGCGCAAGGCCACATTTGAATCCCTGAGCGTCAGTGAGAAAACCTGTCACAAACTCAAAGTCCTTGACCTCTGTATCGGTCACAATGCCTTTGATGTCAATGAACATCGCCTTCTTGGAAATGACATCGATCACCGGTGCCAGTCCATTCTCAGAGAAACGGTAGCAGGTGCGATAGGTGGGTGGAATCAGGAATTCGCCCTTGATGTCGATATACCCCCAATTGTCGCCCAGTTTGGCCTGAGTGACGAGGGTCTGCGCATTGAGGGAGCCATAGGCCAGCAGGATGGCCGTTATCAGGATGGAGTGTCTCATGTGAAAAGGATGCAAAGTCCAGTCAAAGGAAAGTAAAAGCACCGGTATTGAGGGACTAACTTCGCGCCCCAATGGACAGCCTGACGCAGATTGTACTCGGTGCCGCAGTGGGCGAGGCGTGCCTGGGCCGCAGGGTGGGCAACAAGGCCCTGCTTTGGGGCGGCATAGCTGGCACCATCCCCGACCTCGATGTCTTCTTCTCGATGGGCGACCCCATCCGCGAGATCGTGATCCATCGGGGGTTCTCGCACTCGGTGTTCTTTCCCATCCTGATGGCCCCCGTGCTGGGCTGGCTGGTACACAGGCTGTATGCCAAGAAAGAGGAGGCCACCATGCGCCAATGGTCGTGGCTCTTCTTCTGGGCCATCTTCACCCATCCACTCCTCGATTGCCTGACTACCTACGGCACGCAGCTCTTCTATCCGCTCACGGACTATCGCGTCAGCATTTCGAGCGTCTTCGTGGTCGATCCGCTCTACACGCTGCCGTTCCTCATCCTCACGTTCGCTGGGGCATTCTTCAAGCGGGAATCACTGCTGCGGAAGAAAATGAACCGCATCGGCATTGCCCTCAGTTCGCTCTATCTGCTGGTGGGATTCGGCAACAAGCTGGTGGCCGAATCGCATTTCGAGGCGGATCTGAAGAGCCGCGATGTGAAATATGACCGCTCCTTCAGCGGCCCCACACCTTTGAACATCCTGCTGTGGTATGGCGTGTATGAGACCCGCGAGGACTTTCGCATCGGCTACTGGTCTGTGCTCGACCCGCCCGGCCCCATCCGATGGGACAGCTATGATAAGCAGCACGACCTTTTGACCCCATACACCGCTGAATATGGCGTTGACAGGCTGAAATGGTTCACAGATGGGCTTTATATCGTTCGGAATGTTGACGATGAGCTGCGTTTCTATTCACTGAAGTTTGGCAGAAGCGGCTTTGGTGACACCACCGTGGACAACTCCTTCCCTTTTCACTTCAAACTGCTGCCGCAAGCTGATGGCAGCCTGAATTATGAGGTGGTCCGCAAGACGGAAAATATGGACCTCGGGAAGGAACTGGGCAACCTTTGGCTCAGGGCCCTGGGCGACACTGCGGTCTATGGCCGCTGATCCGTTCCCTTTCCCTTCTTCTTCCGCATCAGCTTCCTGCCTCCATAAGCTGCACCTGCGGCAAGCAGCAGCGTGCTGAGGCCGTCCAACGGCACCTCATTCGGGGCAGGTGGTGGTGCAGGCCCTTGCGCGACCGCTGGAAGGGCAAAGGCCGATAGGACAACGGCAAGTAGCGTGAAGATCTGACAGCGGTTCATCATCGGGCTCTTTATCGGTAGCGGTCAGCGCAGTACTACCTTGGCATTGACCATCCCCTGCGATGATCGGAACGCTGCAATATAGATGCCTGCGGGCAGACCGGAAACATCCAACAGGGAAGAACGTCCCACATCCACACGCACGTTCTGCGAAAGCAACAGTTGACCCATGGCGTTGTGAAGCCGGAGCTCTCCGTTGGTACTGACATCAGCAGACATCAGCACTTGCAGTCCCATTTCACTGGAAATGATGCGTGTACCGCCCGTAGTGTTTGCACTCAGTCCGGTTACGAGCTCTGGAGAGAACCATAGCTGAAACCTGTTGAACTCGTCCTGCGGCCCCACTTGCAAGGAGACGGTCGCACCCTGCGCGAGCATATAGGACTGCCCCGACTGCAAGTCCTGCAGATAGACATCAGTGCCCGAAAATCCATCAACGCTGTCGGCCTCGAAAGTGTAGTTTCCCTGCTGTGACACATAGGTCTGCAAAGGCACTGTGCGGGGCTGAATGACCATGGGATAGGCTGCGATGGCGAACACCTCGCCAGCCTGAACAGATGCCAGAGAGATGTTGGCGTTGCCCCGGATCTTGTGGGCATCATACATCACATCGCGCAGATCCGTGGCATCATCGCGGAAGGCTACCAAGGTCTGGTTTAACAGGCCATTGCCCGAAAGACTGAGCCAAAGGCGGTCCATCGTGTCGTCCTCTTCTGCCAAACGGAAGAATTGGGAATTGCTGCCACCACGCATGGCGTTGGTGAAGGTCACGTCTCCGTTGGTCTGTGCATCCACTTTGAAACCCTGCCCCGTGGCAATGGAGCCCAAGGGCGTGTTGCCACCTCCGCCAATTGATCCGATGGTGGTCCAGGTGGCGTAATCGTTGGTGGCATAGCCCGATCCTCCACTGTTGTCATCATCCCAGAAATAGAGCATTCCGGCAATGCGTCCTGTGCCGCTCGGGCCGTTGGCATTTATGAAAGTGTTGGCCGAAATGGCGGATGGATAAGGATTGCCCACCAGATTGAAACGGGTGCCACCGACCAACGAATTCATCGGTTGGGCAGAAGTGGTGACGGCATACGGAAGTGTGCCATTGTTCGGAACGCCCACAAAATTTGCCAGACCACCACCTGTGGATGCATAGCCCTGTCCAGTTATCATGTTTCCGCTGAAGGACTGCCAGCCCAGATCGGCAGGTGTGTCATCTGCATTGGAGTGCGTTCCCAAGGATGAATCGTAATAGTACTGGTTGCCACCGGGAAGCGTTCCACCCACCACCGGGCTGCTCCAGTAGTTATAGACCGTTGTACTTGCACTGCCCTGCCTGCGCACGGTGATGTTTCCGGAGACCGAACCACCGCCCCCGGTCGTCCCGGTGCCATGCAGCAGTTGCGCACCGCTCTGTATGATGAGGTTGCCATTGGCATTAAGCGCACCTCCAGACTCAGAGCGCGCCTCGTTGCTCACCGTAACGGTTCCATTGAGTGTGCTGGTCTTACTGGTGTGAAAATTGGCGATGTTGACGGCACCGGTCACAGTGGCCGTACCTGCCCCTTCCAACGACAGGGTACCTGCCCCAAGATCGGTCACACCGTTGTTCACCACATTGCCATACACATTGAGAAACTGCCCACTGTTGATGGTCAGTTCGGCACCTGCATTCACCGTCAGGTCCTTGCAATAGGCCACAGGGGTCGCGCTGATGATGGGCTGTGTGGCCACATTGGGAATGATGACATCATCGGTCTGCGTGGGCACCCCCGGGCATGGGCCCCAGTTGTTGGCCTCGTTCCAGTCGGCATTGACGCTGCCATTCCATTCCTTGGCGGTCGTAGAGGCAGAGCCCGAATTCGGAATGTTGAAGTTGTCGAAATAGGTATCGTTACCTACACACGAGGAATTATGTTTCCACAACGCACCGAAATGCCTCAGGTCAAGTGCCGTATGGGCCGTGTTGGTGGCGGTGAACGGGCCTGAGAAAGCAGGGCTGTCCAAATTTGGGGCAACGAAAGATGCCCCATCATTCCTTGCATATAGTGTCCAAGTGCCAGAACACGGGTCAAAGCTCACACGCACACTGGCATGATTGGCATCAATATCCACATCTGATGAGACCATATCAGTAAGATTGGCATCAGAAGAAAGACCATTGGCGAAACGCACCAGTTTGATGTAATCTGTGGTGCCGCCATTGCCCACCACCACGGCATATCCGTCAGAACCTGCCGCAGTGAAATCGGCCTGATCGCACCCAAGAATAAAGGCCATTCCGTATGCCGACCCTGCAAACCCGGACAGATTGCTGTTGTTGGTTCGCATGTTGAACAACCAGTTCAGTGTGCCTCCCGCATCATCAAACACGGTCTCGAAATAGGTCTCCACATTGAATGTGACCCGCTCTGTAGTGGTACTGCCGCTGCTTCCGCTCGGGTCTGATGCGATACAGTTGTCCAGCATGAGCATATTGCTGAATACCCGCACCTTGGTACCGTCTCCTGCCTCTGTCTCCGTCCATGTTGTAGAACCGCCACTGCTTGGAATGCCAATGTTGTATGTATCAGACCTGTTGAAATCATCAAATAGCTGATAGTCCGCATCCACCACATTGATGTTGGCTGTGATGGCCGAGTAGCTGCCACCGGATGCGATGACCTGAAAGGTCTCCTCCACATCGTAGGTCAGCCCCGTCCAAGTGTAGGTACCGTTGACCAGATTGGAGGTGCTTCCGCCCGTGAAGGTGCCCGACCCTGTGTTCTGCGCCAGCGTGATGGGCGTGGTGTCGTCCTGATCGATGTTCCCATTGGCATCAATGGCACTCACCGTAATGGTGAAGGCATCGCCCAGACCAACAGTGGTCGGAGCACTGATGAACTGAAGTGTGGCATCGATATCAATCACGTTCATCGCACCATTGCTCATAGCAGTGAATGTGCCCAACTGCGAGCTCATCAGCACATCGGTCTCTATGGTCACATCGGCCGGCACAAGGCTGAATCCGAAATGGAGGCCGTCTGAATTGGCGGCCAATGGGTTGTCCAGCGTTATTCTCATGCTCATCGCAGCAGGTGCAGTGCCATCTGCTACGGTTATCGGGGTGGTCGGGGTAAATGAAATGGTACTTGCGCTTATCAGGAATGAGCCGGGAATGGGGGTTGCACTTGCTCCGAGGAAGAACTTAACATTATCAATGGCATTATTCCAAACAGGAACGGTGTTGCCACCCGACTGCCGGATGGTGAATTGCTCATAGATCGTTGGCTTGCTGTCTGCATCATCTATAGAACCATTCCCGTCATAAAGGCGGAACTGCCAGACCTGCGTGCCTTGGGTGTTATTGGTGATGGTGCCATTTGTCAGTGATGAGATGCTTACTGCCTCACCGCCCACCGATGCGACCACACTTTCGGTTGAGGTCACGTTGTCATCGTCTGCAATGGTGAGATCCTGACTTGATGGAATGCCCACGGTGATACCAGACGATGGGCTTCCGATGGTGAATGTGGCCGTCTCATCGCCCTCCACGGCCACATCATTGTTGATTGTGAATGTGAGCGTGCCAGTGGTCTGACCATCGAGAATGGTGATGTCTGTTGGGAAGGTCACACTGAAGTCAGCGCTGCTCACACCTGTTCCAGCAATGGTCACCTGCACCGTCTGGTCTCCTGCCACAGCGGCATCGGCTGTTGCGGTAAGGGTGATGGAGGTGGAAGCCGTCTCAGTACCTGTTGCCGTATTGATGCCAAGGGTGACGACCGGATTGGCAACAGTACAGTCATTGATATAACTACCTATATTGGTCACATTGTTTGCTGCACCGGAGCTCCATTCAGAAGCATTGTAAGTGGTCGCAGGTGCACTTACCGTTGCCAATCTGCGCAGATAAACATCCGCAGCGAAATTGGCCGAACTGCCGATAGTCCCTATCACATCAATGTTCACCCCACTTTTCCTCAATGCAATGACATCGTTGCCATTGAAACCCATCACGCTGGCATCTGATGCCATGGCACCGGAGACCAGAGCAGCTGAGGAATGTGAAGCGTAAACAACACCATAGCCGGGTATGCTTCCTGAAAGTGCTAAAGTGGAAGAAACGGTACCGCTTCCATTCGTATAACCCACGAGACTATAGATGCCAGTCAAGGTGATTGATGAGCTGGTCGGATTGTATAGCTCGATATACTTTTCATTTCCTGATGCTGCCTCATGATATTCTGAAATGAAAAGCTCCGTACACGGTGCTGCTGGCGGAGGGGTCACCGTACCGTTCAATGCCACGTTCTGTGTGGTTGCCCCACCACCTGACACCGCTGCGTTGCCTGAGAAAGGGCCTTGGGATGCTCCCGTAAGTCTTACATATATGGTGCGAGGTTCACCCGTAACGTTGCCGCCCGAAACCGGAACAGTGAGCGTGGAGGTGAACGTGGAGTTGTCGAGCGAATATTCGAATCCGCTAAGCGCAGCAATACTTAGGTTTCCGCTGAGGTTGTCGCCAGAAAGCGTAAAGGTTTGCGATGCCGAAGGCGTTCCCTCTGGGGTGCTGAAACCAGCGAGCGAAGTGGGACTGGCCACAATAACTGGCGAATCATTATCGGTAATGGCAAAATCCTGTGTGGTGGTGCTTCCCAGCGTTATTCCAGCACTTTCATTGCCTATGGTAAATGTTGCTGTTTCCAGTCCCTCGTTGAGGGCATCATCAAAGACCATCAAAATCAGATCGGTCGAGGTCTGCCCATCGGCAATAGTCACAGTATAAGGAAAGGTGATGGCTGATGGAGGGGTCGCGCCTGGGCCGTCAGGATCGACTCTGAAATCCCCGTTGGTCAATCCTGTTCCAGAAAGTGCCACATCTACTGTTTGAGGGCCTGTTACAGCCGCAGAAGCCGTACCTGTCAGTATAAAGTAGGTCGAGGCTGCTTCCGAACCCGTATTCGCACTTGCAGATAGGTTCACGGTCGGATTGCCCGATGCAGCTGTCACTGACCCATTGACAACTATGTCATTGCCTGTTCCGTCCCCTATACCACCAGTTCCAGTTGTTGTCTCAGCATACATGTAGAATCTGTAGGTGACAGCGGATGAAGAATTGGCCTGCGCGAATGTGAAGGTGAAATTCTGCGTGTTTGTATTGTCGGTAATGGTTTTGACACCATCCAGATTGGACGCGTAACTATCGACCGAGCTGCGCAGCGCAACCACGCTTGGCCCAGTTCCTGAGCGCTGCAACTGAATATAAATGGAACTGACTGAGAACTGTTGGCCTCCATTGGGCGTGATGGTGAATTCCATGTACTTGTCACCACTCACGGCATTGGCAATGCTTGTCACCGCCCAATTGGTGGCATTGAACCTTCCTGCGTTGCCAGATGCAGTGAGACCCGCTCCCCGAGAAATAGAGGAGGCCTGAAGGCCAGCATCATTGCCATTGGATGCAGCCGTAGCCTCACCTCCTGCCAATGCGCTGAACTCGAAGGTCAAAATCTGCCCCGAAGCGAAGTCAAACAAGGAAAGCAGGAGTAGGAGAATCAGGGAGGGACGGAGAAAGAGGCTCATCTGTTCGAAATTGGGGCTACGAAAGTAGTGGCCCAACGGACGATTGCATGTGAAGAGTAGGTTATTTCAGTGTGTTTTTCGCAGGCTGGTCGTAATTTTCCCTTCGTAAAAGATATCCGACCGCAATAACCGATTCCGCCTCTTGATCGAGTGGTTGATCTATCGGCAGACATCAGGCCCGGGTCAGCATCGCTCTGGGCTTTTTTTATGCTGTAAATTCGCGCCCTCATTTTGAGACCCATGTCCAAGGAATATCCCGTCTATAAGCAGCTTGACCTTCCAGCAATAGCGGAAGAAATGCTTGCACTGTGGGATGCGGAGGACACCTTCCGCAAGAGTGTGGACACCCGCGAGGGCTGCCCGCCATTCGTGTTCTACGAGGGGCCGCCATCGGCCAACGGCATGCCGGGCATCCACCACGTGATGGCCCGCACCATCAAGGACATCTTCTGCCGCCATCGCACGCTGAAAGGTTTCCAAGTGAAGCGCAAGGCCGGATGGGACACCCACGGCCTGCCTATAGAGCTGGGCGTGGAGAAGGAACTGGGTATCACCAAGGAGGACATCGGCAAGAGCATCACCATTGCCGAATACAACGAGGCATGCCGCAAGGCCGTGATGAAATACACGGACGTCTGGAACGACCTCACCCGCAGGATGGGCTACTGGGTGGATATGGAGAACCCATACATCACCTACGAGAACACCTACATCGAGAGCGTGTGGTGGCTCCTCAGCGACCTCTACAAGAAAGGACTGTTGTACAAGGGCTACACCATTCAGCCCTATTCGCCCAAGGCCGGAACGGGCCTCAGTTCACACGAGCTGAACCAGCCGGGAACATATCGGGATGTAAAGGACACGACCGTGGTGGCGCAATTCCGTGCTCCAGGGTTGGATGCCAAATTCGGAGGTGAGTGTTTCATCCTAGCTTGGACCACCACGCCTTGGACACTTCCATCAAACACCGCTCTGGCCGTAGGCGAGAAGATCGACTATGTGGCTGTCAAGACCTTCAACCAATACACTTTCAAGCCCGTGACCGTGATTCTCGCCAAGGAATTGGTCGGAAAATGGTTCAAGGCTGAGAATGCAGCCATCGCATTCGAGGATTACAAAGCGGGCGACAAGGCGATTCCGTTTGAAGTGATTACCGAATTCAAAGGCGCAGAGCTTGTTGGCACTAAGTACGAGCAACTGATGCCCTACTCCCAGCCCGAAGGCAGAACCTTTGAGGTGATCGCGGGTGATTTTGTCTCCACTGAGGATGGAACTGGCATCGTTCACATCGCGCCCACTTTCGGTGCAGACGACATGCGCGTGGCCAAGGCTGCTGGCATCAGCCCTATGCTGGTGGATGATGGCAACGGAAACATGGTCCCATTGGTGGACCTCCAAGGCCGTTTCCGCCCCGAGGTGACCGACTTTGCTGGCGAATACGTGAAGGCAGAATATCTGTCGCCAGAGGAAATTGAGATTGAGAAGAAGAAGCAGGGCCGCGACAACTACCTCAGCGTGGACGAGCGCATCGCCATCAAGCTGAAGGAGCAGAACCGTGCTTTCCGTGTGGAGAAGTACGAGCACAGTTATCCACATTGCTGGCGCACCGACAAGCCTATCCTGTATTATCCGCTCGACTCGTGGTTCATCAAGAGCACAGCAGCGAAGGACAGGCTCATCGCCCTCAACAAGACCATCAACTGGAAACCCGAAAGCACCGGAACAGGCCGCTTCGGCAACTGGTTGGAGAACCTGCAGGACTGGAACCTTTCGCGAAGCAGATTCTGGGGAATCCCGTTGCCCATCTGGCGCACCGAGGACGGCCTTGAGACCCTGTGCATCGGTTCGGTGGAGGAATTGAAGGATGCGTGCGCCAAGGCCGTGAAAGCGGGCGTGATGACCTCCAATCCGTTGGATAAATTCACTCCCAACGATTTCTCGAAGGAGAATTACCAGTCATTCGACCTGCACAGACCTTACGCGGATGATATCATCCTCGTATCGGATTCGGGCAAGCCGATGAAGCGCGAGGCCGACCTCATTGACGTGTGGTTCGATTCGGGTGCCATGCCTTATGCGCAGCTTCACTATCCGTTCGAGAACAAGGAACTGGTGGACGGAAAGAAATACTATCCTGCAGATTTCATTGCCGAAGGCGTGGATCAGACGCGTGGTTGGTTCTTCACGCTGCATGCCATCGCCACGATGTGCTTCGACTCGGTGGCGTTCAAGAATGTGGTGAGCAACGGCCTTGTGTTGGACAAGGTGGGGCAGAAGATGAGCAAACGCCTCGGCAATGCCGTGGACCCGTTCAGCACCATCAGCAAGTTCGGCCCCGATGCCACGCGCTGGTACATGATCACCAATGCCGAGCCGTGGGACAACCTCAAGTTCGACATCGAGGGCATCGGTGAGGTGCAGCGCAAGTTCTTCGGAACACTCTACAACACCTACGGCTTCTTCGCCCTCTATGCCAACATCGATGGTTTCGATTTCTCGGAGAAAGAAGTGCCGCTGAACGATAGACCAGAGATAGACCGCTGGGTCATTTCCAAACTCAACTCGCTCATCGCGGAGGTGGATGCGCACTACGATGAATATGAGCCGAAGAAGGCCGGCCGTGCCGTTCAGGAGTTTGTGAACGACCACCTCAGCAACTGGTACGTGCGCCTGTGCCGCAGGCGTTTCTGGAAAGGCGAACCATCTACTGACAAATCATCGGCCTACCAGACGCTTTACGCCTGCTTGGACGTGGTGGCGCACCTGATGAGCCCGATCGCACCGTTCTATGCCGACCGCTTGTTCCGCGACCTCAACGAGGTGACGGGAAAAGTGAAGGCCACTTCGGTGCATCTTTCCGATATGCCTGTTGCGAATACTTCAGCCATCGACACCGATCTGGAGCAGCGCATGGATGTAGCGCAGAGGGTCGTGTCGCTTGTGCTCAGCATCCGCAAGAAGGAAAAGCAGCGTGTGCGTCAACCGTTGGCCAAGCTGATGATCCCCGTGGCCAATGCCACGTTCGAGCGGCAGTTGCGTGCGGTGGAGAACCTCATCCTCAGCGAGGTGAACGTGAAGGCCATCGAATACTTGGCGGCCAATTCGGGCGTGATCGATAAGAGCATCAAGGCCAATTTCAAGACACTCGGCCCCAAGCACGGTAAGATCATGAAGGCCATCGCAGCAGAAGTGCTGAAGATGACGCAGGCCGACATCGCTACCTTGGAGACCGAAGACCAGTTCAGCATCATGGCCGAAGGGCAGGAAGTGGCGTTGACCTTGGAGGATGTGGAGATCGTGAGCAAGGACATTCCAGGCTGGTCGGTGGCATCGGAAGGTGGGATCACTGTGGCCTTGGACGTCACCATCACCGCTGAACTTTACAACGAGGGCCTTGCCCGCGAACTGGTGAACCGTATCCAAAATCTGCGCAAAGACAGTGGGTTGGAGGTCATTGACCGCATTGAAGTGAGAGTGAAAGACACCGAAAAAGTGCGGGTGGCCGTTGAGTCCAATCGTGGATATATTTGCGCTGAAACCCTTGCCGATTCGCTCGAGCTGCTCACCGAGCTCCCAACAGGGAACACACAAACAGTGGAACTGCTGGAGGGAATAGCTACCGACATACAGATCAATACATTGAATTAGACCAACGAACATGTCAGACAAAGTCAAATACTCTCAGGAGGAATTGCAGGAATTCAAAGTCCTTATCCAAGAGAAGCTCAAAAAGGCCAATGAGGATTTCCAACTGCTGATGGATCAGATGTCGCACAAGGGCGACAACGGCACAGAGGACACCTCACCTTCCTTCAAACTTCTGGATGACGGATCGGAAGTCCTCAGCAAAGAGGAGATCAATCAGTTGGCCGGCCGTCAGCAGAAGTTCATCCAGAATCTGGAGAATGCGCTGCTGCGGATCAAGAACGGCACGTATGGCGTTTGTCGTGTGACCGGCAAGCTCATCAGCAAGGACCGTCTGCGCATAGTGCCCCACGCCACACTGAGCATTGAGGCTAAGAACGCTCAATAAGCGTTTCAGGTGGTCAGCAGATCAGGTTTTCAGGTAAGACCTAACGGGTTTTGAAACCTGTTGGGTCTGAAAGGCTGATCTGCTGACAACCTGACAACCAGACAACCTGATGAAAAAGGCCCTCGCCATAATCTTCACTGTGCTTTTGGCAGACCAGCTGTCCAAGTTCTGGGTGAAAACACACATGATGCTGGGACAGGAGTTCGAGGTGTTCCCGTGGTTCATCATCCATTTCACCGAGAACATGGGCATGGCCTTCGGAATGGAGCTGGGGGGCGAGTGGGGCAAACTGATCCTGAGCATTTTTCGGATGGCCGCTGCGGCCGGACTGTTGTATTACCTATTTCACCTGCTGAAAAAAGGAGCAAGTACGGGCGCCATTGTGGCCGTGTCGCTGGTCTTTGCGGGTGCAATGGGCAATATCATTGACGGGGCGTTCTACGGGATGATATTCACGGAGAGCTATGGTCAGGTGGCCTCGCTGTTCCCTGCCGATGGCGGATATGCCACTTTCCTGCACGGCCGCGTAGTGGACATGCTCTACTTCCCGCTCATCGAAGGGCATTTCCCTGAATGGTCGCCCCTGTGGCCCAATCAGCATTTCCTGTTCTTCCGTCCCGTGTTCAACATTGCCGACTCGGCCATCACCTGCGGCATGGGGCTGATCATCATTCTCCAGAAGGAGTTCTTCGGCAGTTGAGACCTGCCATCCTTTGACAGGCGAATCGCCCACCCCCTATTTCAGCACGATCGTTCCGATGTGATCGGCCAGTTGGCGCCTCACTTTCTGAAATTTCTGAATGCGGGCCATGATGATGAGCGCATCATCTTCTGAAGCTGACTTCAACTGCTCCTGAAGGTCGATGGTCATTTTCTCTAATTTGCGCAGCTTGAGCGAATTGAGCGATGACACCACCGACCGTTTGAGCATCATCTCCTCGGTGCGCACCTCGATGTTGTGTTTCCCGTACTGATTGCTCAGCGTGTATGGATTGGAGAGGAAATTGACCGCAAGCTGCGCCACTTCGGGATCCTGATGCTGTGAGAAATGGTGCTCGGTGGGCAACTCCTGCAGCTCCAACAATCTCCCGACCTCATCGAAAATACGCTGATAGAGCGGATTGTCGAACGTAAGGCCGTCAGCAGCGATCTCCCCGTGCAGATAGTCGGCCACATTGACCTCCTCCTGCCCTATCACTTTGAATCCCTCATCATCCCAGACATCGAACTCAATATTCATCTGACCGAATACCATTAGGATCCGGACGATGTCGCGCTCCTGCCCTTCCGAGTCCCTCGGCTGCAGATCGATCTGCGGTCTGGTGGCGACAGTGGGCTGTTCCTGGACGGCCTCGTCAACAGTCTCGCGGCCTTCGCCAATGTCCTTTGTGCGCTTCCTGTCGTCAAAATTCCTTCTGCGCTGACGGTTCAGCTCCATCATCAGCACTTCCTCCTCCATAAGCATGATGGCCCCACATTTGCGCACATAGAGGTTGCGCATGATGGGGTCGGGAATGAGGGCGATGCTGGCGATGATCTCTTTGATGAGCGCGGCCGTGCGGATGGGATCGCCCTTGGTCTCCTCTACCAGCAGTCTGGTCTTGAACTCGATGAAGTCGGTGGCATTGGCCTTCACGAAGTCCTTCAGGTCCTCACCGCCACGGTGGCGGGCATACGAGTCGGGGTCCTCGCCATCGGGAAAGAGCACCGTGCGCACGTTCATGCCTTCCTCCAACACCAGATCGATGCCTCGGAAACTGGCCTTGATGCCGGCAGCATCGCCATCATACATGATGGTGAGGTTGGGCGTGTAGCGTCTGATGAGGCGTATCTGCTCCACCGTGAGGCTGGTGCCCGAGCTGGCCACCACGTTGCAGACGCCTGCCTGGTGCAGCGAGATCACATCGGTGTAGCCCTCCACCATGTAGCACTCATCATTGCCTATGATGTCCTTCTTGGCCTGAAAGATGCCATAGAGCACACTGCCCTTGTGATAGACCTCGGTCTCGGGACTGTTGATGTATTTGGCGATCTTCTTGTCGGTGCGCAGCGTGCGGCCCCCAAAAGCGATCACCTTGCCCGAGAGGTTGTGTATCGGGAACATCACCCGCCCTTTGAAACGGTCGAGCAGCTTGCCCTCGCGGTCGATGCACAGACCCGATTCAATCAGATATTTCTTCTGATACTGCGCCTCGGTGGCAGCTGTGTGAAAGGCATCGTAGCGGTCGAAGGCATAGCCGAGCTGGAACTTCTCGATCGTTTCCATGCTGAATCCGCGCTCCTTGAAATAGCTGAGGCCGATGGTCTTGCCTTCCTCGCTCTCCAACAGATTCTCGGTGAAATTGCGCTGCGCGAATGCCAGCACGTGCAAAAGGCTCTCGCGCCCGTTCTGCTCGGCCTCCTGCTCGGGGGTGCGCTCCTGCTCCTTTATTTCGATGTTGTACTTCTTCGCCACATAGCGCAAAGCCTCCGGATAGGTCAGCTTCTCGTGGCTCATGATGAAGTTGACGGCATTGCCACCCTCGCCACATCCGAAGCATTTGTAAATGCCCTTGGCAGGTGAGACACTGAAGGATGGCGATTTCTCGTTGTGGAATGGGCAGAGGCCCCAGAGGTTGGTGCCCTTCTTCTTCAGATGGACAAAATCGCCCACCACCTCCTCCACGCGGGCGGTCTCGAATATCTGGGCGATGGTCTCCTTTGGGATCATGGGGTTCCAAAGGTAAGTCCATCAATGCAGTGATTGCTTCCCACCTCGTCATGTGCAGCCCTTACATTTGCCCATCATCCAAAAAAGTGAATATCCAAATGAATGTACTGCTGCTCGGTTCCGGAGGAAGGGAACATGCGTTTGCCTGGAAGATGGCCCAGAGCCCAAGCCTGTCGAAACTGTATGTGGCACCGGGCAATGCCGGAACACGGGAGGTGGCCACCAATGTGGACATGGATGCGATGGACTTCCGGGCCATCAGGGAGTTTGTGCTGGGCAACGGCATCCATCTGGTCATTGTGGGTCCGGAGGCACCACTGGTGGCGGGCATCACCGATTTTTTCAAGGCCGATCCCTCACTTCGCTACATCCCTGTCATCGGGCCAAGCCAGATGGGAGCGCAACTCGAAGGAAGCAAGGATTTCAGCAAGGCGTTCATGATGCGGCACGGCATTCCCACTGCGCAGTATCACAGCTTCACTGCCGACACGCTTGAACAGGGACTCGGGTTCCTCGAAACGCTGGAAGCCCCTTATGTGCTGAAGGCCGATGGCCTGGCCGCTGGCAAAGGCGTCCTCATATGTGACGAACTGGTGGAAGCGCGCGTGGAGCTCACCTCCATGCTGCTGGACGCCAAGTTCGGGGATGCATCGAAAAAGGTGGTCATCGAGGAGTTTCTGCGCGGCATAGAGCTGTCGGTGTTCGTGGTCACGGACGGAAAGAGCTATCGGATACTTCCCTCGGCCAAGGATTACAAACGCATCGGTGAGGGCGACACGGGCCTCAACACCGGTGGCATGGGTGCGGTATCGCCCGTTCCGTTCGCAGACCAGGCCTTCATCGCCAAAGTAGAGGAGCAGGTGGTGAGACCCACCATTGCCGGACTGGCGAAGGACGGGATCGACTACACGGGCTTCATCTTCATCGGTCTGATGAATGTGAACGGCAATCCGTTCGTCATCGAATACAATGTGCGCATGGGCGACCCTGAGACCGAGGTGGTCATTCCACGCATACAGAGCGACCTGTTGGGCCTGTTCGAGGCGATGGGCAACCGCGAGCTGGAATCATACGCCCTGACGGTCGATCCGCGCACTGCCTGCACCGTGATGCTGGTGGCCGATGGCTATCCGGGCAACTACGAGAAGGGACACCGGATCACCGGCCTCGACCGCGTGGAGGGCAGCACCGTGTTCCATGCCGGCACGACCTTGAAGGACGGGCACGTGGTGACCAACGGGGGCAGGGTGCTCACCGTCACTTCAATGGGAGAATCGCTGGAGGAGGCACTCGAAAGATCGTTCGCCAATGCCGAGATCATCGACTATGCTGGAAAATACTACCGCTCCGATATCGGGACCGACCTGTTGGAACTGATGTCCGACAATTGAAAAGGGAGCGGAAAGCCCCTGACCGGGCCGCAGACGCAACTTGAGCAGAGAGGCTCAGCGGTTCGGGGTCTCGCTGCTCTCGTATCTCATGAGCCGGCTTGTCCAATAGACCAAAGCACCGAAGATGAGCGCCATCAGCACATAATTGACCTTCATATTACCGGCCTCGGCCAGGCCGAATGTCCAGAGAAAAAGGGATTTGATGGGGGCGAGAATGTCCTGAAGATTCATGGTGCTGCTGATTTGGGCGCAAATATATTCATCCATTGAAGTCCTTGCGAACACCCTTCCATTGAATTAACGCTGCACCACCAGCCTTTCTCTCCTTGTCTCTCCGTTACCGAGCATGGCTGCAATTGTATAAATGCCATTGGCAAGCCTGCTGATGTCGATGTTCTGTTCATGACCTTGTGTTTGTTGGTGAAGTATGGCATGGCCGAGCATGTCGGTGATGGTTATTGCTGTCAGTTGCTGGTTGTTGCCTGTTGCCTCCACCCTTATGCTTTGGTTGGCAGGGTTGGGGTAAACCTGCAGCCTGGGCTGAGCGCCTGTGGTCTCTGCCATGAAGGTGAGGGTGTCGCATGGGAGGCAGGTTTTAATCAGCAAAAGGTCGAACCTGCCTTGGGCTGTATAAGACTGTCCAGCGAAATCCAATTGCTCCATGGATACCAGTGCCAGAATGTGCCCATCCGTAGTTTTCTTTACAGCTCGTACCCCGTTTTGTCCAACACCATGAAAGGAAAGGCCACAGCGGGCCTTGCCTGTGCTATCAAGACTGACAATGAATCCATCAAACTGGTCATCATCAGTGTTTGAGAATGTCTCCCCTTCGAACTCAAACTGGGATGAGTAAAAAGACCCTGCCAACATTGACTCATTGTCCACTACATCATGTGTCTCTGTAAAATCACTCATGCTTCCGTTTCCTTTCTTTAACCACAGCACTTCACCTGTTATGCGATCAAGCGAACCTACAAACACGTCCCGTTCTTGTGGCATGGGCAAAGAATGATTGCCAAGTGTGAATGATGAATAGTCGTATACACCGGAGAAATGAACCTCGCCATTGTCAGTGAAGCCCAGACCATAGCAGTATACATACATATCGTTAGGATTCTGCGATACGTTGGCCCATTGCAAGAAGCCTTCATTGTCAATGGCTATCTGATACATGGAATAGTGGTCCGGACCAATGGTGGTCAATGTATCGTTGCCATAGATCAGTTCATGATCGAACTTTCCTTGAACGATGCAGCCGTATTGGTCACAGTTAATGGCCCTCACATCCAAATTGCCTTTTCCAGAGACGAGGTAAGTTGAGACCAACTCACCATCTGGAGATATTCGTGCAATCAAAACGTCTTGATTTCCTGAGTTTGAGGAAACATCTGCATTGAATACTTGACCAGATATGGAAAGACTCTGTTGGAATGGGATGCAAACCACAATGTCTCCTCCCCATTTTGCCGCAGAGCGCACAAGTGAATAGGGCAATGGTCCTGATAAACTCCATGAGACTTCTCCTGACTCATTGAACCTGATCAAGTAAAATCCTTGGGATGAGTTAGCTGGCCTTGATATAGTCGTAGCATCTACCGTTAACTGAGTCCTCATTGAACCACCTATGTATGAGCCGCCATTGGAATCGGAGAGTACTACCAAATCATATGCGTTGCTCTCCGATTCAATCACCTTGGTCCATATTACATCGCCTTGGTCATTTAACTTAGTAAGAAAGAGAGAGTAATAGAGTGGCCCCCCATTCGGGTATTGATAGTTCTCTGGGCCAATTGTCAAATCGACTACTTCACTCGATGAACCCGATATAAGGATATTCCCATTGGGATCAAGCGCCATCCCTTGTCTTTGAATTTGGTAATCACCTTCAGGCAAACCAGAAATCTGCCTCACCCATTCGTCAGGGCACTGAGAGACAACTATTGCAGGCAGGAATAATCCTGCCAAGAGGCATGAAATTAACTGTCTCATTGTCTCGGTTATTTGGTCGAAACCATTTTTCTACTTGCGACCACATTGCCCCCGTTGAGAAGATAATAGGTGAAGATGCCTTTGCCAATATCTGAGGAATAGACACGTATTGTTTCTGGCCCACCGTTGAGCGGCACATTCAACATTACCGTTCCTTTCATATCAACCACCAAAAGGGAAGCATTCTTGGCCGATTGCGGCAACGAAAGACGGATGTCCGTATAGTCTGCAAACGGGTTGGGGTCGTTCTGCAAAAGGACGAACTCAGCATGGGCGGCACTTTTGGATGTTTCGTCAGTATCGGGTGCCGCACCACTATCGTCCATGCGCAACGATGGGCGTGTGCAGCAGTCATCCAACATTGTCTGCATGGCATCGAGTCTTTCTGCCATGGCCTGGATTACAGAATCCTGCTGCTTGGCGAGCATATAGAGATAGACAGGGATCTTATGGTACTTGACTCCATAAGGTTCGGTCTGTGTAGAATCGACCACTGGAAGGCCTAATGTGTCGCGCAATATGACCCCCTCATCAGAGATGTCATGCTTGAATCGGATGTCGGCCAAGTCTGGGAATACCTCGGCCACTTGTTGGGCGATGAATCCAACATCCTCAAACCCACCGTAAATGGATTTCCAATTGAATGATACCGGCTGCATAGACAGGAATGCTACTCTATCAAACTCCAACTCCGAAACGTTGTCCTTGAAACGAATGGATGAGCCGAAATCAGTCAAATTGCCATTCCCATCAAACCCGACAGGGCCCGTACCACCTGGATTCAAAGTATTTACTCTCACTTTCCCTGCCACATGGAGTTTTTCGGCTGGGCTTGCGGTTCCGATGCCGAGGTTGCCTGCCGCGTTCATGCGCATCTTGGCCGTGCCATCGTTGTGCCACGAGAAGAGGGGCCGGTTGGCTATGGAGCCGCTGGTGTTCACCTTGCGCACGTTGAAGGTCATCACAGGGGCAGTGCTGCCCACATCCACACTCTGATCGAGCACTCCGTTCAAGGTCAGGGCAGGAACGGTGGTACTATTGCCGTTGCGTGCCTCCACCATGAAGCCCAGTTCATCTGCCGTGGCTGTATAGTTAAGGATGCGCAGATAATTTTCATTCTCAGGCAGCGCGGCATCATTCACCGTAAGGTGAAGGAACTGTTCATTCCCTGCCGGTGCTGCCCGGACATGAAGCCTTGCACCGGGGGCCGCAGTGCCAATCCCCACATTGGCCGTGCTGCCCACAATACGCATGGCCTCCACCTGCGTACTGCTCTGATTGATGCCGAATATGATGTTCCTATTATTGCTGCGGTTGGTCATGAGCATGTCCTCGGCATCGTCCATGGTCAGATGCCCAAGGAAGGAAGTGCCCTGCTGAAAGCGCAGTCTTGCGAGCGTGTTGTCATACTTCTCCAGCACCAGCTCGTTCGATTCTCCGGCCTCGTCTCGCAGATGCAGCATCCCGATGGGGGCCGTGGTACCGATGCCAACGTTGCCCCACGTTCCTGAGCCCGCGCCACCTTCAATGAACATGGTCGGCAGGGTGGAGTTCATCCCTAGCATGATGGAGTTGGAGAAGGAATTGGTAAGCATTGTGCTGGTATTGATGATGCCCATGCCAATGGTCATGTTACGTTCTGATCCTTCGGTGGTCTCAATCACGTTGCCGAATACAAGGGAGTATGGCCCTCTTGCAGCATTTTTGTATCCGATGGCAGCAGAATATAGTCCATCGGCCGTGGCACCCTCGACTGCCGCAAAGGAGCAGTCGCCATTAGCAGATGCACCCCCGGAGCAACCGCTCTGGCACTGCGTGCAGTCCTGCCCAAATCCTTCCATCACATTCATCACGCTAAAGATGCACACTATCATCGGAACATTGAAGAGAAGCTTTTTCATGGCGTTGGGTTTTGATGGTTAGGGATGAATTATGCCGCCACCGCGACAGCATCACAAACCTACACCCCCCCCCATCGACATATGCAAGACAAAGTTTTCAACATTCACGCATCGCGGCCACAGGGCGTTAACGATTCTTGGCTGACCATCAAATGCCCCGCACCTTGTGTGCAATACCTTTGCCATCGCTCAACGATTCTTCAGGAAGTCACGTTCATTGGACATCAACACCTCTGCCATGCTGAAACGCTTCAAGGCCATCTTCATCATACTTCCACTTGCAGCGCTCACGCTGTTCACATCCAGCTATGTGGACAACTACTTCGAGATCAGCAAGAACCTCGACATCTTCATCACGCTGTATAAGGAGCTCCACCTCTATTATGTGGACGAGACCCAGCCCGGAAAACTGATGGAGGAAGGCATCAAAGGGATGCTGGAGTCGCTGGACCCCTTCACCACATTCATACCCGAGAGCGATATTGAGGATTACCGTTTCATGACCACCGGGCAGTATGGCGGCATCGGGGCGCTCATTCGCAAGAAGGACGACTTTGTGGTGGTGGCCGAACCCTACGAAGGTTTCCCGGCCGACAAGGCAGGTCTCATAGCTGGAGACATCATCCTTGAGATCAATGGCAAGAGCACCGAGGGCAAGACCACCGAGGAGGTGAGCAGTGTGCTCAAGGGCCAGCCCAAGACCGAAGTGAAGGTCAAGATCAAGCGTTTCGGAGAAGAGAAGCCGACCTTGAAGACGATAGTGCGCGAGGAGGTGAAGATCAACAGCGTGTCCTATCACGGCATGATCGATGACGAGGTGGGCTATGTCAACCTCAGCAGTTTCACCGACAACTGCACCAAGGAAGTGGCCGATGCCATCACCGAACTGAAGGCCAAAGGCATGAAGAAACTGGTGCTCGACCTCCGTGGCAACCCCGGTGGACTGCTTCATGAAGCGGTGAAACTGAGCAATCTCTTCGTGGAGAAGGGCGAACTGGTGGTGAGCACCAAGGGCAAGGTGAAGGAATGGAACAAGGATTACACCGCACCGTCAAAGGCGATGGACACCGACATGCCCATCGCAGTGCTGGTGAACAGCGGCTCGGCATCGGCATCGGAGATCGTGGCGGGCGTGCTGCAGGACCTTGACCGTGGGGTCATCATCGGGCAGCGCACCTACGGCAAGGGGCTGGTGCAGACCACCCGCCCGCTGAGCTACAACGCACAGCTCAAAGTGACCACCGCCAAGTATTACATCCCCAGCGGGCGCTGCATTCAGGCCGTGAACTATGCCGAGCGCAACGAGGACGGCAGCGTGAGCAAGGTGCCCGACAGCCTCATGACCCTTTTCGCCACGCGCGGAGGCAGACCGGTGTATGACGGTGGCGGCATTCTGCCCGATGTGGAGGTGGAACCCGCGCGCCTCTCAGACATCGCCTACAGTCTGGGCAGCAAGATGCTCTATTTCGACTTTGCCACAGAATACCGGCATCGCAATCCGACACTTGCATCGGCCACGGCATTCAAAATAGACGACCAACTGTTCGCTGATTTCAAGAAATGGCTGGAGAACAAGGAATATGACTACACCACCGAGAGTGAGGCGATGCTCAAGACCCTGAAAGAAGTGTCCGAGGAGGAAAAGACCTTCGAACGGATAAGGACCGAATATGAAGCGCTGGTGGCCGCATCGGCCCACAGCAGGACAGAGGATCTGGAGACCTTCGCACCCGAGATAAAAGACCTGCTGAAGGCCGAGATCGTGTCCCGCTACCATTATCAGAAAGGCCGCATAGAGGCCATGCTGAAAGAGGACAGGGATCTGAAACGGGCCTTGGAGGTGCTTCACAATGAGCAGGGATATCGGGAAATCCTTGCCCCTGTGGGGAAATAGGCCGGGGCTGATAGGGAAGCCCTACTGCAACAGTTGGGAGGCGGGCCCCAATCATGTGATTCAGGCCCGTCTGCGTTTCTTGCCAGACCTGGTATCATAGAAGTTCAGGAGAATCAACTCACCGTCTGTGACCCGGTAGAACAGACGGTTGTGCTTCGTGATGAGGAAGCCGCGAATGTTGTGGTCCGGAACTTCCAATGAACCCAATTCCGGCTGCTGGGCCAAGAGCTCGATGATGGTATAAGTCCGCTGAACAAAACCCTTGGTAACCTTCTCACCCCATTCCTTTTCCAGATAGGCGATGACCCTATTGAAGCTGGCACTGGCCCGCTTTGTCCATACTATTGACTTAGCCATTTGCGGTGCTCTTCTCTCATCTGCGTATGCGACACCAGTTCGGCAGGGTCGAAACTCTCGTCATAGGCCGACATCAGTTCCTGCTGTTCAACGGCACTGAGACTGTTCCAGAGGGCACCTGTCTCATGAGCGCGGAGCTGCCTGAAAAGCGTGAGATAACTGCGCAGCATTTTCTCGTTGTCGATCGTGTCGATGAGGCGATGGAGGTCTTCGCGGGCTTTCATGGCATACGGAGTTGAAACGGAACCAAAGTTAAGTGTTGATGGTCAAAGGCCGAAACGCTGGACAACCCCTTCCCCTCACACCCTGAACAGCCCCCGTTTAACCGCATCATTGGCAAACACCACCTCGGCAGCGCGGATCACCCGCTGCACATAGTCCCACATCCGCACGAAGACCGCCTTGCGCTGCACTGTTGCCAGCACGCGCAGGCGTTTGTGGTCCTCGTGGTCGGCAGGTCAAAACCAATAGAACGGACCGACACAGTTCGTTGGATACATCCCTTGAAACCCGCCTTTGACCTTTCTGCACCCTGTGAAAGACTCGGTAAACCCTGTGAAAGACTCGGAGAACCTTGTGAAAAGCTCAGTAAACCATGCGTATAGCAGATTAAACCAAATGATAATCGAGATGAACCCGCTCCAAACCCAATTGAATTCCATTATTTTATGGCTATAGTCCGCTGAAAGGATGCTGAATGCCGCTATGCAACCTGTTTGAATGCCATTTTCCACCAAGAATACCGTCTTTCATGAAAATCCTGAACGCAGATGAGGCCCGAGACCTTCACCCCCTTGGGAAAGGGGAGGTACAGTTGGTCGTATAAGCGCCTCATCCTGCTGAAAGAGGGCGAGGCCATTGAAATCCGCTGCACCGACTGGAAGACCAAGACCCCGCCCTTCGAGACCGTCCGCACTGCGGCCAAGGACCTGAACTGCAAATTGGGTTGTGGCCTCTACACTACTATCCCAAAACCCACCCCCCTTCCCAAAACCATCTTTCCGGCCCTTTTATGCCTACCGCGCTCCATCGCCTTACTTTGCGGCACCGCCTATGAACGGGGAAGACCCCAAAAGTGTGACCATGACCCGCCTCTCCGACACCCAGCACCGTGAGCTTGCCTTCTGGGGCATGGCGCTCATTGCCGTGGGGCTTCCGCTCAGCACCATCCTCATGAGCGTGGGCCAGTTCGTGCTCTTGGGCAACTGGCTGTTGGAAGGCGACCTGCGAAGAAGGCTCCGGCAGTTCTCCGCCCACCCGCTGAGCATGGTGCTCGGCTCGGTCTTCCTCATGTATCTCATTGGCACGCTCTGGGCGCCCGACCTCGGGGCCGCTTGGCGCGATGTGCAGGTGAAACTGCCGCTCGTTGTGCTTCCACTCGTAATGTTCACCTCCAAACTGCCCGGTCGCGAAAGGCTGCGGCAGGTGCTCTACCTCTTTGTGCTGGGCACGGTGGCAGGGTCGCTGGTGGGGCTGGTCAATTACCTCGGTCTGAGCGCAGATGTCATTGTGGAGAAACGCCACCTCTCCTATTTCATATCGCACATCCGTTTCGGGATGATGGTGGTGTTCTCCATCTTCATTCTCGGCCATTTCCTTTTCTCAGAATGGGAGGCATGGCCTTGGGCCGTACGGGTCTTCACCCTGGCGGTGATGGTCTGGCTGTTCTATTTCACGGTGCTGCTCGAATCGGCCACCGCCTATCTCATAGTCATCGCGCTGCTTTCTATGGTACTGCTGCGGATGCTGGTCCGCTCTGCGGATCACTGGCTCAAACTCGCTGCGGCCCTGATGCTCGCAGGTTCGGCCGTGGCGGGGGGCGTCTATGTTCACCGCATCTATCAGAGTCAGACGCTCGACCTTCCCTTTGACGTGAACGGGCTGCCCCTTCATACTGCCAATGGCCGCGAATACGAACACTATCCCGAGCGGCACTTCAAAGAGAACGGACACCGCATGTGGAACCTTGTCTGTCAGTATGAACTTGACAGGGAATGGGCCGACCGGAGCTCGATGGACATCAATGGCAGTGACCTGCGCGGACAGACCGTCCGGTTCACACTGATGCGCTACCTCACATCGCTCGGCCTGCCCAAAGACTCACTGGGTGTTCACAGCCTCTCGGAAACGGACGTCCGCAATGTGGAGCTGGGATTCACCAACCACAGGTTCGTGCAACGTTGGGGCGTTTCGCGCAGGTTGGCAGAGTTCTTCTGGCAGTGGGACAACTATCGCCACACCAACGACCCAAACAATTCATCGCTCATCCAACGATGGGTCTATACGCAGGTCGGAGTGCAGATAGTAAAGGAGCATTGGCCTATGGGAGTTGGCACCGAGGGAATGGTGACCGCCTACAACGGATCGTATGAACTGGACGACCACGGTCTGCTGCCACAGTTCCGCCTCATTGCCCACAACCAGTTCCTCGCCACGGCCATCTGCCTCGGTGTTTTCGGGGGAGCATGGTTCATCATCGCGTTTCTTTTTCCGCTGAAGGACAGATGGCGGAATATGCTCTATCTCGGTTTCGTGGTGACGATGGGCATCTCCTTCCTCAGCGACAACACGTTGGGAAGTCAGGCCGGAGCAACCCTCTATGCGTTCATGAATGCGCTGCTGATCGTGCTTGATTCCCACCGGAGGGAGGAACTGCCCTAAGCAGCTCGCATCTCTTCCGCAGTGGCAAGGACGCGGTCGCAATGCTGGGCGGTGGTCAAACTGTGAGCTTCCGCAAAATCTTCCGGAATGTCCCAACTGCGAGATATCATTTCCAATATCGAGCTTGTCCACTCCGCGATGTCAAACCCCTGCATCACCATGCCAGTTTCCGGGGCGATCAGATCCTTCGCCCCGACCATGTGCGAGGCGAGCACGGGCGTGCCGCACTGCAACGACTCGGTCACCACCTGCCCGAAAGCCTCATACACCGAAGGAACGATGAGCATATCTGCGGCCCAATAAAGCTCCTGCGGATGCTGTGCATAGCCCACGAAACGCACATTGGGCAGGTCGGTGTCCATGGGCTTCATCCCGGCCACAATGAGTTCGACAGGTTCGTTCAGCAGGCTGCGCATCAGCTCCAGAACGAAGGCATAGCCTTTCAACTTATTGCCTGTGGTCATGAACAGGATGGAAGGAACGTTGGTTGAGAACCCATGCCTATCGCGCCATTCCGCCTTTTGCTTTTTGCCAGAACTGTTGAACCGCCCAACGTCCGTTGGCGGATTCAGCACACGGATCTTCTCCGCACCGACACCATACAGCAATTCCATTTCATCGGCCATCATGCCTGACGCGGCCAAGATCATGCGGCTATTGGCAAAGGCCCATCTGTCCATCCACACATTCAAGAGATCCATGGGGTTCCACCACCGTTTCTGCAACGCGGCCAGATAGCCGAGATGCGTGCCCGGGCACAGCACCATGTCCTGATGCGATGTTCTCCCCATGGAAAGCGACAGGTCGAATTTCCCTTCGGGGATGATGCTCCGCAAGGCCCTGTCAAGGAAATAGAGGCGCAGCGGTTTGGGAACCAGGTCCAGATCGACCCGATGAACGCGGACACCCTGAGGAAGCTCAATGGAGCTGTCCACCTTGCAAACGATGACGGTCGTCTCATGGCCGCGCTCCGCGAAGTATCGCATATAGTTGAGCAACCGGGTCTCCAGCCCGCCATTCCTCACCAGCCGATAATGTATGAGTGCGATGCGCATGGCCTTTCAGGCAAAAATCCTCTTGAACCGGTCTTTCAGCGTTGGCCGGATGGGTGTTTCGGGCAACGGCCCCTGCCAAGGCCGTCCCTGCCTCAGCACCTGCTTGATGAACCATGATGAACTGACTCCCCATTTCTTCAGAAAGGTGCGTTTGCCATCGTTCATCTTCACCCGTCCTGTGCTCTTCGACATGAAATGATAGACGCGGCTCTCCCCCACTCCTTTGAAAATCCTGACTCCCTGCATCCAGAGTTTCATGCTCACATCAGGGTCGGAGTAGAGCCCCGGACTGAACTCCTCGCCATAGCCGCCAATGGCCTGCCACATACTGCGATGCATGATGCTGGGCGGCCAGGTGCTGCCGCTCCAGTCCTCTTTATGCATCTGTGGCAATGCGGCCAACAGTTCATTTTCTTGGAATTCAGAGGGTGTTTTCCCGAAGGAAAATGGTGCCAGCACACTTGGGTTCCCCGTGTCCACCGGCTCGATCATCGTGGCGCTGAGATAGAATTTCCCGTGGCCGATGGCCGCTATCTCTTTCAGCAGCGGCACATCCCAACCCGGACACACGTACATGTCATCGTTCATATAGCAGATGAGGTCGGTGGCCGCAAGCGGGAAAAGCGCGTTCAGCGCAGTACATACGCCCACATTCTTGGCCGAATGGATGTAGCGGATGCCTTCGCTTTCCAACCATTCCACGGTGCCGTCCGTGCCTTCGTTCACATAGACCAACAGTTCATGTCCGACAGATGAGTTCTTGCGGATGCTTTCGATGCAGCATTGCAGAAACGCGAGGTTGTTCCACGTGGGTATGAGAATCGAGAACCTCATGCCCCCACACCACGCTTCACCAGATACCAGTGCTTCACATACTTGAGGAAAGTCCCGTATGCAGAGACCGAAGCGATGACAATGCCCGCCACACCGTCCAGAATGCCCAACTGCAAGAAATAGAACCGGAAGAACTTGAGCGAGGGACTGATGATGATGCGCAGCAACGAAGGCTCCGCACCTCTGTCGCGCAGTTCGAGGGCCGAAAGCGTGGAATAACGGTCCATGCGCTGAATGTGCTCTGCGATGCTGGAGTAGCTGTAATGCAGCAGGTCGCCCTTCAGGTGTTGGATTCCGCTCTTGGGCGGGGTCAGGGTCTCATGCACCAGCCCTTCCCAGCCGCACTCCCGCCTGTCGAAGAGGCGGAACTTGGTGTCGGGATACCACCCTGAGTGGTTTATCCATTGCCCGCAATAGTTGGTCTTTCTGTTGAATTTGAAATTCCTGTGCCCGTTCTCGGCCTTCACTTTGAGGATGGATTCGCGGAGATGGGGCGAAAGCTCCTCATCGGCATCTATGGCAAGGATCCAATCGTTGGCGGCCGCATCCACTGCAAAATTGCGCTGCGGGCTATAGCCGTCCCACTCTCGCTGCAAGAACCTCGCACCCATTTCCTCACAGATACGCTGGGTGGCATCGGTGCTGTGGCTGTCCACCACCACCACCTCATCGGCCACGTCATGCAGCGAGGCGAGACATCGGGCGATGTTCCGCTCCTCGTTGTGGGTGATGATGACGGCTGAGAGCTGATACACAGGGCGAAGGTAATTCGCTGCATGCTCATCCGACCATTTTGACATCGCATGAGGCTCCGATGTTAGTTTTGCCCCATGTCCGATCAATTCAGGCCACTGAGGGTGCTATGGCGCTGGCTGTTCTTCGCCATGACCTTCGTCACGCTGCTGCCGCTGCTGCCATTCTTCGTGGTCTTTGTGAACTATGAGCCCTTCTTTCCCCAAGCGATGTTCCTCAAACGGATCTGGGCACGGCTCATCACTTGGCCAATGGGCGTCATCACGCTCACCGGAGTGGAGGAACAGCTCGGGCCGGGCCCATACATCATCGTGCTCAACCACACTTCCTTCCTCGACATCATGCAGGCCTACATTGCCATTCCCATCTATTTTCACTTTGTGGGCCGCATCGGGCTGGGACGCTGGTGGCTGTTCAACATGTTCTTCAAGAAAATGGACATCCTCATCGACCGCGACAACGCGCGGGCATCGTATGGATCCTACCAGCGTGTGGCAGACGATCTGAAGAAGGGTGTCTCGGTGGCCATTTTCCCTGAGGCCATCATCCCTGCCGACACCCCCAAGATGCTGCCATTCAAGAATGCCCCTTTCAAAGTGGCCATAGAACATCAGGTGCCTATTGTGCCTGTCACCTTCATCGGTGGTTGGAAACTGCTGCCCGCCAAACCGCATGTGTGGAAAGGCGGAAGACCGGGCATCTCACGGGTCAAGGTGCATCGGCCCATTGCCACAGAAGGTCTCACCGCAGCAGATGCAGAGGTGCTGCGCGACAGGGCACAAAAGGTGATTGCCGATGAATTGGAACGGCATGGGCATCTGCAGTAGAGTCGCGGTTCATTTGTACAGACGCGGCTGACCGCGGCTCTACCCCACCGATCACCCCACAGGCATCATGTTCTGTGTACATCTGCTCAATTCCTTTCCCTGAACATTGTAGAGGCTTGCAATGACATGGATCGCCTTGCGGCCGTGCTTCACCACCTGTGTCACAGCCGTCACCACCTCGCCCGCCATCGCTGGACGAAGCATATCGGTGGTCATGTTGAGGGTGACGAAGTGGGCCTCATTGCCCATTGCTGCAACAGTAAGCCCCACCGCCTCGTCCAGAATGGCTGCATGAATGCCTCCATGCAGCGTGCCCATGGGGGTACACATTTCCGGTCTGACGGTCACCTCCAGTGAAATGGTGCCGTCATCAATCTTTCTGATGATGCCGCCCAGCCAGACCGTGAATCCCGTTCCTCCCTCGGCAAGTGGGCGGTCTATCATTGACTCGAAGTAGGCGCGGATCTGATTCTTTGGCATGAAATTGTTGTTAAATGGTGCTAAGAATGCGCAACGGTAGCATGGAAACCAATTGTCGTTGAGGTGAATGTCTATATTTACCGCCCTTCAAAAACCGACCGCAAGGTTAAGACATCGGCAAACCATGTTCAACAGAAACTCCGGTAATGATTCGGCAAGGACTTCCTCAACGGCCATGCCCAACCACATCAATAGCGACACTGTCATCGAGGGCAGCATCAGGGCCAAAGGTAACCTGCGCATAGACGGTACGCTGAAAGGTGACCTTGAATGTCAGGGGCGTCTGGTGGTGGGTGCAACAGGGATCATAGATGGCGACATCCGTTGCGAGAATGCAGAAGTGGAGGGAACCCTGAAGGCCAACATCTCCGTGACCGACCTGCTCACGCTCAAATCGACCGCCAAGGTCCATGGCGACATCATGACCAAGAAACTGGCGATCGAACCGGGCGCAGCCTTCACAGGTTCGTGCAGTATGGGAACAGGAGCGGTTATCAAAGACCTTTCAGATGCCGGAAAGAACGACAGGCGCGAAGAACAGCCCCGGCAAAAGACCGCCTAACGCAATTCTCCGCTATTCGGGCATGGCCATGCAGATGATGGTCATCATCTTGGCCGGTGCTTTGGGCGGCATCTGGTTGGACGGACATTTCAGCACACCGGCCCCCTATTTCACAGGAGGACTCACTATTCTCAGTGTCATCGTTGCCATGTACACCGCAGTGAAAGACCTGCTTGGCAAAGGTGGCGCATCAACCAAGGACAGTCAATGACCTATCTGCTGAAGGCCACCGTTGTGGCAGTTGCCGTACTTGCAACAACCTACCTGCTTGGCCAATTTGCCGATTCCCGGCTCTATCATCCACATTTTCCTTTTGTCGCCCTGTTCTTTCTGCTGGGCTCGTGGGCCACGCATCAGGGCGTGATCGCATCGCTGGGAGAGAATCCTAAACGGTTCCCTGCATACTTCATGGGCATCATGGGCATCAAAATGCTGGTCTATCTCCTTGGCGTCACCATCTATGTGTTCATCAGGCAGGAGGAGGCTGTGCCCGTGGTGGTCCTGTTCCTGATGTTCTATGTGTTTTTCACCGCGTTGGAACTTGTGAGCCTTGTGCCGATTGTCCGGAGGAAAAACCCATGAGAAGACCCTTCACGGAACTGAGAAATATCACCCTCTGAGCGGTTGTATTTCTGATTTTTTTGTGCCTATGTTTGCGCCCGAATTTTTTAGCAGGGGCAAATCCTTCACCAAGAAATGCTGAAACACAGTACTGGCAAGGCTTTCAAGGCCATTTTCACCCTCATTTCAGTCCTTGTGCTGGGCTTCGGTCAGGCGGTTGCCTCAGGTGGTTCTGACGGTGAGTTCAATGCTGGCGACATGATCATGCACCACGTGATGGATGCTCATGACATCCATCTGATGACCATCGGGGAACACCAGATCTCCATTCCTCTCCCCATCATCATGTGGAGCAACGAGGACGGACTGAGCATCTTCTCGTCATCCCGTTTCCACCACGGCCAAGCTGCCTACAACAGATATGCGCTCGACCACGGTCATGTCATCCGCCTCGGATCGAACAATCCATTGGCAGCTTCTGAGCATCTGGACATAGCTGATGCCAAGGGCATGGGCTATAGTGAGGAAAGTTGGAAAGGTTTCTTCAACGGTAGGCCAGCAGGTTTCATCAATATGAGTATCACCAAGACCGCTGCGGGCGTCCTGATCACGGTTCTGCTCATGTTCATCATCTTCCTGAACATTGCCAGAGCATACGGCCGCAACCCGAATGAGGCCCCAAAGGGCCTTCAGTCGCTTTTGGAACCCATCATCCTGTTCGTGCGCGATGAGATTGCCAAGCCTTCCATAGGCCACCGCTACGAGACGTTCCTTCCTTTCCTGCTCACCGTCTTCTTCTTCATCTGGATAGCGAACATTCTCGGACTCATTCCATTCATAGGAGGATTCAACGTTACGGGCAACATCGCAGTGACGCTGGTCCTGGCAGTTTTCACCTTCATCATGACCACCGTGAAGGGCAACAGGAACTATTGGGCGCACATCTTCGCCACACCGGGAGTTCCGGGCTGGCTTCTGCCACTGATGGTGCCGATCGAGATCATGGGCATGCTGACCAAGCCGGTGGTGCTCTGCCTGCGTCTGTTCGCCAACATCACGGCCGGCCACATCATCATTCTGTCGTTCATGAGCCTCATCTTCATCTTCGCAGCCAAATATGGAGCTGTGGCTGGCTATGGCGTGTCGATAGTCTCGCTGCTGTTCGGCATCTTCATGAACACTTTGGAGATTCTTGTCGCCTTCCTTCAGGCCTATGTATTCACGCTGCTTTCGGCCCTCTATCTGGGGGCGGCCGTTGAGGAGCATCACCACTGACAGTCGTCAATCAACAATCGTCAATCAACAATCAATCATCCCTAACCTTCAATCCTTTACACAATGGAAATCATTTCAATCCTTCTTGACGCTGCGAATGCATACCTGGGTGCTGGCATCGGTGCCGGTATCGCAGTGGTCGGTGCCGGTCTTGGCATTGGCCGTATCGGTGGCACTGCCCTTGAGAGCATGGCCCGCCAGCCAGAGGCCATCGGTGACATCCGCGCCAACATGATCGTTGCGGCCGCACTGGTGGAAGGTGCTGCCTTCTTCGGCATCATCGTATGTCTGCTGATCGTTCTGATGAAGTAATGAATAATGGAACGGGTCTCGCCCCTGACGGTTGGTCGGGGGCGGGAGACCCCGACCACCGCAGGGATGCGGTTGATTGACAAGCGATAAGAACAATAATTCAAAGACGAACACATGGGACTGGTTACCCCTGGCATAGGCCTCATCATCTGGATGACCATTGCTTTTCTGGTAGTTTGGGTAGGTCTGGGCAAATTTGCCTGGCCGGCCATCATGAAGACCATCAAAGAGCGAGAGGAGAGCATCACCCACGCACTGAGGTCGGCAGAGGATGCGCGCAAGGAGATGGCCAAATTGCAGAGCGACAACGAGCGCATTCTGAAAGAGGCCTACGCCCAGCGCGACCACATCATGAAGGAGGCCAAAGAGCTGAAAGACAAAATTGTCAATGATGCCAAGGAAAAAGCTCAGAGCGAGGCCGACCGCATCGTTGCCTCGGCCCGCGAGAGCATTCTGACCGAGAAGGCAGCTGCAATGGCCGACCTGAAGGGTCAGGTGGCGGCCATTTCAATCGATCTTGCAGAGAAAGTGCTGAAAGCAGAACTCTCTGACGCTCAGAAACACAACAAGTTGGTGGAAAGCCTGCTTGCCGATATCAAACTGAACTGAGATGCAGGATACCAAGGTGGCCATACGGTATGCCAAGGCCCTGGTCGGTCTGAGTGCTGAAAAGGGACTTCTGGAGCAGGTGTTCCAAGACATGAGCCTCATCAGCTCGGCCATTGGCATGAGCCATGACCTGCAGGTGATGCTGAAGAGTCCCATCATCGCCCCCGAACGCAAGTTGAATGCCCTGAATGTCATTTTCAGCAACGGTCTGAACGAAATGACCCGTCTCTTCTTGCGACTGTTGATGAAGAACGGCCGTGAGGATGCCTTGGGTCTCATCAGCAAACATTTCATCTCTCAATACAAGGAACTGAAAGGCATCACCACCGCACAGGTGGTATCTGCTGCCGCACTTTCGGATGAGATGCGGAAACGCATCCTTGAAATTCTGAACAAGGAGATCGCTGGCACGGTTGAATTGGAGACCCGCATCGACCCGGAACTGGTGGGCGGCTTTGTGCTCAACATAGGCGACCGTCAGTTGGATGCCAGCATCCGCAGCAAGTTCAGTGCCCTTCGGCAGGAGTTCAATACCAATCAATACGCAAAACAGTTCTGAGAACTTGGGGAGCGTCCTATCCACAGATTCAGCAAAGACTTAAACATCATCATGGCAAATCTCAATCCGGCTGAAATCTCAGCCATTCTCCGTGAACAGCTTTCGGGGGCAAAGACCGAGACCGAACTGCAGGAAGTAGGCAGCGTGCTGCAAGTGGGTGACGGTATCGCCCGCATCTACGGACTTTCGAATGTTCAGTCAGGTGAGCTTATCGAGTTCGACAACGGCACAAAGGGCATCATCCTGAACTTGGAGGAGGACAACGTTGGAGCGGTTCTTCTCGGCTCATCGACCGGCATCAAAGAAGGTTCCACCGCCAAGCGCACAGGCCAGATCGCATCCATCCAAGTTGGAGAGGGCATGTTGGGCCGTGTGGTCAACACACTGGGCGTGCCGATAGATGGCAAAGGCCCCATAAGCGGTGAACTTTATGAGATGCCGTTGGAGCGCAAGGCTCCGGGCGTCATCTTCCGTCAGCCGGTGAATGAGCCGTTGCAGACGGGCATCAAGGCAATCGATGCGATGATCCCGATCGGTCGTGGGCAGCGCGAGCTGGTGATCGGTGACCGTCAGACGGGCAAGACAGCGGTGTGCATCGACACCATCATCAATCAGAAAGAGTTCTATGACGCTGGGAAGCCGGTGTTCTGCATCTATGTGGCCATTGGCCAGAAAGGTTCCACTGTTGCCGGCATCGTAAAGACGCTGGAGGATGCCGGTGCCATGGCCTTCACGGTGGTGGTGGCCGCTACGGCATCCGATCCGGCACCGCTGCAGTTCTATGCACCTTTCGCTGGTGCCGCCATCGGGGAATTCTTCCGCGACACCGGTCGTCCTGCCCTCATCATCTATGACGATCTGTCGAAACAGGCGGTGGCCTATCGCGAAGTTTCGCTGCTGCTGCGCAGACCTCCCGGACGTGAGGCGTATCCCGGTGATGTGTTCTATCTGCACAGCCGTCTGCTGGAGCGTGCCGCGAAGGTGATCGCTGACGACAATGTGGCCAAGAACATGAACGACCTTCCGGACTCGATCAAGCATCTGGTGAAAGGGGGCGGTTCATTGACCGCACTGCCGATCATCGAGACGCAGGCAGGTGACGTGTCGGCCTATATCCCGACCAACGTGATCTCTATCACTGACGGTCAGATCTTCCTCGAATCGAACCTGTTCAACTCGGGTGTGCGTCCTGCCATCAACGTGGGCATCTCGGTATCGCGTGTGGGCGGATCGGCCCAGATCAAGTCGATGAAGAAGGTGGCGGGCACTTTGAAACTGGATCAGGCCCAGTACCGTGAACTGGAGGCCTTCTCCAAATTCGGTTCAGACCTCGATGCAGCCACCAAGAACGTGTTGGACAAGGGCAAACGCAACGTGGAGATTCTGAAGCAGGGCCAGTATTCACCCATGTCGGTAGAGAAGCAGGTCGCTATCCTCTATCTCGGAACCAAAGGGATGCTGCGCAATATACCGGTGAACAAGGTGCGGGCTTTTGAGACCGAGTATCTCGATCATCTCGAAGCAAAACACCGCAACATTCTGGACCAGATCAAGGCAGGCAAGATTGATGACAGCATCACCTCGGTGTTGGAACAGGTGGCCAAGGAATTGAGCGGGAAGTATTGAGACAATCAACAATTAGTAATTGGCAATTAGCAATTGGATGAATGCGTGGAATGACAGACCATTATCACCGTCACTCCTCATCAGCTGATTATGAATTCTGCTAATTATCAAATCATCACAGTGAATGGGCGGTCTTAAGGAAGTAAGGGAGCGGATCACCTCGGTATCGTCTACGAGGCAGATCACCTCTGCCATGAAGATGGTGTCGGCTGCCAAGTTGCGCAGGGCACAGGATGCTGTTACGCGCATGCGCCCCTACGCTTCCAAACTGAAGGAGATTCTGGAGAACGTGAGCAGCACAGTGGATGCGAGCGATGGCGGAGTCTATGCCTCAGAACGTGAGGTGAAGACGGTGCTGATCGTAGCTGTTTCTTCCAACCGCGGTCTGTGCGGTGGTTTCAATGCCAATGTGAGCAAAGCCATTCTCAAGGCCATTGATGAGGATTTTGCAGGCAAGGATATCAAAGTGCTGGCCATCGGAAAGAAGTCGGCCGAGTTCCTTACCCGCAGAGGTCTGGAGGTCATTGAAACACATAACGATGTGTTCGATGCGTTGAACTTTGAAGTGATCGCGCCCATCGCTGAAGGGATCATGAAGGGTTTCGTGGACGGTACGTACGACCGCGTGGAGATCTTCTACAACGAGTTCATCAATGCGGCCAGTCAGACCACGGTGCGCGAGCAGTTTCTTCCCGTAGCACCTCCTCAGCATAGTTCAGACAGTAAAAGGACGACCGATTACATCTTCGAGCCTTCGAAGACCGAGATCGTACTGGATCTTATTCCACGTTCGCTCAAGACCCAGCTTTACAAAAGCGTTCTGGACAGTCTGGCATCGGAGCACGGTGCGCGAATGACGGCCATGCACAAGGCCACGGACAATGCCACCGAGATGCTCAAGCAGCTTAAGTTGACGTATAACAAGGCCCGTCAGGCCTCCATCACCAACGAGATCCTGGAGATCGTGGGCGGTGCGGCCGCACTTGAAGGATAAGGCCATCCTCCTATCGGTCGGAACAGAAAGGACCGTGTCGGTAAGACACCGGGGTTTCTGTTCTGCCGGACCACTGACGGGGGTCAGTTGTTCACCAACGAGATGTCGAACTGGACGAGGTCGATGAAATCCTGCACACGCTCATCGATCTCCTTGTGTGTAAGGTTCTGGAGCCGTTCGGTACCGAATTTCTCAACGCAGAAAGATGCCATGGCCGATCCGAAGATGATGGCGCGTTTCATGTTCTCAAAGCTCACATCGCGGGTGCTTGCCAGATAGCCAATGAATCCACCGGCAAAGCTGTCTCCCGCCCCTGTGGGGTCGAACACCTCCTCCAAAGGCAGCGCAGGGGCAAAGAAAACGCTCTCCTTATTGAACAGTAGGGCACCGTGCTCGCCCTTCTTCACCACGAGGTATTTCGGTCCCATGGTAAGGATCTTCTGTGCAGCCTTCACCAATGAATACTCGCCTGACAACTGGCGTGCCTCGGCATCGTTGATGGTGAGCACGTCTATGCGGGCAATGGCGGCCTTCAATTCGTCCATGGCGATGTCCATCCAAAAGTTCATGGTGTCCATCACCACAAGTTTGGGGCGCACCGGGATCTGATCCATGACAGACTGCTGAACAGCCGGGGTAAGATTGCCCAACATGAGAAAGTCGCAGGCCTTGTATGCCTCTGGCAACACGGGATTGAAATCGGCCAGCACATTGAGCTCTGTGGCCAGTGTGTCGCGGGTATTCATATCGTTGTGATACTTGCCGCTCCAGAAGAAGGTCTTCTCGCCCTTCTTCACCTGAATGCCGCTGATGTCTGCCCCGTGATGCACAAGATTATCAAGTGCTTCCTGCGGGAAATCGTCCCCGACCACGGAGACCACATTGATGGGTTTGCTGAAATAGGAGGCGGCCAATGAAATGTAGGTGGCCGCACCACCTACGATTCTGTCGGTCTTTCCGAAAGGGGTCTCAATGGCATCGAAGGCCACTGTGCCCACGGTGAGTATGCTGCTCATGCTGTGCTTTGGTTAGGGCGGCAAAGGTATCTGATAAGGTGGTCTGATTTTTTTGCGGGGCATATTGTCTGATAATTGAATGGCCCTTACATTTGCGCCCCTTAAATTCCTCCTTAGCTCAGCTGGTTAGAGCATCTGACTGTTAATCAGAGGGTCCTTGGTTCGAGTCCAAGAGGGGGAGCTTTAGTGTGAAGGGGTTACGGTCGTTTCGACTGTGACCCCTATTTCATTTGCAAGTAATTTGCAAGTGTGTGGCTGCGTTCTCATTATGATTAATCGTGGTGGTCATGCCGCAGTGAGATGGGTTCGACACAGCCTACGGGCTCTAGTTGCCTTCCATTGAACGAAGTAGGGTGTAGGCTCCCCATTTTTAAGACAGGTTAAGAGTAGAGGTTCCTTTGGGGGAGGGTCGATGGTGCGCAGTGGCAGGGCATTGGAAGCGCATGGAGCGGAATGGGAGGGGAGACTGCTTCCCTTCGTCAAGCTCAGGACCGGCAGTTCCCGGCCCTTGGAAGCGATCACCGGGACTACAGCCCTGCTCCGATGCTCTTGCCCCCATCGACATAGATGGTCTGGCCGGTGATGAAGCCAGTGCGCTCATCGCAAAGGAATGCCACGGCATTGGCCACATCCTCGGGCCGGCCCATGGTCTCGGTGGGCTGCGCCATGATCAGCTTCTGTCGGACATCCTCTGGCAGCCGCTGTGTGAGCGGGGTATCGATGAGACCGGGGGCCACGGCATTGACAAGCACGCCCGACCGACCGAGTTCGAGTGCCAGAACACGCGTAAGCGCTATGACACCGGCCTTGGAGGCCGAATAGTTGGACTGGCCCCGGTTGCCCAGCCAGGCCCTTGAGGCGATGTTCACTATGCGGCCGCTCTTCTGCGCACGCATCACGATGGCGGCCTGGCGGCATACGAGCCATGTGCCTTTGAGGTTGATGTCCATGACCTTGTCAAAATCGTCTGCCGGCATTTTCCAGATCATGTTGTCGCGGATGATGCCGGCATTGTTGACCACCACGTCAATGCTGCCGTGTGCAGCCAGAAGCCGGGCGAACAGGTCATGCACCTCCTGCTCGTTGCTGATGTCGCAATGGGCATAATGGCAGCGTTCGCCCAATGCTGTTGCCGACCTCATCGCTTCATCGCGGTCAACATCTACGATGACGGTGGTCACACCTTCTTCGACCAATCGCTGTGCGATGGCCCTTCCTATTCCGTTGGCACCTCCGGTGACGATGGCTATGCGCTTACCCATGTTCTTTTCTGTTTTTGACTTCAATGAGTTTTGCCATGATGCTGATGGCGATCTCGTGCGGGCTCTCGGCACCGATATTCAGCCCCATGGGCATGTCCACCTGCTCCAACGATAGGCCGGTGGCAATGCCGGCCTCGATGAACATCTTTCTGGTCAATTCCACTTTGCGCCTGCTGCCTATCATGCCCAGATAGGCGTGCGGCCGTGCAATGCAGTATGCCAGAATGTCCCTGTCGTGTGCATGGTCGTAGGTCATGATGGCCACATAGGTGTTCCCGTTGAAAGGCAAGGAGGGCAGAATCTGTCCATACTCCATGTTGACCTTGTTGACCCCTTCGGTGACGATGAGATCAAGGTATTCCTTGCGGTCATCGATCACATAGACGTCAAAATCGAGTGCCCGTGCAAATTGCGCCAATGCACTGCCTGTGTGGCCCGCACCGAAAATATAGAGTCTGTTCATCTTGCGGATGGGTTCGATATAAATGTACACGCTTCCTCCACAGCACATGTTGTGCTGATGTAGGAGGTCGTGTCGGAACATCTCGGGCGCGTTCCTTTCAATTTGGGCCAGTGCATTCTCGATCACCTTCCTTTCCAGATCGCCTCCACCGATGGTGCCCGAGATCCTTCCACTCTCGTAAACGATCATTTTGGCCCCGACCTTTCTCGGTGCAGAGCCTTTGGTCTGCACTATCACACACAGGGCGGCCTTCTCCGGTTGCCTTCCTGATTCTGCTATTTCACCGTATATGTCCACCTTTCAGCTCCTCATACGTGTCCATGGTGTTCACATTCACCAATATCCCCTTATCGGCCGTCTCGACCGAGCGCTGATCGAAAAGTCGCAAAATATCGCGGAGGGTTCCCGATTCCGTTGAATGTTCCATGATTGTGTCCGTCACTTCTTTGGAAATGAGCACAGGATGGCCTGCCGTGCCCATGCAGACAGGTTTTGTGACCCCGACCTCGCACCTGTTGCCATACAGCTCGCGGATCACCTGAACATCGACCCAGGGGCTGTCCACATTATGGACGAAGATATGGGGCGACCGCATCGCGCCCAGCCCAAGCACCATGGAATGAAGGCGACCCTTGTGAGGGCTGTCGTTCGCGACCACTGTGGCCACGGCCCTGATGCGGTCTGCATGGCCTGTCCATGGATGTGCGCAGAAGGCTGCGTTGATCACACAGACTATTTCGCTGACCCCGGCAGCCCTGTAGAGCGCCACAATGTGCTCCAGAAAGGTGGACTGCGCATCAAAGGCCAGCCACGGCTTAGGAAATCCCATCCGGCCCGATTCGCCACCGGCCAGAATGAGTGCTCCGACCCTTGCCGGACAGATGTTCCCGTTCTTCTTCATCCTGCACAAAGCAAGGCATTGAACAGATACGTACTATGACTTACATCAGCATAAAATCGCCTTCGGCACGATGATTTCACATTGTGACGATCAACGTTCAAGATTGTAGATTGTTCTTTCATTAAACTCATTATCAGCTATATGAATACATAATAGACCAGAATGTGGCTCGACCATCGGGACCGATGGCACCCATACATACTCTGTCATTTCCGTCATCTTATATGACTCTTCTCATATTTTGTAGCGAGCGATGCCGATAGTTTCGCATCATTCAACTTCACAATGGGTTCATACGACCACCCTGTTTCTGCACCGCTGGCCAAGGGCATCGACCGCCCGGGTGGCCAACGATCGCTGCATGGTGCACTGATGGAAGATGGCCCAGAAAAGAATTGACCGTTCGGAATCAAAACCAAGGACATACGATGAAATCGCTTGAGCAGATTGTGAATGAATGCAAGGAACTGGCCTTCGACCTGCATTTTACGCGGGCAAAGGAATGGAAGGCCGAGCAGGAAGGAAGGGTCGTTGTCGGGTATATGCCGATATACTTCCCAAGGGAGATCATCCATGCGGCCAATGGGCTGGCAGTGGGCATCATGGGCGGAGGCGACCGCAAGCAGATCATCAAAGGTGACGCCTATTATCAGAGCTACATCTGCCACATTCCGAGGAGTATTCTGGAACTTGTGCTGGACGGACATACGGAGCATTTTGATGGCTACATCTTCCCTTCCATCTGCGATGTGATCCGCAATCTGTCGGGCATTTTCAAGCAGCAGAAGATCGGGAAGTTTGTGAAGTACATGGACTTCCCACAGAACTTCCTGCCCGAGATAGGTGGGGTGTTCTATCAGCAGGAGATGGAACATGTGCTCCGCTACATCAAGGAGATCAACGGGGTTGAGGTGACCCCTGAGCGGCTCAACCACTCCATAGGTCTGTATAATAGGAACCGCCAGATGATCGAGTTCATCTACGACATCCGTCAGGACTTTCCTTGGAGACTCTCGATCGAGGATGTCTATCACATCATCAGGGCCGGGATGGTGATTCCGGTGGAGGAGCACAATGCGTTGCTGGAGCAGGTGTGTGCGCATATTGCCAAGCCCATCGGGGTTCCGCAGGACAAGATCAAGATCGTGGTGTCGGGGGCATTCTGCGAGCAGCCTGCGGTGGGGCTGATCCGGGCCATTGAACAGGCCGGGTGCTATGTGGTGGATGACGACTACATGCTGGGATCGCGCATGATAGAGGGCGACATTGACACGACCACCGACAGGCCATTGGAGGCGATCTCCACGGCCTACATCAATCAGAGCCGCTACTCGTCCTGCATCTATGATGTGAGCAATCCGAAAGAGTTCCGCTTGGCCAAGATAGTGAAGGACCGCGGGGCTGACGGGGTGATCTTCGCTTCGGCAAGCTTCTGCGACCCCAGCCTGCTGGACGCTCCGATATTCCAGAACGCCTTCAACAAGATGGGCATCCGCTATATCGCCTTCCAGTACAGTGAGAACATCAACCAGTTCAAGGTGATCAAGGAGCAGGTGGGCACCTTCTCGGATTCCATCAAACTGTGGGAGGATGAGCCTGTAGTAACCATCAACGCATAAGGACAAGAGACCGCCATGGCACAAGAAGCACAGAAGGAAATGAGCATGATCATCCAGAAGGAGATGGTCAGCGATCTTTTCAACGAACTGGCGAGAGCCAAGGAGACCGGCAAGAAGGTCTGCTACACGTTCATTCCGGGCAATCTGTCCGAGCTGATCAGAACATTCGACATGCTTCCGGTCTATCCGGAGATCAATGCGCTGCAGAGCGCCATGCGCAAGAAGTCGGGCGGCTACATCAAAGAGGCCGAGAAGCATGCGCACTCGGAGGACGTATGCACCTATGTGAAATGCGATGTGGGCATGATGCTCAAAGGGAACATCGGCCCGACCGGAGAGAAGATTCCCGAGCCCGATGTGCTCCTGCTGAGCTACACGGGCTGTTTCACCTTCATGAAATGGTTCGAGACCCTCAAACGTGAGTATCCGAACGCGAAGGTCATCATGGTTCACACACCCTATCAGGAGAACAGCGAGATCACACCCGAGATGACGCAATACATGGTCAAGCAGTTCAAGGAGGTGGTCATCCCGAAACTGGAGGAAGTCACGGGCATCAAATATGACGAGGCCAAGCTGAAGCGCCACCTCACGCTGTCGGCCGAGGCCGAGGATTGGATCACCAGGATATTCGACACCACAAAACACAGGCCCTCGCCCATCGATGCCTATTTCGCTGGCGTCTATTACATCGGCCCCATCAACATCGGTTTCAGGGGCACACAGGAAGCTGTGGACTATTACAAAGAGCTCTATAAAGAGATCATGGAGCGGGTGGCGAAGGGCCTCGGCCCCATCACTCCCGAGGGCGAGATGAAGGAGGAGAAGTTCAGGCTGGTGGTGGAAGGACCGCCCAACTGGACCAATTTCAGGGAGTTCTGGAAGATATTCTATGACATGGGCGCAGTGATCGTGGCATCGTCCTACACCAAGGTGGGCGGAGTGTATGACAACGGTTGGAGGCACGACCCCGAAAGACCGTTGGAAGCGCTGGCCGAGTATTGCATGAACTGCTATACCAACATGAACATCCCACAGCGCATAGACCTGCTGTCCAAATGCATCAAGGACTATCAGGCCGATGGCTATCTCACCAACTCCATCAAGAGCTGCAACTCGTTCTCGGCCGGACAGCTGGCCATGATGCGCGAGATAGAGGACAGGTTGGAGGTTCCGGTCGGGTTCATCGAGTCCGATCTGGTGGATCCCCGGTACTTCTCCTACTCCAACATCAAGAACAGACTGGAATCCTATTTCCAAATGCTGGATCAGCGCAGGGTGATCGGTGCGGACATCAAGGAAGTGGAGGCTTAATCACAAACAAGGACTGAAAATGAACAAGTACTATCTGGGCATAGATCTGGGATCGACCACCTCCAAGGCGGTGATCATCAACGACAGGGATGAGATCATCGGAAGAGGCATCACCAACACCCGGGCCAACTACAAGGTGGCGGCCGACATAGCCCGCGAAGAGGCCATCTACGATGCAAGGTTCACCCTGCTGACCAACAGGCTGAAGGCCGAGATCGATGCCAAGCCGGAGTTCAGGCGCTACATGGAGGACATCCGTTCGGTTTTCCAATACCGCCAGTTCAAAAGGAGGATGGACAGTCTGGAGAGGATGCTGAAAAAGACGGTGTCAGAATTCCAGTATGACAACAGGGATCTGATCATTGCCAAACTGGACGAGATCCTCAGCACCATCATGCCGCAGATAAGGCATGAATTCGTCAATGAGGACCTGGGTTCCAAGAATCAGTTCTTCAGAGACATCGTGAGCGAGCGCTACAACGTGATGGTGGCAGAATCGCACAAGGAGTTTTTCGAGCCGCTGATGCTGGCTTTCGACAAGAGCATCACCCCGGTGGAGAACGAAATGGTGAAGTTCAACTTCAAGGAACTGGTGGACGAGTCGATGCAGGTGCTGGAGGAGAAATACAGAGGTCTGGCAGAAAGACCTTTGGAGGAGAACAAGGAAGACTGGTACTATGCCGAGCTGAACGCAGTGAAGGACAACTACAAGAATGTGGAATTGACGCTACGCGAGCATATCGACTCCATCGCATCGGACGACATCCACATCTCGAACATGGTGGGTACGGGATATGGCCGTGCATTGCTGCCATTCCCAGAGGACTGCATCAAATCTGAGATACTGTGCCACGCTTTCGGGGCCCATGCGGTATTCCCCAACACGCGCACGGTGCTGGACATCGGGGGTCAGGACACCAAGGCCATTCAGGTGGACAGCCACGGTCTGGTGACCAGTTTTCACATGAACGACCGCTGTGCGGCAGGATGCGGGCGCTATCTGGGCTACATAGCCGATGAGTTCAGCATCTCGCTCAACGAATTGGGGCCCGAGGCCATGCAGGCCGACAAGGAGACCACCATCTGCTCGACCTGCACCGTGTTTGCAGGCGCAGAGGTGCGAGAACTGCTCAACAACGGAGAGAAGCGGCCCAACATCCTCGCAGGTCTGCACAAGGCAATCGTGCAGCGGGCCATGTCGCTCATAGCCCGGTCCGGAGGGGTGAGGAACGAGTTCACCTTCACGGGCGGAGTGGCGCGCAATCAGGCGGTGCTCAAATATGTGAGCCAGATGGTCAAGGACGCGTATGGGGATGTGACGATGAACATTCACACCGACTCCATATTCATGGGAGCACTTGGCGGGGCCATGTTCGCCAGACGCAACATTGCGGCCCACCTGCCCGAACCGACCAAACAGACGGAGACCGCCTGACATCATCATAAACAGAAGGAACAATGAGCAATACGATATACACCATGGGGGTCGATGTTGGCGGGAGCTACATCAAAGGCGTCATCATGAGCTACGACCGCGAATCGGGCGATCACCGCATCGTTGACAAGCAGACCGAGAAGATCCGCAAGCGCAACCCGAAGGATGTGGCCGCAGAGATGGTGGAGCTGCTGCTGAGCCGCAACAACCTCAACTATGAGAAGGACATCGCCTACATGGCCTCGACAGGAGAGGGCGAGATGGTGGAGCGCAAAACAGGCCACTTCTACAGCATGACCTCGCACGCGCGCGGTGGCAGGTTCTTCACCCCGCACGCCAACACCATTGTTGACATGGGCGCGCTCTATGTGCGCGCCATCAAGGTGAACGAACAGGGCCGCGTGGTGGACTACAAGATGACCGGGCAGTGTGCCTCCGGGTCGGGCCAGTTCATCGAGAACATTTCGCGCTATCTGGGACTTGCCGTGGAGGAGGTCGGGGCCATCTCGCTCCAGGCCGACCACCCCGAGACACCATCGGGCATCTGTGCCGTGCTGGCCGAGACGGACGTGATCAATCTCGTCTCGAAAGGACTGTCCACACCCAACATCGTCAAAGGCATCAACCTGTCCATAGCCAACAGGATCGTGAAACTGCTGGGATCGCTCAGGGCCGAATCGCCAATCGTCCTGTGCGGAGGCATGGGCATGAACGTTGGCATGATCCAGGCCGTGGAGGAACTGACCGCAGAAAGCTCAAAGACCAAGTTCGAGTTCATCTCCAGCCCCGATGCCATCTATTCCGGAGCTATCGGGGCTGCACTGTGGGGCGGATACCGCTACTACATACTTAAGGAGAAGGAAGCTGCTGTCGTTGCCTGAACCGTTGACCATGAAAGAGCTCCGCCCCACAATAGCCATAGGCCCCATAGTCAGGAACATCGCTGTGCTGCTGCGCACGAATGCCGGGAAGTTCGGTAGCAGTACCGTCTATCAGGAGAAAGGGAAGAATGGTGAATATGAGGGAGTGACCTGGAAGGAGTTCTATCGGCACGTGCAGAACATTGCGGCCAATCTCAGGGACCACGGGCTGGAGAAGGGCGACAAGGTGGTGTTCTTCTCACAGAACAGCCAGCGGATGCTTGAAACAGAGCTGGCCGTGATGGCATCCGGTGGAATAGCCGTGCCCATTTTCGCCTACTTCAAGCAGGACACGGCCGATCTGCTCATCAACCATTCGGAGGCCCGGTTCCTTGTTGTGGCCGGAGAGCATCAACTGCACAATATAGGCAGGCACGACCGGATCGATCACATTTTCGCACTTGAGCCGGTGGATGCCGAACGGTATCCGCAGGTGATTCCCTTTGACCGGCTCATCAAAGGGCACCGTGACGCGGAAAGGGCATTGGACTTTGATATGAGCCCCGATGACCTGTGCCTCAACATGTACACTTCTGGCACCATGGGAATCCCCAAGTGCGTGCAGCTCATGCACCGCAACATACTGTCGCAGCAGGCCGCGCTGGATGCGGTATGGAGTGTGAACGAGAACGACCGCCTGCTGGCCTACCTGCCATGGCATCACAGTTTCGGGGGCATCTTCGAGCTTTTCACAGCGCTGTATCACGGAGCCACCTACTCGCTTGAAAGCAGTTATGGGAAGGATCCGGTGTCCATCATGGACAACTGGAAGACCGTGCGTCCGACCATCTTCTTCAGTGTTCCCAAGGTCTATCAGGCCCTGGTGGAACTGACGGCCGGGAACAAGGAGGCGGAAGACCGCTTTTTCAACTCCGGACTCAAATTCATATTCACCGCAGCGGCCGCATTGCCCGAGCGCCTTTCCAACGAATTTGAGAAGCGCAACATACCGGTCATAGAAGGATGGGGCCTCACCGAGACCTCGCCCTGCTGCACCCTCACCGACCCTGCGCTGCCCAGACAGACAGGCGTAGTGGGCCTTCCCATTCCCGGTGTCGAGATCAGAATTGCAGATGGCGATGAGATTCAGGTGAAAGGCCCCAACGTGATGCGCAGCTACTTCAACAACGATGAGGCCAACAGGGACGCATTCACTGACGATGGCTGGTATCGCACAGGTGACGTGGGAGAGATCACCGACAACGGGCTCAGACTCATATCACGGAAGGACCGCATCTTCAAGCTGTCGAATGGCGAAAAGGTGGTTCCCACCGACCTCGAACAGCAGATAGAGAAACATTGCCACTATGTTCAATATGCCATAGTGTCGGGCAGTGGCGAGGAACATCCGGTAGCGCTGATCTTCCCCAACAGAAAAATGCTCACCAACCCCAACTATGAGGTGACCCCTGAGGAAGGCTGCTTCTGTCCGCGCAGTCTGAATGAACTGGGAAGATGCCTGAGAGGCTGCCTGCACGATGCGAATGGCGACATCAAACAGAAATTCGCCAAGATCAAGTGCGCAATGGTCATCAATGGCGAACTGTCGTTGGACGACCGCACGCTGACCCCGTCCATGAAAGTGGCACCGAAGAACGTGGTCGAAAAATACCGCTCCCATCTGCTCAACCTCTACGGTGCCGATGTTCCGCTGGATGAGGAGGTCTATATCATCAACCTTGATGAATCCATCAGAAACAGGACGACCCGATGAGCGACTACAGGATCCGGACCACCGACCTGATGAAGGAGGTGATGGGCGACTACTTCAAAGGTCTGGGAACGGGCGAAAAGAAGATTGCATGGTGTACCAGTGTCGGCCCGGCCGAACTGCTGCGCTCCTTTGGTTTCGAGGTCTATTTCCCAGAGAATCACGGGGCACTGCTCGGTGCCACGCGCACCGCGATGGACCATATTCCAGAGGCTGTGAAATGTGGCTATTCGGGCCATGTGTGCTCCTACACGACTGCCGACATCGGCTCGTTCCTCAGAAATGAGACCCCCTTGCAGAAGCATTACGGGCTGAAAGGCGCACCACGGCCCGACCTCATCGCCTACAACACCAACCAATGCCGCGAGGTGGAGGACTGGTTCACCTTCTATGCAGACCATTTCAATTGCCCCATTGTAGGCATTCAGCCGCCCAGACATCTGGACGAGGTGACCGAGGACGAGGTGGAACTGGTGGTGAGGCAGTTCAAGAAGATGATACCTGCATTGGAACTGGCAAGCAGGCAGAAATTCGACATCGACCGTTTCAAGGACGTGATAAGGCTGAGCAGAGAGGCCACCCTTCTCTGGCAGAAAGTGCTGAAGACCTCCACGGCCATGAATGCGCCCATCAGCTTCTTTGACGGCACCATCCACATGGGCCCTATTGTGGTGCTGCGTGGAACGCAGGTGGCCAAGGACTACTACACCGAACTGTTGGCCGAACTGGAGGACAATGTGGCCAACGGTCGCGGATTTCTACCCAATGCCACCAAGCGCATCTTTTGGGAAGGAATGCCCATCTGGGGCAAACTGCGCATGATGAGCGACCTCTTCGCAGCCAACAATGCGGCCGTGGTGGCATCCACCTATTGCAGCAGTTGGGTGTTCGACCAATTCGATGAGAACGACCCGTGGAACAGCACTGCACGCGCCTACACCGAGATTTTCATCAACCGCAGCGAAAAGGCCAAGATGAAAATGCTGAAGGCATGGTTCGATGAGTATCGGATAGATGGCATCGTGTATCACGACTCCAAGACCTGTTTCAACAACTCGAACGCCAAATTCGGGATGCCACAGCGGCTATCGAAAGAGACCGGAGTGCCATCGCTGGTGATCGAGGGCGACCTGTGCGACCTCCGTTTCTTCTCAGAAGGACAGAGCATCACCAAGATCGAGACCTTTCTTGAACAGTTGGAAGATGTCAGAACCACCTATTAGACAATGAGCAGGAGCAACAGCATAAAAGTGGCGGTCATCGGCCTCGGCCCTGTGGGAATGATCCTTGCTGTGAAACTGCAGGAGGCCGGCTGCGAGGTGGCCCTGTGCGAGGCTAACACCACCAAGGCCGACATGATAAGGACTGAGGGCCTCGAACTTCAGAACGTGATAACGGCCCATGCGAGATTCGGCATGGTGTGCAGCTCCATTGCCGAACTCGAAGACTGGGATGCGGACTATCTCTTCTTCGCCCTCAAGTCGAACCACACGGCCCATGCGGTGAAACAGGCCGAGGTGTTGAACACCGAGAAACTCACAGTGGTGTCGGCCCAGAACGGGATCGATGTGGAGCAATTGCTGGTGGCCGGATTCGGAGAAAGCAAGACCCTGCGGCTGGTGATCAACTTTGCAGGCAACACCACCGCTCCGAATGCCACCAGGGTCACCTTCTTCAACGCCCCGAACTATCTGGCATCAATCAATGACACTGCCACTGGCAGGGCCACAGAACTGGCCGCCCTGCTCAGTTCGGTGAATCTGGAGACCAAGGCGGTCGATTCATTTGAACTGGTGAAACGGGCATGGGAGAAGACCATTCTCAATGCATCGCTCAGCCCGCTGTGCGGGGTCAGCAGACTGACGATGGAAGAAGCGATGACCGATCCTGACACTGTGGAACTGATAGAACAGATCATCAAGGAGGGAATCGATGTGGCCGAGGCCGAGAAGATCAGATTCCCCGATGACTTTCTGCGTCAATGCATGCGCTATCTCAAAAAAGGAGGGGACCACTTCCCATCGCTGGCGGTCGATCTTATCAACAACCGACCTACCGAGATCGACTATTTCAACGGCAAGATCGTGGAATATGGACGTAAGCATTATGTGCGCACCTCGTTGAACCTGGCCATGACCAACATGGTGAAGGCCATGACCAGCAAGAACGTGCTCTCGCGCATGCCCGGCACGATGGGCGATGTGAACAGGAAGATCCTTGCCAAAGGCATGGTGACCAAAGGAACATCACCCTCGAACTATCGCGGTCAGCCCTGCTACCTGGGCATAGACCTCGGTTCGGCCCACACCAAGTTCACCGTGACTGACGGAGCTGGCGAGCCGGTGGCCAGATATGCGCTGCCAACGGTGGGAGGCGACCGCCACGCCTTGGACAACATGCTCAAGGCCATAAGTGCCGACTTCGACATCAGACGAAGCTGCGCCACGGGCTATGGAAGAAAGGTCTTCAGCGGGGCAGACATGGCCAAGACAGAGATCATCTGCGCAGCGGCAGCCGTGTCCAAGTATTTTCCTGGCGAGAAGAACATCATCGACATCGGGGGCGAGGACATCAAGGTGATCCACTGCGATGCGGACGGGCAGGTTGCCAATTTCTATATGAACGACAAATGTGCGGCCGGCACCGGATCGTTCCTCACCGAGATAGCTGAAAGGGCAGGCATCAGCATCACTGAGATGAGCAGTCTGGCGGCCCACTCGGACTATGACAAGGAGCTGAACAGCTTCTGCACCGTGTTTGCCAAGACCGAGATCATGAACTGGATAATGGACGGCATGACCCCGCGCGACATTGCACGCGGCATCTACATCTCCATCGGCAACCGCATCGCCAAGATGCGCATAGAACCGGGCATGCCCACTGTGATGGTCGGTGGGGTGATAGCCCATCATCCATATCTTGGCAATCTGCTGAGCGACAAGTTCCGACTGGAGATGACGGTGGCAGATGCCCCGCAGTTCGCGGTATCGCACGGGGCGGCCCTCATTGCCCGTCAGGCAGAGGAGAAACTGCACAAGGACGGGGCACCATTGCCCAGAGAGAAAGCATCAATCAATAGCATACGATAATGGCATTCAAACACAGAGGACTGGAGATCCGAAAACTCTCCGTGATAGGGGCCGGACAGATCGGCCCGGACATCTGCCTCCATTTCGCCAAGACATTCTGGAAGGACAATGTGAAGCTGGTTCTTGTGGATATTTCGCAGGAGGCCTTGAACACGGCCAAGGCCAAGATCGAAAAGAAGGTGGCGCAGGGCGAGGAAACAGGTTCCTTCAAACCACAGGCGGCCGAGGCTATCCGCAACTGCATCGCCTACACCACAGATTACTCGGCCATAGAAGGAACAGATCTGGTAGTGGAGGCCGCCACCGAGGATGGGGACATCAAGGACAGGATCTTCAAGCAGGTTGAGCAGCTTACAGACGAAAGCTGCATCTATCTGTCCAACTCATCCCACATGCAGCCCGAGGTCATATTCCGCAACATCGGCAACAAGGGCCGGTGTCTGGTGGCACACTATTTCTTCCCTGCCGAACGCAACCCCATTGTGGAGCTGGTGCCCGGCAAGGACACCGACAGCCGGACAACGGCCGACCTGATGAGTTTCTATGAGGCCATCGGGAAAGTGCCGATTGAAGTGGGCAGCTCCTACGGCTATGCCATAGACCCCATCTTCGAGGGTCTGTGCGAACTGGCGATCCTGTGTCTGGAAAAGGGCTATGGAACCATCAAAGAGATAGACGCAGTTGCTCAAAAAACGCTGAAACAGGGTGTGGGGCCTTTCACCGCACTTAACCTCACTGGCGGAAATCCCATTACCGACCACGGGCTGGAGGAGATGCGCAAGACCCACATCGCATGGTTCCGCTCTCCAAAGGCCCTACAGGAGATGGTGGCCCAGAAAGGGAAATGGGACACGGCCAAACGTGGCGAGGTGGTGGATGTCCCGTCCGAAAAGGCCGAGGTGATTAGGAAACAGTTCCTTGGAGGCTATTTCGCACTCTGTTCCTACATCATCGACCGTGGCATCACCAATGTCAACGATCTGGACATGGCCACCGAGATAGCCCTGGTCATCGGTGCCCCGTTCACCATGATGAACCGACTGGGCATCGGCAAGGCCCATACTCTGGTACGCGAATGGTGCGATGAGCACACCGATTTCCCATTCCCTGCATCATTGGACAAGGCCAAGACCGAGGGCGGCTGGAAGATCTCGCGCATCGTTGCCCGGAAACAGGACAGCATCGCGGTGCTCACCATCAGGCGACCGAAGGTGCTCAACGCACTGAATCTCGAAGTGCTGACCGAACTGAAAGATGAGATCGGAAGGGCCGAGACCGACCCTTCGGTGCAAGGCATCGTCATCACGGGTTTCGGCACAAAGGCATTCGTTTCGGGAGCCGACATCAACATGCTGGCGGCACTGCAGACCCCTGACGAGGGCTATGAGAACTCGCATACGTTCCAAGAGCTGATAAACACCATCGAGCGGTGCAAGAAGCCTACCGTATGCGCCCTGAACGGTTTCGCATTCGGGGGCGGCAACGAACTGGCCATCACCTGCACCGCGCGCATCGCCAAGAAAGGACTGCCAGTGGTGGCCTGCCAGCCCGAGGTCAATCTGGGCTTCATACCGGGTTCGGGCGGCACGCAGCGATTGCCACGTTTGGTGGGGGTTGATGTTGCCGCTGAGATATTGCGCACAGCCCGCACCGTTTCTGCAAAAGAGGCGCTGGAGATTGGACTGATCGATATGGAAGCTGAAGGAGACCTCATTTCAGAAGCGGTCGATTTCGCGAAGAAACTGGTGAAAGGAGAAGCAAAGCCACGCGAATGGATGAAAGGTGGTTCTGAAAACGTGCCTCAGCCCAAGGATCTGAACATCGGCCACCTCAGCAAAAAGATCGATGACATCCTGAACAGGGCGATCTATGAAGGCATCAGGCTGCCGCTGAAGGAGGCATTGGAGCTGGAATCGAGGCTGTTCGGAGAATGCGTGCTCTCTGAGGACATGCACATCGGATTGGAGAATTTCAAGAAGAACGGGGCGAAGGCAAAGGCCGATTTCATACACAGATGACAGCAACGATGAAAGGATATTTCAATAAGGAAAAGGGAATAGGCATCAGCTACGATGACATCTATCTGGTGAACGGTGCCCGAACGCCATTCGGCAAACTGTGCGGCACATTGGGGGCGGTGTCGCCCACCGATCTGGGCATCTATGCCAGCAGGGCGGCATTGGCAAATTCGGGGATGAAGGGCGATGACATAGACCAGGTGATGTATGCCAACATCGGGCAGAGCTCGGCCGATGCATACTTCCTGCCCAGACACATCGGGCTGTATTCTGGCATCCCAAAGGGAGTTCCTGCGGTGATGCTGCAACGCATCTGCGGCAGCGGATTCGAGACCATCATTGCCGGGGCTGAACAGATCGCATTGGGAAAGGCCCGTGCCACCCTGTGCGGAGGCACCGACAACATGACCCTTTCGCCCACGGTCAGCTTCGGCAACCGCATGGGCTATGCGCTGGGCCGTATCGACTTCAAGGACATGCTGTGGGAGGCGCTCAACGACACCGCTGCGGTGCCAATGGGCTGCACGGCCGAGAACGTGGCCAAGAAGCACGGCATCACCAAAGAAGAGGCGGACATCTTCGCCAAACGGTCTGTGGACAATTATCTCGCAGCAAAGGCACGCGGTTTTTATGATGATGAGGTGGTGAAGATGAACTCCACAGTGTTCGAGGCCGAGGGTCTCAGCCCAAGGAAAGTGAAACTGAATACGAAAGCGGTCGATTTCAACACTGATGAGAATGTACGTTCCTCAGACCTGGCCACTTTGGCCAAACTGCCTCCGGTGTTTGCCAAGGACGGGGTGCAGACCGCGGCCAACTCAAGCGGCATCGTGGATGGAGCAGCATCGGTCATTGTGGCGCACAGCGATTTTCTCACAGATAGAGGACTGAAGCCCTTGTCGCGCGTGGTCGCTTCGGCCACCAGCGCGATCGACCCGCATGTGATGGGCCTGGGGCCTGTGCCCGCCATACGTCTGGTGCTGGAAATGGCGGGACTGACCTTGGCCGACATCGGCCTCATCGAGATCAACGAGGCATTTGCGGCCCAGTTCATAGGTTGCGAGCGCGAGCTTGGCCTCGACCGCAACATCTGCAATGTGAACGGTGGTGCCATAGCGTTGGGGCATCCTCTGGCCGCGACCGGTGCTCGCCTTTCGCTCACCATTTCACGTGAAATGAAGGCCCGTGGGGTGAGGTATGGCATCGCCTCGGCCTGTATCGGTGGCGGGCAGGGCACGGCCATCCTGTTTGAGAACACCGCTCTATGACCATTTTTGACCCGCCAATCCAAACATCACAAGAGAGATGGAGAAGATGAGACAGTACAGGATGACCGCCCCACATGCACCTTTCGAGCTGGTGGAGACGGAGATGCCACAGGTCGGTGACCATGAGGCACTGGTGAAAGTGGCCGGATGTGGCGTGTGCCATACCGACATCAGCTATTGGCACCATGGTGTGAAGACCAAGATGGAACTGCCGCTCACACTGGGACACGAGATAAGCGGAACTGTGGTGCAGGGCCCTGCACATCTGAAGGGAAGGAAGGTCATCGTTCCGGCAGTGCTGCCCTGTGGAGAATGCGACCTGTGCAAGAAGGGCCGCAGCAACATCTGCCAGCACCAGCTGATGCCCGGCAACGATTTCCATGGTGGATTCGCATCGCACATCAAGGTGCCACACAGATACCTGTGCCCGGTGCCCGACAGTGTGCTTGCAAAATACAGGCTGGAGGAACTGTCAGTGATTGCCGATGCCATCTCCACACCCTATCAGGTGCTGCGGAAATCTGAACTGGAGGCGGGCGACCTTGCCATAGTTATCGGGGTGGGCGGTGTCGGGGTCTATGGCGCGCTCATAGCCAAGATAATGGGTGCGAAGGTCATCGCCCTCGACATCAGCGATGAGAAACTGGCCTCGGCCAAGAAGAATGGCGTAGATGCGGTGGTGAACACCAAGGGACTTGATTTCCGCGATCTGAAAGCCAAAGTGCGTGATCTGGCCAAAGAACTCGGTGCGCCCACCTACGGCTGGAAGATCTTTGAATTCTCTGGCACCGCAGCGGGTCAGGAGACGGCTTTCGGACTGCTCACCTTCACCTCCACGGTCAGCATCGTGGGCTTCACGATGGACAAGGTGGAAGTGCGCCTGAGCAACCTCATGGCCTTCGATGCCAAGCTCATCGGAACCTGGGGCTGCAAGCCCGAACTCTACCCCGAGGTCGTTGACCTTATCGCCACAGGAAAACTGGAGATCGGAGATTTCGTGCAGACATTCCCCATGGGCAGCATCAACGAAGTGTTCCGCAACACGCTGGACCACAAGTATTCGAAGCGGAGCGTGATGGTTCCGGATTTCGACTGATCGGACAGATACCCTTTAATCCCAAACAGCCATGCTGAAGAGCCACAACATAGTAGAACACGATTACACAGAGATCCTGTATGAGAAACGCCCTGCCAAGGATGTGGCAGGCAAGGAGGTGCCGGGCCTTTTCAACGCCTGGATCATCATCAACAATCCCAAACAGTTCAACTCCTACACCACCGGGGCGGTGAAAGAGATCATTCTGGCCTTCCGCGAGGCGAGCAACGACCGCAGCGTGGTGACCGTGGTGTTCACGGCCGTGGGCGATAAGGCGTTCTGCACCGGTGGCAACACCAAGGAATATGCTGAATACTATGCCGGCAACCCGCAGGAGTACAAGCAGTACATGCGCCTGTTCAACGACATGGTGTCGGCCATCCTGATGTGCGACAAGCCGGTGATCTGCCGGGTGAACGGTATGCGGATAGGTGGCGGACAGGAGATCGGCATGGCGTGCGATTACAGCATTGCGCAGGACATGGCCCGTTTCGGTCAGGCAGGGCCCAAGCACGGAAGCGCGCCCGATGGCGGATCGACCGACTTCCTGCACCTTTTCGTGGGTGTAGAACTGGCCATGCTGTCGTGTACCGCCTGCGATCCTTGGAGCGCGCACGAGGCGATGCGCTACGGCCTGCTCACCGAGATCGTGCCCGCAGTGAAAGTGGACGGGCAGTTCATTCCCAACCCCTTGGTGCGCACCGACCGCTGGGTGAGCAAACGCACAGGAGAGATCATCTATGGCAAACAGCGCAAAGGCGAACACCTGCTGAAAGCCAAGGAGATCTTGGCAAAGGCAGAGATGG
>JAIPBJ010000133.1 GCA_021739625.1 Flavobacteriales bacterium | reverse complement strand
CAAGCAACTCAAGGCCAAGCGGATTCTATGCAGGGCCATATCCGAGATCCATAACACGATATTGCAGAGTATCGGGGTCGATTTGGTGCTCCGTCCAGAGCAGGAATCGGCCAACAGACTCGCGGCCGTCATCGATCTGCCCAATGTGGAACGCGCCTATTGGTCGGAAGGTGGCTATGCGCTGAGCGAAGTAGTGATGCCTGCCAGCTGGAACAAGCGGACGGTGCGCGAATTGAAACCCGCCTTGGGCAAATTGCAGCTCATCTGTGTTATCCGCCCGCTGAAGGTGGAACTGCATCCAAGCGGTCAGCGTGATGTGGAGATCATTACCCGATGCAGTGACGATATCGAACTGCGTGCAGGCGATGCGTTCCTGCTCTTTGGTAGAACTGCCGACCTTCGGCTATTTGAACTTTAGGCCTGTACCGTGGTTTTGTGACTTCAAGGGATTGACCCTTCCACACGCCCAATCATTAGCTAATTGGCTAATTAGCTGATCGACCGATCAACTGAAAGGCGCCCCCAACGGCAACACCTTCACCTTGCGTTTGGCGATGTTGAAACGGTCGCTGTTGGCAAGCACGTGCGTTTTCAGATTGGTGAGCGTCATGGGTGTGCCGGGTTCAAGTATTTTCTCGTTGTTGTGGCGCAACTTCTTGGGGTCGAAGATGATGACCATGCCTGAGCCGATCACCTCAAAGTCGTTTCCGTTCTTGATGACCAGGCCAGTATCCTCGGCCAAACCCACGCCAATGAGCTTGGGGAACTTGGCCACCGCCTGGGCCAGACGACCAAAACGTCCGCGCTTGATAAAATGTGAGTCGATGATGAGGTTGGGCGTGAATCCCATGCCGGTATCCATGCCCACGGCCCCTTTGTAGAACGCCTCAGAACTGTTACCACCTGTGATCATCTCTGCACTCATGCACATGGCACCTGCGCTGGTGCCAGCGATCACAAAGTCATCGTTCTGGTAGCGGTCCAAGAAGATATTGTGCAGTTCGGTTCCTCCTATCAGTTTGGTGATCTTGCTCTGATCGCCTCCTGTGAACATCACGCAGTCGGCCTTGCGGATAAGGTCGATGTTCTGAGGTTCTTCGCTCTGCTCGCGTTTGCGGATGTCCATGATGTGAACATCGGTGCAGCCCAACGTGGCGAATGCGGTGCGGTAGTTGTCGCTCACCTCGTCAGGGATGCTCGATGCCGTGGGGATGACCACAATGCAGGCATCCTTGCCACCGCTCTCTTTCACTACGCGCGACAGGATGCCATCGGTGATGTATTCCAAGGTGTAGATCTCGGAGGTCTCGATGCCCTTGTCCTCGTTGCCACCAATGGGGATCAATGTGCCCTTTATATGCATTCCATGTTAAGATTGTGGGGCAATGCTACGAAAATTGGAATTGGACAATCGCGCTTCGGCCACAGAAGAATACAGGAGAAATGCACAATTCTGGTGGGCAACGCGGCAGTGATTCCACGATGACACGTTCAATAGGAATGCGTGCATTCCTTTTCCTGTACATTCGCATCCATGAAAAACCTCTACACCATCTGCTGTCTGGCACTGCTGCCAGTTTTCGCATCCGCGCAGGGCACCATCATCGAGGACAGCCTGATGATGCACCTCACCCCGCAGGACATTGACACCCTTTTGGCCCAGAATGGGATTCCATCCGGCATTCTCCCATTGGATTACGGAGTGGACGTACACCGCATCGTCTATGCAACGCCCGACCCGCATGGCGAGCCGACCTATGCCTCAGGGCTGGTCTTCGTTCCGCTGGAAGTGGAATGCCCCATGCCGCTGTTCACCTATCTGCATGGCACCAAGTCGATGAAGATGCAGACGTTCTACTACTTCCATGATGAGTGGTTCCTGGGTGCGGTGATGGCCTCCAGCGGCTATGTAGCCACCATGCCCGACTATATCGGTCTGGGCTACAGCCCCGGCCTGCATCCCTATCAGCATGCGCGGTCAGAGGCCACGGCATCCATCGACCTGCTGCGCGTGGCCCGCACCATCTGCACGCAGGAGGAGGTGGCGCTCAACGGCCAATTGTTCATCACCGGATATTCGCAGGGCGGTCACGCCACTTTGGCCACACACAGGATGATCCAGGAGGAGCTGAGTGATGAGTTCACCGTTACCGCTTCGGCACCCGGCAGCGGCCCCTACGATATGTCGGGCAATCAGTTCGACATGGTGGCGGCCATGGAGCCTTATTCCGTGCCCGGATACCTGCCCTACGTCATTCTCTCCTATCAGAGCGTTTACGGTGGTTTCTTCGATGATTATTCGGAAGTGTTCGTGTCGCCATACGATGTGACCTTGCCACCACTGTTCAATGGTGAGTATGACATGGGGCAGATCAATGAGGCCATGCCCGAGATTCCGCGCCTCATTATCCATCCCGACTATGAGGAGGCGTTCTTCAGCGACCCGAACCATCCTTTCATGCTGGCGTTGCGCGACAATGACGTGTATGACTGGGTGCCAGATGCGCCCGTGCTCTTCAACTATTGCACCTCAGACCAGGAGGTCACCTACCTGAACACCATCTTCACGGTCGATCACATGACGGGCCTCGGGGCAGAGAATATCCAAGCCGAGAACCGCTCGGACGAACTGAGCCACTACGAGTGCGCCAATCCTTCGCTGCTGTTCTCCAAGGTGTGGTTCGATGGCATGGTGGAATGGTGCCCTGCCGGGGTGGCGGAGGATGCTGCCGCCCTGCCTGTGGAGGTCTATCCCAACCCGGTGACGGACGGAGTGCTGCACATCTCCAACACGATGCCTGCGGACATCACACTCAGCGACCTCAGTGGCCGCATGCTGCTCACCCAACGCGCCAACACGGCCAATGCCGCTGTGGTGCTGCCTTCGCTAACCCCAGGTATGTATCTGGTGACGGTGCGCACCGATGCCGCGCAGGGGACAGGACGGGTGGTAGTGCAGTGAGGTGATCATTCTATCACCACGCGTTCGGAGATACTTCCACTGTCTGTTCTTATCGTGACCATATACAGCCCCGCTGCGAGGCCATCGGTGGTGATGTAGGCCGTCTGTCCGCTGGCTGGCTGCGCTATAATGGCCTTGCCGAGGGCATCGGTGAGCACCACGGACTGCAACGTGCCGCGCCCGAGCTGAAGATGGAATCCGTTGGAGGTGGGGTTGGGGAAGATGCTGAGCGCAGTACTGGCAGCTTCCTCAAAAGATGTCCCCAGCGCGTTGATGTCCAGCGTTTCACAATGTGTGTCCGTGCCGCAGGCATTGGTCACCGTGGGGCATACCACGTAGGTGGACGTTGACGGATAGGTGTGGGTCGGGAATCGCTCCGTGCTGGTGGTGCCGTCCCCAAAATCCCACAGATAGCTGTTGCCCTCCGCGATGGAGGCATAGAGCAGTGTCTGTTCGCCCGGCCATTGGTAGGATATGGCCGCATCGGGCGGGCAGCAGCTCAGGTTCTGGAAACCTGCATCGAAGCTGCTCTGCACGTAATCATCCACTTCTTGCAGGGCTGTGATGGAGAGCGGGTCGGCATCTGAATCGGTGCGGCCCCATACGGCCGCCAGATGAAGTGTGGCCGTGTCGCCCGGACTGAAGGTGAACGGCCCTGCCGACATCAGGAACCTTCTGTCGAAGGGTAGATTACCAGTGGCCTCCTCTGTCCATATTGGCTGTGGTATCCCGCCCGTGCCGATGCCAAAGGGGTCGGAATCACCGGGGAACATGTAGTCGCACAGCACGCCCGTGTTGCAACCACCATTCGGATGGCCGTTGCCTCCGTAGCACATGGGAGTGCCATCGCGCCAGATGCCGCGCATGTAGTTGTAATAGTCCTGTCCAGCTTGAGGATCGCCATACACCGTTCCATCATTGTTGTGATACATGAATTTGGCCATGGGGTTGAAGAGTGTGTTCGCACCACTCTCGCCTCGCACATTTCCCTTTAGGATGTCGATGCCCATGGCTGGGGGGTGAAGTCCGTATTGGAGAGGTCCACCGGTGCCGTCCACCGGATTGCCATTATAGCCGTAGCCCATTCCGCGCTGCACATCGCAGGCCACGTAGTCGTCCTGCGCGAATCCCAGATCGACATCCACCCACTGGGCCATGTAAGTGTCTGCGAGCGTATGCTGCCCACGGTTGATGACCTGGTAGCGGTAGAAGGTCTGGTCATCGAGCGCATCGCAACGCCTGAAAGCGTAAGCCATACAGTGAATCTCCATTCCAATGGGCAGCCCGCCCGAATCCCCATTGAATTGACCCTGTGATATGTCGCGTCTATCGTTCGCTACCCACCACAGCGCTTGGTCACCCAAAAGATGCTTGTCAGGGTCGGGGTCGCCATCGAAAATGAACGCAGGGTAATCACCGCTCAAAGGGTCGTAGTTGCCGTTGCCATTCACATCCATATATGGGGCCAGATAGGGCGACTGACCCAGCACGATGTTGCCATGGGCGGGCCAGTCCAGTATGTCCTGCGGAATCACATAGCCCGGTTCGTTGAGCCGCTGTCTGAACTCGGCCACCTGCCACTTGCTCACCTTCCACACACGGTCGTAGGTCTGGCAGTCCGTGGTATCGGGCATGGCCCCGTCAAGGCTCAGCGGGCCGGGCCAGTACTCTGCTCCGTTGCCAGTATAGCGCATCGCTGAGAGCCGGAGACTGTCTTGTTCGTCCACGCCCCCGAACCAGATGGCCCCTGCAAAAATGGAATGGACACCGCTGTCCTTGGGCACCTCATAGACAGCGTTGCCCACCTCATCCCACCAGTGGCTCATGGACACATTGATGCGGGTCCGCACATTGTTGATGTCAAGGAAATTATGACCTGTGGGCGGTGGGCACTGCCCAGAAACTGTTGTCCACAGACTGAGCAGCAATAGGGTGGGGATGAGGTGTTTCATGGCTTCCTGTTTTTGGTTCGCCATGCAAAGAACTTAAGCAAATTTCTGAATATCAAACTTTTGCCCGCCAACTTTTCCGCAGAATGTCAGTTCTAACGGGTCTTTTTCAGCCACTTTTGGCTCTATTTGGCACATCCCCCCGATTCCCAACCCATTGACAGATAAACAAATGGGGGCGGTGGACAGTCCATCCACCAAACCCCCAAAAATTACATTCCTAAAAAATTCTGAGCGGACATTTCAATGCAGAGCTCGCGGTCTATAAGGTTCCGCTCACGGCCTAACAGGTCCCGCTAACGGCCTATAAATGGCCGCTCACCCGCGCACTACTGCCCCGTGAAGCAGAAATTGCCCGGTATCAGCCCTACGCTCAGCGTGTCGATGGCCGTTCCCGTCATCGTGTAGCGATAGACCTTGCCGTTCGAGTTGTAGTCCACCGGGTCGGTCACATAGAGATGGCCCTCGGCCTTGTCTAACCCCAGCTTGTAGAAATAACCCGGCACCATCGGGGACAACGGAAGCGCAGAGGCGTTCAGGCTGATGGAATACACCGCACCGTCCAGATAGTAGATCACATCTCCGGTCGCATTTATGCAAAGGTTCCCCGGATAGCTGTCTATGCTCAAAAAGGGCAGCGTCTCCTCAATGGCCATCGTGGCAGGGTTCACGCGCACCAGCTTCGGCACCTCCACCTGCCAGCCGCCCGTGGTCAGCACCCAAAGCTTGCCGTTGCCGTCCACTACAATGCTTACGGGTTCCTCACCGATGAACAGGCTGTCCGTCAGTTGGTCGGTCGTGGTGTTCACCTTATAGAGATAGCCGCTTGCAGCTCCGGCCACGTAGGCGCTGCCATCGAGCACCACGATCTCCTCTGTCCACCCATTGGTGGCGATGCTGCCGGTGGCGGTCATCGTCTCGGGGTTGAACACCGTGATGGTGTTCGCGAACAGGTCTGTCACATAAGCCTTCGTGTTGCTCGCAAAAGCGATGTAGCGTGGGGAGCTCAGTCCGCTCAGCGTACCCGCAGAACTCAGGTCGTCCAGATTCACGGACTCTATCTTGCCTGAATTGTTCACCACGATGAAGCCTCGGTCGCCACGCACTGCCATCGACTGCGCCACATCGCCCAACGGAATCTGGTTCACAGCTGTGAACACCCCGTTGCTCAACGAGTCATTCAGCTTGTTGTAGAACGAGAGCGTGGCATTGCCCCCCAGATAATTCCCCTCATTGAGGATGAACACCCCGTCAGTGAACACATGGGTACTGTCGGTCGGGTCAATAGGATCAATGAGATCGGTATCCGTCTCACAGGAGGTCAGTATCACCGAAGCGAAGAGCGAGAAGAAGAGGACTTTTTTCATGGTTTTTTTGGTTTAAGGTTCAATGTTTAAGGTTCAATGTTCAAGGTTTAAGGTTTCATGAAATTTGCAAATCGTCTATTGTCCCGCATGTGAGGGATCTATCGCAAATACCATTTTCAATTTTCAACCTACGATTTTCAATTTTCAATTTTTCCCAGAGCTGAAAGCATACACCAATGACACCCTCCACGCCCTCCCCGGCATGGGCCGCCACGCGATCATCTGGTATTGTCGGTCGAGGATGTTGTCAAGCACGAAGCCCACACGGACCGCGTGTTTCCTGATGGGCAGATGGTACGATGCCGAGGCCCAGGCCACATGGAAGGGCGGGAGGGAGGCCGTGTTGTCGGATGCGGTGAAGCGCGCGCCCGTCCAATAGTGCCCGTACATCACCATCAGCCCTTTCCACTGCACCGAGACATGGCCGCGCATGCTGTGCATAGGCACGTAGATGAGCTGATTTCCCACCGCGTTGTCGTTCGGCACATCGCTCTCCTGCACCGTGGAGCGGGTGTACTGATACTCGGCATTCAGCCCGAAGCGCACCTTCCCGGCCACCGCATGGACGTTCATCCCCGATTCCACGCCCTGCGCCAGCACCCTCCGCATGTTGCGGGGCGACCAGATGTTGCCCTCCACGGGTGTCCAGAGTATCCAGTTGTCCACATCGTTCCTATACCAGTCTGCCCGCACCTCGAACCCGAACCGCTCCCACCGTCTGTGGAACTTCAGTCCCGCCTCCATCGAGAAGCCCGTCTCGCTGCTCAGGTCGGGATTGCCGCCCGGATTCCAATGCAGGTCGTTGAGCGTGGGCGCACGGAAGTTCCTTGATACGCTGGCCGACACGCGCAGCCATTTGAGCGCATCGGCCTCAATGCCACCGAGTGCCTGCAAGGGGCTGAACCTTCCGTCTATCAGGTCCTCGCGCACCAGTGCCTGCCCGCGCAGCCACGGGGTGGGGCTGTAGGTGACCGAGGCGAACAGCGCCTGCCAATGCCGCCAAACGCCCGTGGTGTTGCGATAGGCCGTGTCGGACCGCGCATGTTCCGAGGTGATGTCCGCCCCGAACTTCAACAGCACCTTCCTGTGGGGCCGCAGCGCATAGCGCACGATGTTCCTGTTCGCCTGATACAGATAGTCATACAGGTAGTCATCGTTGCCGAGATATTCCTGCGCACCATATATGTAGGATGAGGTGACCTCCAGTTCCGAGCGGTCGCCCTTGCGGGCATATCGCCCTGCCAGCCACACATCGCGGTCGAAGAGCGTCTCCTGCGTGGTGTTCATCAGCATGGTGGCGGGCAGCAGGCGGTCGGTCTCCCCATAGCGCAGATGGGCCGATAAGCTGTGCTTCCGGCCGATATCCAGCCCGATGGCCTGCACCACGCCTATCTGTTCCACATCGGCATGTTCCATCCGAGTCTCCGGATGGCCTATGGAACCGAGGTCAGTATAGGTGAAATCATTCTTGGCCGTCAGATAGTTGAAGGCCGTGTTGGCCCATAGCCTGCGGTTGCGCAGTTTCAGGTTGAGTCCGCCAGCGTAGGTGCCGAACGCTGCGGCCTCTCCCATGGCGGTGACGGTGATGCCATCCGTGGTGCGCGGGCCGTCCTCCGTCAGTTCTATCGTGCCGCCTATCCCGCCCGAATGGTGGGGCATGGCCGCAGCCCCTGCCAGCAGCCGCACCCCGCCCAGCCCGTTGAGGGGCATGGTGCCGAGGTCGCTCACACCCAGCATCGGGTCGTTCACCGGGATTCCCATCCACATCACCTGCGTGTGGCCGGCCGTGGTGCCGCGCATCGAGAAGGTGGCGATGCCGCCCGGGCCATAGCTGCGCACCTGCACATTGCCCTGCAGTTGCAGCAGCGCGCTCAGGTCGCGGTGGGCCATCAGTTGCATCAGGGCGGTGTCCGTATCGGTGTGGCGGGTGCCCACCGCCTGCGCAATGCGGTAGGCCTCCACCCGCACCTCGGGATAGGACACCGAATCGGCCACCTGCGCGTGTGCCGATGCACACCACAGGCCCAACGCCATGCAAAAGAGGGACACTCTGGTCATTGATAAGGCTCATTTCCGCCCTTTCTTCCCGAAGGGGGTGGAAACATGATGCCTCGGGCAGGTCTTCTGACTTGCTCTGCTCTCTGTCTGGCCTTCCCATCCGCCTTGAGCGAAACAGTGGCACTGGTTTATCAGAAAGCCCCGAACGCATTCGGGAAAAGAGCTCACAGCTGCGGGAACAGTCCCCGATTTTCACGGGATTCCCATTTTAATCCGTCACATCCGAAGGGGATGGTCAGGAACCAAAAGCGGGGCAAATGTAGGAGAATGTTCCGTTGTTCGCTGTTCGCCTTTCGCTGTTCGCTTTTCGCCATGGCCTGGCATGTTCGGTCCGGGGCCGCACCATTGTGGATTCGGGTCACACCATTATAGATCAAGGTTACACCATTGTAGATCAAGGTTACACCATTGTAGATCAAGGTTACACCATTGTAGATCAAGGTTACACCATTATAGATCAAGGTTACACCATTGTAGATCAAGGTTACACCATTATAGATCAAGGTCACACCATTGTAGATCATGGTCACACCATTGTAGAATAAGGTTACACCATTATAAAACAAGGTTTAACTATTGTAGATCATGGCTACACCATTGTAGAACGGGGTTGCACCATTCGACATCTGGGACGTTATGGTATGGGGGTGGAAAAGGTAGAAAGATCATGTACACGACCAGAGCGTGGAGTTAACATGGGAATATGATGAGGAATCATGTAGATATTTGAAAATAGATGTCGTTTATTATTGATTGTGGTGAGAATAAGTGAATTAGATGGTTTATTTTTGACGAACTGAACCGAAATAGTACAAAGCGATGAGGATATTGACGAAAAAGGAGGCTG
>JAIPBJ010000011.1 GCA_021739625.1 Flavobacteriales bacterium | reverse complement strand
CCTTCGGGAATAAGACCATCGAAAAAGGGGAACAGCCGCCTGTCGGTGTAGGGTCTGTCAGTGACGGGCATGCTGAAGGTGATAAGGTCGGAGGGGTGTTCCGCCACATACCGGCTGTCATAGCTGAACACGAAATCGCCCTCGTCCGTCTCGGTGAGGGTACCGGCCAGCCATTGCTTGTAATGGACCTCTGCGCTTCTCATCCCCTCAGTTCCTTGCTACTTACAGCGGCCAGCTCGTGGCCGAACATGCGCAGCACCAGATTCACCTTGTCCATATTGAGGTTGGTCTTGCCCTGCTCTATCTTGCGGATAACGGTGAGGGCCACGCCTGCGCGCTCGGCAAACTCCTCCTGGGTGAGGCTCACCTCCTTCCTACGCTCCTTGACGAATGCTGCCAGCCCTTTCATTATATGCGATGGGATATAATTCGGGGCAAAAGTAGGATATTATATGTGAAAAGATATAGTTCAGTGAATCGGAATAGATATTGTATGCTTTCGCATATAGACCGATGGCGGGGGATGTGTGCACGGCCATTTGCCGTAGAGACGTTGCATGCAACGTCTCTAACCTTGGCAACGTCCTTACCCCACCCGTTTCACCAACCACCCACTGCCATCGGGATTGCGGCCATAGTCAAAATCGCGTTTCAGGTTCTTGGCCGCTGTGCGTATGGTCTTGTAGGGCGGTGTCTTGGTGTTCCAGTCGGTGTAACGTATCGCAATGGCCTCGCCAACCTGTAGCAGTATCAGACGCTTGTAGAGCCAGTTGAACCTTCCCCTTCCCAGCGGGTGGAGGTCTCCGGCCTCATCTGCATTGAAGATTTTCATTTTGATGGATTTAAAGTAAAGATCCTTTTAGCGTGCCTTTTAAGCACCTTTTAGATTGATCGTGGCACCTTTCTGACTGCGATATGCGCCATTCAGCCTGCGGAAAGTGCCTTTCACCCTGTTCTGAACTCCTTTCTGCCTGTTCTTCAGGCCTTTCTCTGTGCCCATCGCGCCCTTTATCGTGCTATTCACACCCTTTACCTTGTTATTCACACCGTTCTCGATCCGTTCTGAAGCCTTTCAAACGCCCATTTCAGCAAAAAAAACGTCCCGCTTTCGGGCGGGACGTTCCTCACAGCATGGGTGCGGTCATGGCTTGGGGCCTTCAATGGGCGGCTCCTCTGCATTGCTTCCCTGATCCTCGAACAATGGGGCGATGGCCGCTATCAGCACATCAGCCCCCGGCATGCGTCCTTCCTGCTGCTTGGCCGTATTGTAACTGTCGAGCATACTCTTATAGACCAGATGCTCGGCATTGATGCCCAGATCGGTGAGGCGGTCGTTGAGCTCGGCCATCTTGGGCACCACAGATTGAACGAAGGTGACCAGTTCGAACAGCGTTGTGGCGCGGGCCAGTGGAATGCTGGGGCTGGCCAGGTTGGGGAACACGGGAAGGATGTTGTTCACCGCATCATGCACGTAGGGCAGACGCTCGGCACTGATGGACGGGGTGTTCTTCCGTTCGTCCAATGTCAGGTTGACATAGGGTACGGTCGGCATGTTGAGGATCAGCAGCGCTCCATCCAATGCGGCATGGATCCCGGTCTGGTCGGGCAGGGTGAAATTGAAGTTGAGATTGGGATCTACTGCCATGATGGTTTTATTTATGGGTTAGTAATCAAATGACAGTGACGAAGTTATAGGCCGATTGTCGAACAAATACCTATTTTCGTTGGCCCTTTCCTGGCCAATGACTGGCGTGGGATCGGACTATCCTTGGACAGCAAAACACTTTGAATATCAACAATATGAAGTGCCTCCCATCAATTTCGGGAGATGGAAGGCCGATCACAATCCCTTTCACATGTTCACACATCCCTATCATTATCAGCTGATGCGAGACCTTGTCCGCATCAAAGTGAAAGGAGACCACCGCATTCCGCTCACCTGCGCAGACCGTCTGTCGCTGGTGGCCAACAAGAATGTACACATCTCCAAGGCCTACATCATGAAAGTGCTGAGCGAGGGCGATTGCGCTCCCTGCCACCTTTCGCAGTCCGTCCTCGATGAGCTGATGCGTTTCGCGGGCCATACCGACTGGAACAGTTTTCTGCGCAAGAACCCGGTGCCGGAAGGACAGCATTACCCCCTGATGGGCAAAAAGGGCAAGAAGAAGCTGCATCTGGCGGTGGAAGCGCGCATAGCAGAGCTGAAGCTCATGGCGCACAAAGACGACAAAGAGTAGGAATAGCAGCCGCGCCACATCCATTTGGGGGCCATTCAGAAAAAACACATGCAACACTGTTGCATTAACAAAGGCAGATTATATTTGCAGCATAGTTGCATAAACAAACACCGACCTGAAACACCCCATGAAGAAGCCCTTCCGAACCATCCACTATGCACCATTGCTGTGCTATGATGCCCGAACTTTAAGAACTTTGTCCCATCCCATTCTCGCCATGCGCCACATTCTTGCCCTGTTCCTCCTTGCCTCCTTCACCTTGGCCGCCTGTAGCGATGCCGACACCGAGGCCCCGGTCATCTCAGACCTTGTCATCACCCCAACGCCCGGTGTGGGCATCGTTTGCGGAGAAGAGGATCCGCTGGTCATCTCTGTGCTTTCGGGCGACAGCCTCACCATTTCCATGACCGTGACGGACGATGAGCTCCTCTCGCAGTATAAGATCGACATCCATCAGAACTTCGACTGCCACGGCCATTCCAGATTGGCCACCACAGATTGGGAGGTGATAGACATTGTTGACATCACCGGCACATCGGCCACCATACAGCGCACCGTCCATGTTTCGGACAGCGCCACGGCCGGCACCTACCATTTCAGCATTCTATTGGCCGACTTCTTTGGCAATTCGGCCAGCACAGAGCATTTCTCCATCAATGTGCTGAACCGCGATGACACGGTACCCCCCGTGCTGACGGTCACACTGCCTTCAACCTCCGATCTGACCGTCTCCCTCACCGACACCATCCCCAACGACAGCATCATCTTCGCAGGCAACGTAAGCGACAACCTCGACCTGGGCACAGGCGGCAATGGCCGTGTCGAATTACGCTTTTGGCGCGACAGCTCGGCCAATGTCTTCATGCTTTATAACGAGTCGTTCTTCGAGGGCCTCGGATCAGCGCTCGATTTCGACTTCGTGGCCACAGTGCCGCCCACGCTTGCCGCTGGTGGCTATATCTTCGAACTGCGGGCATTTGACGGGGTGAACAATCCTGCGGTGCCGGTCATTTTCAATGTCACAGTGGAGTGATGGAGGCCGATAAACTGCTCAGGAAGCACAACTTGCGGGTCACGGGTTTCCGAAAGGAGGTGCTGGCCCTGTTCAATCAGCGTTCTGCGGCCGTGGACAGCCGCACCATCGAAAAGCATTTGCAACCGGCCGACCGCGTCACCGTCTATCGCACCCTGCGCACCTTCGAGGACAGCGGCATCATCCACCGCATCCCCGACCCCACCGGAGCGGTCAAATTCGCACTGTGCAATGACGGGTGCAATGACCTTGCGCATCATCACAGTCACGCCCATTTTCACTGCAATACCTGCGCTATGACCATTTGCCTCGATGGCCATGGACAGATGCCGATAGACCTGCCCTCCGGATACACTGCCAACGACATCCAGACCATCGTCTGCGGAGTCTGCGCTGCATGCAACAGGGCCACCTGACCCCCCCAACCCCCATGAGACCCCATCTTATTCCGGCCCTCCTCCTGCTCGCACTCCCATCGTTCACCGCTGTGGCGCAGGGCGAATGGGAATTCAGAAAGGAGCAGAATGGCATACGCATATCCACCCGCGAAGTGCCCGGATCGCCCCTCAAGGCCACACGCGCTGAAACGGTCTTTGATGCACCTGTGGGAAACTGCGTATCGGTGCTGAAGGATGTGGAACATTTCACCACCCTGTTTCCCAGCTGCACCTATTCCGAACGCATCTCCACCTCGGGAGACACGCTTCAGACCCAGTACGTCAAGCTAAAGGCCCCATGGCCGGTTACCGACAGGGACTACGCCTTCATGTACTTCTTCAGAAAAGGGCCGAGCAAGGGATCGGTCAACGTGGTCACAAAATGCATGCCCTCAGCCTACCCGCTCGACCCTTCCATGATCAGATTGGACCGTGGGGACGGAAAATGGACCTTCACTCCCGTATCGGGTGGCCGCACAAGGCTTGTCTATGAGTTCCATGGCACCCCGGGGGGCAGTGTTCCCGCCTGGCTTGCCAATTCCACAGTGGTGGACTCGCCATTGAGCATGCTGGAGAACTTTCACCGGATGGTGAAGGAGAAACGTCATCAGGGCAAGAGCTACAGGTTCATTCAGTAGCGCTGAGAAACAGAAAAGCCCTGTGCCGATCGGCACAGGGCTTTCTTCAGATTTCTGCTGAAAGGATCAATACTCCCAGAGATCGTGTTCGAGAATGAAGATGTTCTCCTTCACTTTCTCGGCCTCAAGAAGCTGATCGAGGGTATTGAGCATATAGTCGGCAATGGAACGGTCATACACGTTCTTCTCCTTGTAGATGTATGACCCGAACATCCGCTTCCAGAAGATGTCCTCCAACGTTTTCCGCTCCGCATCATTCTGACGGTTGAACACCTCGGCACTGGCAAAGATGTTGCGCGCCTCGGGGAAATAGACCCAGAACATCGGCTCAGTACCACGGATCTCCCCCGTTGTCTTGTCCTTGTTCTCTGCCACAGGCTGAATGCCTATGATGCGCACGTCCAACACCGAACGCTGACGGTCGAAGAACCAGTCCTCCTTGATACGGAACTCCTTTACAGACGCAGGATCGAACTCCTCAGGAATGAGGGTCATCACCAGATCGTACGGAGGATCGGGGCTCTCGATATACTGAGTGTCAACATAGCTCAGTTTGCGCTCGATCTCCGCCTTGGTAAGCGTGATGGTGAACTCGTCATCCAATGCATCGTAGGCCGTCAGGCTGCCCTCTCGCACTGCTTCCACTATGACCTGGGCCAAGCTTCTGCGGTTCTTGATGGCCTCCGTGGGGTAATACAACGGATGGTTGATTTTCTCCCTCAGGTCAAGTTTGCGCCAGATGCGCGTGGCCCACATCACATCGGCCTCACGGAGATGGGTGTAGGGCACCACCTTCCTTGTAGGATAGTGCTCCTTGACATACACCCCGTCAAGTACGTTCTGGCCCACCACAGATGTCATCGGCAACAGGCCCGACACCAGTATTATCCCGAAAACAATGACTGACTTTCTCATGACTCTGGGAATTAGGTTCACTTCACTTAATCGATACGCAAGCTTATTGGCGCGAGCCGCTTAGGTGTAACGCCAGCAGCAGGCTGTTTATTGTCATCCAACATCACCGCATTGATATTTTCTATGAAGACCCTCGATCCCTTCTTGAGACGCTTGATCTGATCCAAGGCCTCAGGAGGAATACTTGCGCCCGTCACGTTCTTTGTGATAAGGTCGGTTCCCACCTGATAGACAAGATCGAATCTCGTGGTCTTGAAGAACAGTTCGAAGTCGAAATTCTCCATCTTGGGAATTACCGTGGGCGCAGCTGCCAATCGGTTTGCAGAGACTATGCCTTCCTGCACACCGGCAATCGTTCCCACAGGATTCGGAACCTCCTTCACGCGGAATTCGAAATCGCCCATTGGACGCACCTTGCCTTCGATCTTGGCCGACACACGCACCTTGGCCGTGCTGCCACCAGCGACCTCGGCAATATAATTGCCCTTACCTGATTTGGAATCGGGCGAAAGTTTGCCGCCTTCCAAAGTGGGCTGTACGTTTTCTGGGGCAACACCCGGAACAGAGATCGAAATCGGGTTCTTAACACCGCGATACAGCACGTTCATCTTGGTCGGTGACACAACGACACCTGACTTCATCACCATGTATTCGCTCTTGAACGGATAGGAGTTGATCATGCCCGAAGGAGTCTTCACCTTAACCACGCCAGCATACTCTTTCAAACCCTCTGCAGACGCCCTGACCTTGTAAACACCAACACCACGGTCCACCTGCACAGAAGTCGAGTCAACGGAACCGATGATCCTGTTGTTCACGGTGTCCACCTTGCTACCGATATGAACTGAAGGGTTCTGCGTGGTGCTGAACGCAGCCACAAAGATCTCTGCCGAATATTCGTCACCGAGGAAGACCAGATTCGGAGCGATCACCTTGGCCGCCAGCGTATCGAACTTGAAGTCGCCCGCATCCACCTGTCCATAAAGGTATTTGACCACATCGGACTCCGCATTCCTGATATCGGTCTGAATCTTGGTCAGATTGGTAACTACCGCAGCAAGTGGAATGTGAGAGAAATTGGCAAGCTCCCAAGGCTGGAACTCTGCCTCGCTGACCCGCAACTTCGTCTCGGTGTCAAAATTCCGTTGCAGCGCGTTGACGATAGAACCTCCTTTAGAGGGGTCTATGACCCCAACAAGACGCTCGCGGAAGGAATCGATCATGGCCTTCAGCTCTTTCGCTGTATAATGCCCGTCCTTAGGATTCCCTTCATCACCACCGATCATGATATTGGTGGGAATGTCATAGTTGTCCTTGCTGTTCACATTGCGCAACGAGAACACAGAATCCACAAGGACCTGAGCTGCCAGCTTCTGATCGTCATTACCTGCTGTCTGCACGGCCCGAATGAGGCCATTGACCTCTACTGAGTCCAGTTTGTCAGTTTTCATGATCAGATACTGCTTGAGACCTTCCAGATGCACAACCAGCGAATCTGACGCCCCCTTAACGGCCAAAGCCTTATCAAGCCATGGTTGCACTTTTTTCTGGTCATTGGCCAGTGCAAGCTGGAATGCCTGATACTGAGAGCCGTTCTTACCCTCGAAATTCGTGTTGGTGACCACCAGACTGTCGTTGATCAGAACGAAAGAGTTGAGGATTTCCTTGGACACGTTCAACGCCAACAGGGCGGTGAGTACCAGGTACATCATCCCGATCATTTTCTGCCTGGGGGTCTCTTTTCCTCCTGCCATCTTAATTCTGTTGCTACTGTTGCGTTAAATGAGGAAAACGTTAGGCCTGTGGGCGGTTCATCGCAGACAGCATATTGCCATAGACGGTATTGAGCGAGCTGATGTTGTGTGCGAGTTGAGCAACCTCCTGCTTGTATTTGCGGGCATCATCAACAGACTCATTCAGCGTTCCCATGAGTTCACCCATTCCACCATAAAGTTGGCTCGATGCCTCCAAGAACTGTTTGGTTCCCTGAAGCTGAAGCGCATACTGTGAATTGAGCTGCGTCAGGTTGCTGCCCAGTTTTCTCATCTCATCACCGAACGAAACACCTTCGCCAGAATCAACCACCAACGCTCCGAGCGAAGCAGATGCTTTGATATAGGCCTCAGAAAGTCCTCCGACAGATTCGGATGCCTTCTTCACGTTGGTCACATAGCTCTCGGTGGCAACAGCAGCATCGGTAACCGTTCCCAGCTTTCCGACATTATCACCGAGTGAGCGCAGGCTGCTTCCAAGACTCTCAATGAGTTCGGGGCCAATCTTGGCCTCGGCCAGCATATTGTCCAACTCCTGAGTGGCACTGAGTCCTGACTTCTTGCCCCCGTCACCTCCATCGCCTCCGGGAAGACCTGCAAGTTCAGGATAGACCAGACTCCAATCTGGATCCTCATGCGGTTTCTCAAACGCAGAGAAGAAGAAGATGATGGCCTCAGTTGACAGACCGACAACAAGCATGGGGCCAGCTCCGGGCCAGTGCTGGATCTTGAACATCGCACCGATGATTACGATTGCTGCTCCGAAGCCATAGAGCTTCGCCATGAAACTTTTCCACTTCTTTCCGTGCATGACTGTTGTTTGAGTTGGTTGTTGGAATGGTTAATTGATTGATAGAAATCTGTCGGGTCAGAAATCCGCCTTATCCCTTCCGAGGAAGGTCATCACTGTACGGAAACCTACGTAGCACTTTGCAGTGTCCTGATACTCATAAGTTCTGGTACCGGTCTGCAGATAATATCCTATGTCCTTCCACGACCCGCCACGGATCACTTTGCGCTTAAGGGATGGCGGATCGGAATCCTTGGCCTCATAGACATAATCCGGGTTCAGGTCATGACTGAAGCTGTAGGCGCTCTCATCGAATGCGTTGCTCGTCCACTCGGCCACGTTGCCGGCCATACAGTAGAGGCCGTAATCATTCGGAGCATATCTGGACGCATTGACAGTATGGAATCCACCGTCAGCCACATAGTTGCCGCGCAAAGGCTTGTAGTTGGCAAGGAAACAGCCCCGGCTGTTACGCACGTACGGCCCGCCCCATGGATAGGACTGCAATGCCAGACCGCCACGGGCAGCATACTCCCACTCAGACTCGGTGGGCAGACGGAAATCGTTCACGTAGGCCTCGTCATTGCCATCCATCCAACTGTCCAGCAGCTGTGTCCTCCAGATACAGAATGCACGCGCCTGCTTCCACGAAACGCCTACAACAGGATAGTCGTCATACGCAGGATGCCAGAAATACATTTCGGTCATCGGCTCGTTGAAAGCGTACGTGAAATCATGTATCCACGCCAGGGTGTCAGGATAGACGTTGATGATATCCTTCTTGATGAACACGGAACGGTCCTTCATGCCCTGCTCGCGGTTCTCTTTGCGGGCAGCTTCTCTCAGGTCAATCCAGAAGTATTCGAAGTTGAGTTTCCGTGTATCGATCTCACGCCTCTTGTAGAAACGCTCATGTTCTGGCAGATACATCTCCTCCAACACCTCCATCACCTCTTCATCATCATATTCGATGTACTCTTCCCAGTTGATGCGTTCACCGTACTCCCCTTCCTCAAGGATGTGATCCTCGCCAAGCAGCAGATGCGCAATGGAATCCTTCACATGAAATACGAACTGACGGTATTCGTTATTGGTGATCTCGGTCTCATCCATGTAGAATGACTGAACCGAAACCGTCTTAGCTTGAGCAGTCACAGCGTACGGGACATCCTGATCGCTTGGTCCCATGTTGTAGCTTCCCATGGGAATGTTCAACATGCCGAACGGATCGTCCATGTACCACTCCTCACGGCCCTGCACACCGATCAGTTGGCCCCTGCCGCCTCCACCGCAACTGGATAGGCTTGCGATTGCAACGGCAACCAGCCCGAACATAAGTACATTTCTCATGGCAGTCCTGTTTAGACGGTGGGTCACTGATTTCGACCCGCCATATTGGTTAACATCTTTTGATTGAACTGTTCCCTTCATGACGGCAACCTGTTTTGGTCATCACAAGTGACCGGATTGGCGAGACTTGAACGGAATAATTCCTCAAATGTTGCAAAGGGTGGGACTGGATTACAGGAAACGTACGTTCCTGTACTTCTGATTGACTACCGGCTTGCGCAGTTTGTAGCAGTATCCGAGCATCACCTCGTGGCTGCCATTGCTGTATGTATTAAGGCCAGAGGTGGTGATATCATAAGAGTATCCCAAACGGAAACCGTAAAGCTGAACACCTGCCAGAATGGCCACTGCATCATCGATACGGTAAGAGGCTCCGGCCCAGACCATGTTCTTCCACATCACATTCAGATTGAGGTCGAACTGGGCGGACGCGGCATCTGTCTTCACAAAAACCGAAGGCTTCAGAGCAAAGTTGGCAGAGACATCCCATGTATAGCCGGCCATGGCATAGTAGTGACGTGCAATGGTCACTTCGCTGATGTTGCCACCTTCGGCATACTCAAGAGTGGGGCCGATGAGGTGATTGGCAGAGATGCCGGCATACAACTTGTCGGATGTGTAATAGACACCAAATCCGAGGTCGGGCGCCACACCGCCCTGATTGGTGGTGATGATGTTCTGATCACCGGACTGAATCGGGTTCAGCTGAGAACCATCGAGCGTATTGAACAGGATACCCCCTTCAACCCCGATACCGAGAATGCCGCCACCAAGCTTCAGATGATATGAATAGGAGAGTTTCACCCCGCCAGAATACTGAGCACCCAATTTATCCGAAAGGATGGAGAGGCCCAGTCCGCCATGGAGCACTTTCACCGTGCCATCGATATTGACGATGGTGGAGACAGGGCGACCGTCAAATCCGACCCACTGTTGACGATGCAGGGCCGTGGCACAGATACCATCGCTGGTACCGGCATAGCCTGCATTGCTGTACAGACGGTTGAACATGTTCTGCGTGAACTGGGGATCCTGCTGGGCCTGTGTCACAGTTCCTAAGAACACCAACGACACTGCTGCAACTGCGGTAAAGATCTTTTTCATGAGAGGTTGTTCGATTTCCAGACTTTGATATCGGCTTTATGGCCTATGGTGAAAGAAGCGGCTAAGTAAGTAAAAATCCAGTTCAAGTTCAACGGTCAGAATTTTCATTCTCACAAGTTGAAGTGGACGGCAAAGATGAACATTTTACAGAAAATCCGATCATCCCAGTTTCTGATAGGTCTGCCACCATCTGTCGGGCATCTCATTGGCACAGGCGAGCGTGTAATCACTGTAGCTGCATGGCACCATGAAGTGACGCTCGTACTGCTGTCCACGCTTTGATGGGTAGGGAACCTCCATCCACCAACGGTCGCTGCGCGGGCTCTTGTAGAACACGATATCATACCGGCCTTCTTCAATGGTCACGGTGTATTTGATATTCTCCTCACGGTCTGCGAATGGATAATCGCCCTTCCTGTTCGCCATTCCCCAAGCAAAATACCACAGCATCTGTCCTATAAGGGCGGCACTGCGACCATCTGCATCTGCCTTCTCATCGTATTCATAAAGCCCGAAGGAGGACATCTTATCGCTCAGGCCTGCATAGCGACAGAGCGCACACGCCTCCTCACCATAGAGTCCGTTGGGTTCATTGCGGTGATTTGCCGGGCTGTCAGAGGTCCGGATGGCCGTAAGGTCGAAAGAACCCATGTCGGCCGTGCGGATGACGGGCTCAGACTCCTCAATCCTTGATTGGATCTCCCCTAATCTATAAGTATCGAAAAACATACGGTGCATCAGTTCCGTCTGCCGGGGGTGGACATGATATGTCTGATAGGCAAGGTTGCTGAAATTGAAGAGGATGTTCGGTTGATGGAGAACGATCTTCTGCAGATAACATTCGGAGGTGATATCATCCTCTACATCGCCCAGATCGAATCGGGAGTCGATGGTGACCATGTTCACCACCTGCTCCAACTTCTGATAGGCCAGATAATTGGCATAGGTGAGATCCTGTCCACCACCGAGTATGACAACAGTGGCCTTGGCCTTCACAATCTCTGTCACGGCAGCTGTGAGGGCAAAGTAGGTGTCCTCCACCGAGTCGCCCGGCAAAATGTTTCCAAGGTCAATGATGCGGAGAACCGGAAAATGATTCTCCAGTCCATAGAATGATGTGCGGATGCGGGCCAGGCCATCTTCGGTCAGACCGGAACCGCTCCGCCTTACCTCTGGGCAACCAAGGATCACCATCGTACCTTTCTCCAATGCCGGCCATTCCGATTCCCCAGTGTGAAATGAGACCGTGCTGCCCATTGTCCCTGTCGCGAAACGGGTGGGGAAGTCATTTCCCAACGGACGGAAGAAAATGGAGATGTCGCTCATTCAGCTGTTCACTTCGCCTTGGGCTTGGGCCTGGGCTTGCTCTTGCTCTTGGCTGCCGGTCTCGGTGCAGTCTTCGCAGCGTTGGCCTTGGCCCTGTTGCCGAAACGTCCCTTAGGCTTTGCCTCGTCCGATGCCATGATGGTCTTGCAGGACTCCAAGGTGAGGGAAGCCGGATCGGTGCCTTTGGGAATCTTGAAGTTGTCCTTGCCCACAGCGATGTAAGGCCCGAAACGCCCCTCTTTCACCTCTATGACATCATCTCCATCATTAAAGGTGTTGATGAGCGCCTTGGCTGCGGCCTCGCGCTTGCTCACTACCAGTTCCACGGCACGCTCGCGGGTGATCTCCAGTGGGTCTTCGCCTTTCGGGATGGAAGTATAGGTGCTGCCATGCTTTACGAAAGGACCGAAGCGGCCCACTCCGACCGAAAGCACCTTTCCCTCAAATTCCTCCATCCTCCGGGGAAGTTTGAACAGGTCGAGGGCCTGCTCCAAGGTGATGTCGCTGAGACGCTGACCTGCGAGCAGACTGGCGAACGCAGGCTTCTCCTCAGAATCTGTATCCCCGACCTGGATCATGGGGCCGAACTTGCCCAATCTCGCCATCACGTTCTTGCCCGATTCCGGGTGAACCCCAAGCAATCTCTCGCCCGTGGCCTTCTTGGAATGCTCTGAAGTGTGCAACGTGGCCTCATGGAAAGGGAGATAGAATCCATCTATCATCTTCACCCATTCCTTCTTTCCTTCTGCAATCTCATCGAATTCAAGTTCCACCTGTGCAGTAAAATTGTAATCGAGGATGTCCTTGAAATTCTCAACAAGAAAATCGGTGACCACCACGCCTATGTCGGTCGGGAACAACTTGGCCTTCTCCGCACCTGTAATCTCCGTCTTTCTCTCCTGTTTGATATCCGCTCCCTTTAATAGGATGCTGGTGTATCTGCGCTGCACACCCTCTCTGTCCTCCTTGACGACATAGCCCCTGTTGATGACCGTGCTGATGGTGGGAGCATAGGTGGACGGCCGACCGATTCCCAATTCCTCCAGCTTGCGGACAAGGCTGGCCTCTGTGTAGCGCGGTGGGGCCTGCGTGAAACGTTCTGTGGCCTCGATGCGCTCCATTCCCAACTGCTGGCCCACCTTCACCGAAGGCAACAGACCCTTCTGATCCTCATCGGTGTTCTCATCATCCGTATCCTCCATATAGACCTTGAGGAAACCATCGAATTTGATGACTTCTCCTTTGGCAACAAATGGTTGCGGCACGCCAGACACCTGAATGTCGATGGTGGTGCGCTCCAATTCGGCATCGGCCATCTGCGAGGCGATGGTGCGTTTCCAGATAAGTTCATAGAGGCGTTCGTGCTGGGCACTGCTTCCTGCCCTGTACTTGTTCATATAAGTAGGACGGATGGCCTCGTGGGCCTCCTGCGCTCCCTTGGCCTTCGCTGCATATTGGCGGGTCTTGTGATATTGCTCGCCATAGCTGCTGATGATCTCATCCTTGGCAGAGTTGATGGCAAGGCCCGACAGGTTCGTGCTATCGGTCCTCATATAAGTGATGTGTCCTTCCTCATAGAGGTTCTGCGCCAACTGCATGGTGCGGGCCACAGGCAGACCGAGTTTTCGGCTGGCCTCCTGCTGCAGGGTCGATGTGGTGAATGGTGCTGCCGGAGTGCGTTTGGCAGGCTTTGTCTGCAGGTCGGTGACAGTGAAAATGGCTGACTTGCACTTTTCGAGGAATGCCTTGGCCTCTGCCTCAGTGGCGAAACGCTCCGACAGTTCTGCCCTGAACTCCTTTCCGTTGGATGTGAAAAAGCCAAGCACACGGAATGCAGATGTGCTGTTGAATCCATCAACTTCACGTTCGCGCTCCACGATGAGACGAACCGCAACAGATTGCACCCTTCCTGCAGAAAGACTCGGCTTCACCTTTTTCCAAAGCACCGGTGAAAGTTCGTAGCCGACCAGCCTGTCCAGAATTCTGCGGGCCTGTTGGGCATTCACAAGATTCTGGTCTATGGGACGTGGGTTCTCCACCGCTTGGAGAATCGCGGACTTCGTGATCTCGTGAAAAACAATCCTACGGGTCTTTTTATCATCCAGCCCGAGGGTCTCGAACAGATGCCACGAGATGGCCTCTCCCTCGCGGTCCTCGTCCGATGCTAACCAGACCATGTCCGCGGCCTTGGCCAATTTCTTCAATTCCCTCACCAGCGCCTCCTTGTCCTTCGGCACCACATAGTCTGGGGCGTATCCGTTGGCGGTGTCCACAGAGAGGTTCTTCTGGGGGAGGTCGCGGATATGGCCGAAGCTGGATTTTACGGTGAAGTCCTTTCCAAGGAATCCCTCTATGGTCTTCGCCTTAGCGGGTGACTCGACAATGACAAGATTCTTCATCCAAGGATTTTAGTGATATTGAAGGGCGGCAAAGAAAATCAAATCAGCGGAGATTGGGGGGAATCTTTCCGCCCGTTATGGAATCCTCACCTCAAACCTCGCCCCCTGCGGCCTGTTGTCGGTCACGGTAACGGCTCCTCCCTGCATCTCCACAAGCTGCCGAACCAGATAAAGACCTATGCCCGTGCCCTTAGTAGAGCGGGTGTCCTCGTTTCCAAGGCGGAAAAATCGGTGGAAGATGCGCTCCCGTTCGGCCATGGGGATGCCCGGTCCCTCGTCTGCCACGGTCAGCACAAGGCCATGACCATCCCAAGAAAGGCGCACTTCGACCGGGCTGCCAACGGCATATTTCAAGGCGTTCTCCACAAGATTCACCACGATGCTCCGCATGGCACTGCGGTCGCAGCGCACCATGAGGTCCGGCATCAGCGACACACGGACCACGCTTTGCGTCATCTGCGAATGAAAATGACTTTCGCAGATCTGCTGCACCAGAGCTGAGAGGTCGGTCTCCTCAAGATGGACGGGGAAACGGCCCGCCTCCACCCTGTTCACCAGCAACAGGTTCTCCACAAGACCCTGCAAGCGGTCCGTATCAGAGAGCGCACGGGAATAGATCTGCTGGCGTTTCTCTTCTGGAAGCTCCCGTCCGGCAAGGGTCTGCAATTGCAAACGAATGGCGGCCAGTGGCGATTTCAACTCATGTGTCACCGACAGCAGGAAGTTGCGCTGTTGCGCGGCCAGTTGCAGCTCGCGCACCACGCTGCGCTGCACGGCACGGAACCCCAGCACAAGAATGACCATGAACACGGCCCCTTCGCCCAGCACCATCCAGATGCGTTTGGAGAGACGGCCGTCCAGTTCGCCCTTCAGTATCAGTTCTTCAGGCGCAGGGATGCCCGAAGTGGTGAGCATTTCGAGGCGCAGTCCATAGATCTCCCCGTTGAGTTCGACCAGCATATAGGCCCACCATACGAACTGGAGCAGCACATAGCCGCTGAGGATGTAGATGAGGATGCGTTTTGGAACGGCATCCAAGGTCCAACGGGATTCTTTGCGGGCCGTCATTATCTTTCGAGAAGAGGGCCGTTATCCATCGCATAGCGCACCAGCCCCACCACGTTCTTCACCCTGAGTTTCTTGACCAGGTTGCGCTTGTGGGTCTCCACGGTGCGCAGACTGATGTCCATGCGGTCTGCCATTTCCTGATTGGTGAATTCCTTGGAAACGAAATACAGCACCTCCCGCTCGCGGGCACTGAGGTTCATGTCTGGCGATATCTCCTCGTATCCATTGGCGACCGAATCGGCCATGACACCCATAACTTCGCTGTCATAATAGATGCCACCCCTCATCACAGACCTGATGGCCATTATCAGTTCATCGTGGGGGGCACTTTTGGTCAGGTAGGCCGCTGCTCCGGCTTTGAGCATCCTCCGTATCACCTGCACCTCGTTGTGCATCGAGAACGCCACGACATGCACATTGGGCCATCGTTCCTTGATCTCTTCCGTTGACCTGACATCAATGACACCGTTGAGGTTGATGTCCATCACCACCAGGTCCGGTGCAAGTTGTCCTATGAGTTCAATGGCCTCATGGCCACTGTCGGCCTCGCCCACCACTTCCATATCGCCCTGTCGGTTGAGCAGCGACAGTATCCCACCGCGCATCATAGGGTGGTCATCAACCACCAGGATCCTAATTTTTTCCATCTTCCTGATATTTGGGTATCTCCACCAGAACCAATGTTCCGGATGTTCCGGAACTCTCTACGGACAAGGTGCCTCCAAGGATACTTGCCCGCGAGCGCACATTCCTGAGACCGATGCCATTGACCTTTTCCTCCGTATTGAATCCGATGCCATCATCCTCCACCGACAGTGTGATCATGTCACCGTGATCGATAAGGTTCACATGCACCCGTGTGCAATGTGCATGGCGCACGCAGTTGGTGATGAGTTCCTGTGTGATGCGGTAAAGATGGGTCTGCACGGCTTCGGGATACTCCGTATCCATATCCACACTGTCAACAATGATGGAAATGCCGGCCCGTGCCTGCATGTTGCGACAGACCTCCCTTACCGCATGCGCAAGACCGAAACTGTCGAGCAGTCCAGGCATGAGGTCGTGTGATATGTTGCGCACCTCATTGATGGCCTCGGTGACGCGGTCGCCAAGTTCCTGCATGCGCGAACGAACGTCATCATTGCAGGCCTTGGACTCGCGCATCTGCGATAGTTCGAGGGCTATGGACGATAGGATCTGCCCCACCCCGTCATGCAGCTCGGCCCCCAACCGCCTGCGCTCCTGCTCCTGACCGATGGTCATACCGTTCATCACCTGCAGCTCCGATTCCTTCATGTGAGTGATGTTGCGCGACACACATATCAGCATCTCACGGCTTTCCACTGGGCAATAGTGCGTGTGATACCACTCGTAGGTTCCATCCGCGCCCAGATGGCGCATCATCATCTCGAAGGGTTGGCCGGTCTCACTTGACAGTGCAAGATTCTCCTGCAATTTCAGGGCAACTGAGGCTTCCATGCTGTGATAGATGTTGCTGCCCACCACATCCGATACCGAATATCCCTGTTGCGGTCTGTTGATGGAAAGAACGGTGCCGTCCCAATGCAGGCCCAGGATCACATCGTTCACATTCTCGAACAGGAAGCGGAGCCACTCCTCGGATTTCCGCAGCTGTTCCTGCTGTCGATGTTTCTCGGTCCTGTCGCGCACAAGGGCCTGAATGAGCACTTCGCCCTCCTCTACCCGCTTCACAAAACGCACCTCGACCGGAATGCTGCGGCCATCCTTGTGAACAAGGGAAGTGTCGAAAGTGACGGGCGTGTCGGGACTGATCTTGGCCAGAAGCTCGGGATATTCAGGTCTGAACCATCCTCGGTCGATACGGTTGATATTCATGCTCAAGAGCTCATCCCTGTCATATCCGAGGAGTTCGGTGGCAAATTCGTTCACGTCCAGGATCTCGCCCGTGAAACGGTGCAGGCAGAAGGCATCGCCAGAGTGCAGCAGCAGTGAGCGGTAGCGTTCCTCGCTGAGGCGCAGTTCACGTTCGGCCTCCATCTTGGCGGTGCTGTCCACCGTGCAGGAATAAAAGCCCTGCACGTTGCCCTTGTCATCAAAATCGGGGGCGATGACCACATTATAGTGCCGCTGCGATCCATTGGACAGGATCAACTGCTCGTCATAGTTGAGCATTTCGCCCGCCAGCACTTTTTCAATCCGTGGTCCAATGCGCAACAGTCCTTCCTCTCCGAGCAGATTGACAATGTGCTGCCCCAGAAGGTCCTCCGGGTCGATCCCCATCTTGCGGTAGCTGGCATTCAGGAACCGATAGTGGAGATCTTTCGAAACCCTTGATATGTTGATGGGAATGGCATTGAGAATGGTGCGCAGATCCGACTCATTTCGGGTGAGCCGCTGCTCGGCCGCCTGCCTTGCGGCAATTTCCAATTGCTGACGGTCATGCAACTGCATGTTCTCCAAAAAAAGCGAGAGATGTGTTGCCAACTGTGCCGCACGGTTCACCTCGTCCACGGTGAGTGCATCATCCTGTTGAAGTCGGCACAGACAGATCGCCCCAATGGGTTCAACGCCCTTCAATGGCCAGAACCCATAGTCTTTAGGATTGAGCTTGGGATCCATCGGCAATTTACCGGCCTTTCCGGCAGCAGCATCTTTGAAGATGAAAGGATTTCCTGTCCGGGTCACATGGCGGGCCGCATGCAGCCCATCCTCCATTCCATTGCCTTCAAAGACCTCTTTCAAAGCAGTGCGAACGTCCTCGTGCCGGTGATAAAAGGCCCTTGGCCGAAGGCCGACACCATCAGCATTCATCACATAGATGACGCAGAAAACATTGAAATGACCGGCCACCTCTTCGGTGAGGCTCTGCAGCACCTGGCTTCTTTCCGTGTGCAGATCTGAGAGCAGACGAGACACCTTGAGCAGAAACGCCCCGGTGGCATTGGCCTTTTCCAATTCCTCCTGTGCCTGCTTTCTCAGTTCCAGTTCCTGTGCCTGCGATTCGCGAAGCCATGCATTGTCAAGGAACAGCGCTACGTGCACCGTGAGCCTGCGCATCAGGTCCACGTCCTGTTCGATAAAGGCAGGACTGCCTTCCAACCTCACCAGGTTGATTACACCAAGAATGCCTCTGCCCGTTCGCAATGGCAGATACATGATCGATTCGGGAACGATGTGCGGACTGAAAGCGGCCGTGCGTTCTCTGAGTTTCTTAGATGCAGAGAATTGTATGATGTCCACACCATCGGCCATCACCTTGCCCACCATGCCTTCTCCCACCTTGACCGTGTTCCGCTCAAATGCCGAGCGGATGGCATCATTGACACGTCTGTCCCTGTGGTGCAGCGCAATGGGCCTGATCACGTGCTCACCGGGGTGCGACACCGATATGTTGCAGACCGCATCAAAATACTCTGATGCGAATTCGGCAAGTCGCTGCAGCGTATCGCCATGGTGAGCTCCGGCCTCGGCCAGGATCTGCGATGACGCAAGAAGAAATGCTTTGGCCCTGTTGGACTGCTTCAGGATAAGATGGGCCCCTGAAAGACCATCATCCTCATCGGACAGAAACTCGGAATGCTCAGGGTCGCGGGCCATGGCCGCAAATTAGCGACTTCCCGACAACACATTCAACTAAGCGAAAGCGCCTATTTCTTTCCATACACGTAGTGCAGGAATTCCTCCTTGGTCTCACGGTTCAGGAAAGCACCGTGGTAGCTGGCGGTGAGGGTGCTGCTGGCCACGTCCTCAATGCCTCTCAGCGAAACACACATGTGACGCGCGTCCACAAGCACCGCAATATCCTCGGTATGCAACATTTCCTTCAGGTCGTTGGCGATCTGCACAGTAAGGCGTTCCTGCACCTGCGGCCTGCGGGCATAATGGTCCACGATGCGATTGAGCTTGGACAGCCCCACCACTTTGCCGTTGTTCAGATAGGCGATGTGTGCCTTGCCGATAATGGGCACGAAATGGTGCTCGCAGAAACTATGGACGGTGATGTCGCGCTCGACAAGCATCTCCTTGTAGCCATACTTGTTGTCGAACAGCTTCACGGTCGGACGGTTCTTAGGGTTGAGGCCATTGAACACCTCCTTCACATACATCTTGGCCACGCGCTGCGGGGTGCCCTTCAGGCTGTCGTCCGTCAGGTCGAGGCCCAGTGTATGCATGATCTCTTTGAAATGCTCCGCTATGCGTTCCATCTTCTCGGTATCGGAAAGCAGGTGGGCATCTGCACGCATCGGAGTGTTCAGATTTGCGGAGGCATGGCTGTCTCCGATCTCCTCAATGCGCTCTACTTCAATGTCCGTCAAATTCAACGGAGTTCCGTTCAGTTTCATGTAGGGTGATTTTAAGTTCCAAGGCATCGTTCAAATGGGGTCGCAGCTTGTGCCAGATGACCACCGCGATGTTCTCGGCCGTGGGGTTTACATTCTTGAATTCCTCAGTGTCGAGGTTGAGGTTGCGGTGATCGAACGGTTCCTCAACATGGGTGCGTATCAATTGTTTCAGCACCTTCATGTCGATGACATAGCCGGTCCCGGGGTCGATCTCACCGCGCACGCTGACCGTCACACCATAGTTGTGGCCGTGATAGTTCGGGTTGTTGCATTTGCCGAACACCTCAGTGTTCTGCGCTGCCGACCAGCTTGGATTGTGAAGACGGTGTGCCGCATTGAAGTGGGCCTTTCGGTGGACTGTGACCTTCATTATACTCCTCCCTTTTTGTGGGATTCCATTCCTGACAGGTGCCCGCTGACCCTTTCGAAGATAGCACGGAACCAGATGGTGAACTCCTGTGGGCTGTCTTTCAGACGTGCCGAGATTTCATCCAACGGTGCAAAGGTACGATCTTCCACTTCGATAGGGTCGGGATTGACAGGACCATCATACCATCCCAAGAAAACATGGTCAAGTTCATGTTCCATGAGACCATTCTCCACATCTCCTTCATAGATGAACGCAAAGGCAGGGACAAGTGTGCAGCTGAAGCCCATCTCCTCTTTCAGTCTGCGTTCTGCGCAATCGGCATAGCCCTCATCTGGTCGCGGATGCGTGCAGCAGGTGTTGGTCCAAAGGCCCGGACTGTGATACTTGGACAGCGCACGTTTCTGCAAAAGCATCTCTCCATTTCCATTCATTATGAAAACCGAGACCGCCCTGTGAAGCACGCCTTCGCGGTGCGCCTGCATCTTGCCCATCGTGCCGAGGACATTGTCCTCTCCATCCACCAGAACGACCTGCTCTTCCATTGATCTGATTCAGACTTTGAACAGTCACGAATTTACGGACTGGAAGTACGCAAGCCATGCGTCACTCCCTGATTCCCCTCAAATTCGGCATCAATGTCTGCTTAGCAAGATAGATGCGGCTTTTGACAGTCCCGATCGGAATGTTGAGCTGTTCAGCAATCTCCTTGTACTTGTAGCCACTGAAATGCATCACGAACGGCACGCGATAGGCATCGCTCAACTTGTTGACGAATTGCAGTATTTCCTTGTGGCTGATGGAGCTGTCCGGAGCGGCAAATGTGGTGGCCGGCACAAAGTCCAGCACCTCGATGTTGTCCTTGGTGGTGACCACTACACGGGCGCGCATGTTCTTGCGATAGTCGTTGATGAAGGTGTTCTTCATGATGGTGTGAAGCCAAGCCTTGAGGTTGGTGTCGGGTGCGAACTTGTCCTTGTAGGTGAGCGCTTTGAGCAGGGTCTCCTGCAGGAGATCCTGCGCTTGCTCCTTGTCCTTGGTCAGACTTAGGGCGAAGTATTCAAGCACATCGCTCATTTTGATCAGTCGGTCGTTGAAGGTAAGTGCAGACATGTTTTTGTTTAGTCTTTTGTTTAATTGATGGAACAAATGTAAAGACTATTTTTATTGACTGATCTTTTTGTTTATTACATAATTCTCTCTATTAAACATTAATCCTTCGATTCAACGAAATGAGAGGTCCTTGTTCACCGTGCAATCCTCTTTATTGAACTATTCCGGTCCGTGCAAGTGCGGCCTGTCCGTCCACCGACCAGCGGACTTCCACTATGGCTGAGAAACAGATGCAGAAAGTCCCGAACAGCCAGGCCGAACGGGACTTTACAGGTAGAAGAAAGCGGTCAGGACCGGTCTCTCAACCCCTCAATGAGGCTTATGAACGCAGACACCGAAGAACAATAGTCCACCCTGTCCACATCATCAGAGGCCATCTGCCCTACCTGTCCGCCTGTGGCAATGACATGCACGGTAGGCAGACGCGAGGCAATACTTTCAACATAGTCAGAGATGCTCTCTGTGCCCACACATGCCACAAAGGCTGTGACCATATAATCTGCACGGTGTGCCTGAACGGTCTGTACGAGGTCCTCGAATGGCACGCTCTGTCCAAGATAGATGGTATTGAAACCCCTGCGCTCCATGAGATAACGGTAGAACAGCAGTCCCAGCTCGTGCATCTCGCCTTCGGGCAAGGCCATCACCACCTTGGGCCTGTTGTCCGGATCGGGGTCATAGAGTTCATCAATGGCTACAAAAAGCTTTTGACGGATGAGGTTGCTGATAAAATGTTCCTGCGCAGGATTGATGGCATTGGTCTGCCACATGAGCCCCACCTTCTGCAGGAACGGATATAGAATGCGGATGCACGTATCCTCGAAGCCCATTCTCAGGTTGCAGTCGGCCAGGATCTTCTCGAACCTTCTGCGGTCCAGGTCCACCATGGCCACCACCAGACTGTCGATATGAGACTCATACTTGGTGTCGGTGTCCAGAATCCTGTTCAGCTCCAGGTTCATATCCTCGGGCCGCAGGTTGGCAATTTTGGAGATCTTGATGCCGTGACTGTTCAGAATAGAAACGTTGAGCAGTTTCTTCAGCTCATCATCAGAGTATGTCCGGATATTGGTGTCGGTACGGTCAGGAACGATCAGCCCGTAGCGCTTCTCCCAGATGCGGATGGTGTGCGCCTTGATGCCCGAAAGTTTTTCGAGGTCTTTGATGCTGTAGTGTCCCATGACCTTGACTGCTGATACGAACTACGAACCCCCGCAGCTGCGGGGCGAATGTGTCAAATTACGGATGTGCGACTGCCCGAATTGTCGATTCAGGCTGCGTTCATGACGGTCTTGTTCTCCTTCGGAAAAATCTCATCAAGCACCTTGATCCGGTAGTCAAAGATGCTGTTCACCTTCTTATTGATGAACAGAATGCCCAGCAATTTACCAACAGGTCCGAGGGGTATGCGATAGTGAAGTATGTCGGTCATCACCACACCACCGGTCACTTCCTCAAACCTGTGCAGATGATGCCAAAGGCTGTAAGGGCCGAAACGCTGTTCATCCACAAAATACTTGCGATAGTCCACATGTGTGATCTCCGTTACCCACGGCATTTGGATTCCGAGCAGCGGAGTGACGGTGTACTGAATCACCATCCCTTGATACATCGGCCCATCGCCACCGCTCAGGATGTTGAACTTCATTTCCTCTGGAGTGATCCTTTTCAGGTTTCTCGGATTCGAGAAGAACTCCCAAGCCTCGTCAAGGCCGATGGGGATGAACTGGCGGCATTCTATTCTTGTCAAAAGCATTTTTGTATTGGAAAAATAGGAGTACGAAAATGGAAAATCGTGGCGACTGTCACTTGAGACCATCGCAGTTGCATACTGTTCTCAATCTTCCATTTTCAATTTTCTTCATGCCAACAAGTCCTCCAAGACCAATTTCAGAACCGGATGTTGGAACTCAAAACCAGTCTCCTCCAACTTCTTGCAAGACACCCTGCTTCCCTCTGTCAGCATCTGAGACATATCGCCCATCACCAACTTGAGGGCCACTGATGGAACACCGGGAAGGAAGAAAGGTTTACCGATGGCCGCGCTGATTGCCGAAAGCAATTGTTTCTGAGTGGCGTGCTCAGGGGCCACGGCATTGTAGGCCCCTTTGAAATCTGTATCCTCCACTGCTTGCAGATAGATGCGGCAGATGTCCTCGATGTGAATCCAAGGCGTCCATTGCTTGCCGCTGCCAAGGTTCGCTGCCAGTCCCAGCTTGGCGGGTGCCATGAGTTTGGGCAGCGCCCCGCCTTTGCTATCGAGCACAATTCCAGTGCGGACACGCACTTCTCTTGCCGCAATTCCATCGAACAACTGCACGGCTTCCTCCCAAAGTCGGCAGGTCTTTCCGAGGAAATCATCGGCAGGGGCATCATCTTCCTTGAAGATATGTGCAGAGGTTTCCGCCCCATAATAGCCGATGCCAGATGCGGTGATGAATGCATCCAGTTTCTGCCCACGCTTAGACAGCGTGTCGGCCAACAGCTTCATGGGCATCATGCGACTGGTGACTATCTCTTCTTTTCGTGCGGCAGTCCAACGGCCATCTGCAATGCCGGCCCCAGCGAGGTGGATAATGTGGGTGACGCCTTCGAGGGCGGTCCCGTCCATGGTCATTTTCTGAATGTCCCATTTAAAGCCCGGTACATCCGCATTTCTCCCATCAGTTCGCCCGATGATGCGCACCTGATGGCCCGCATCGCGCAACAGGGGAATGAGTGTGCTTCCGATGAGTCCGGAACCGCCTGTGATGAGGATGGTCGGCATGGGATGTAAACCTGCGAACGGCAAATGTGTTCAGAAAATCCACGCTGTTCAGGTGCGAAAAATCTATCGAGGGGGTGCGCCTGACAAGGGGAGGCCTGCTTCAACGGCACGCATGTTTGCGATACCTTCGCATGAAATGACTAGACGTACCATCCGCACCATCATTCTGCTTGCCACCATTTCCATAGCTGGACTGGTGCTTACGCAGTTGTTTTGGATGGACAAGGCGTTTGAGCTGCGCGAGCGGGAGTTTGACGACAACGTGACCGCTGCCTTGCGCGAAGTGGGCCTTCAGATCAAAGACATCAACAAGGACAGTTCGGAAGTGGCCCCGGTGCGCAAGCTATCGCGCAATTACTTCGTGGTGGCCACCAGTGACACCCTGCACCCCTACCTGCTCGAAAGCCTGCTGGAGAACGAGTTCCGCACAAGGAACATCCTCACCGATTTCGAATACAACATATATGACTGCTTCACCGACAGTCTCGTGTTCGATGGATTCGTGGCACTGTCGGGCCAGGAATACGAGCGCCCAACGGAGGTGGAAATTCCCAGATCGGACTCGGACAGTCACTATTTCGGAGTGTACTTTCCAGACAAGCAGAACTATCTGTCCGGGCAAATGGGCCTATGGTTGCTGAGCTCCGGCATACTGCTGATGGTGTTCGCCTTCTTTGCCTACACATTGGCCGTCATCGTAAAACAGAAGCGGCTCTCTGAGATCAAGAGCGACTTCATCAACAACATGACCCACGAGTTCAAGACTCCCATCTCCACCATTTCAGCTTCGAGCGACCTGCTCATGTCCGGAGCAGTGGAGGCCGATGCCGCCAAACGCCAACGATACTACCGCATGATCCATGATGAGAGCGACAGGTTGCGACTTCAAGTGGAGAAAGTGCTTCAAATGGCACAGTTCGACCGGAGCGAGATCGACCTGAATCTGGTAGATGCCGACCTGCACCAACTCATTCGAAAGGCTACGGCCAGCGTTCAGATCCTGTTGGATGAAAGAAAGGGATCGATCGGACTCGAACTCAATGCAACAGACCCCATCAGCAGTGTGGACGAATTGCATTTCTCGAACATCATCCGAAACCTGCTCGACAATGCCATCAAATACTGCAAACACGAGCCACGCATCGTCATCTCAACCGGAAATATCAGACAGGGCATTGCCATCAGGGTGAGCGACAATGGCATCGGTATCCCAACTAAGTTGCAACGGGAGATTTTCGGAAAATTCTACCGCGTGCCCACCGGCAATGTTCACAACGTGAAAGGATTCGGACTCGGGCTGTTCTATGTCAAATCGCTGGTCAAGGCCCATGGCGGAACCATAGTTGTCGAAAGCGGGGACAATGGCAGCACCTTCGTGGTCTGGCTGCCCACATCACGCAAGTGACCTTCGGCATCCAATGTAAAAAGAGAAGCCGTCCCGTAGAGTCCCCGGGACGGCTTCTTTACTATTGATCCGAAAGGGATCAACGCATCACACTGAAACGCGTCTGGCCAACGAAACCGTTGGCAGCACTGATGCGTGCAGAGTAGTGGCCTTTTGCCAGAACATCGACAGGCAGCTCGATGGTGTTGACACCTGCCAGAAGGCCGTCTGTGGTCACCACACTTACACGCTGACCCATGATGTCATAGACCTCGATGGTCGCCTGACCCGAACCATTGAGATCGAAACGGAAGCTCACCCTGTCCGCTGAAGGATTCGGAAATGCCACAACAGCGGTACCTGCGCTCTCAACATCATTGATGCCCACGTTGCAGCTCTTTGCTGTCAGCCCTTCTGCTGTGAGCAGGTTAGCCATAATGGACGCGGAGAAGGGCCAGATGTCCTGATTGACGATCTGACGGTTAGGTGCGACCAGTATCATGGTGGGCAATGCCGAAATGCCATAAGCGGTATGTGGGGCTTCGCCTCCACCACCAAGACCGCTCACGATCGGAGCACCGCCCACGGTACCAGCATCCTGTTCAAATGCCAGCGTCTGTTCGTCCGTACCATCGGCCTCGATGGAAATGAAGAACACGTCCCCTGTATTGCAACCATAGGTCGTATAACTCTGCGAAAACTCAGGGGCAGTTTGAAGGCATGGGCCACACCAGTAGGCCATGAAATCAATGACCGCATAGCTGCCACCGTCCAGGATGTTGAAAAGGTTCACCTGATCACCGTCCATGGTGGTCACGGTAAAATCCACTGCGGTAGTGAGCGGGGTCTGCGCCTGAGACGCTGGAACGAGTAGGCCGACAATTGAAAATGTAAGTAGAGATTTTTTCATCTGTGTTGATTTTGGTTAAAAACTCATCAAATGTATTGATTCGATCGGATGGACATTCCACATTTGAAGGGATACTTTTGCAAACCTGGATTTGCCGTTTGAAACGGAAATCCGATTGCACTACGATCGACCCGATCTCACCCGGGTTCCACATCCTTCAAGTCACGCATCTCTCACCATGCCCTTATGCAGACCATTCTGATACTCGATTTCGGTTCACAGTACACACAGCTCATTGCCCGCAGGGTGCGAGAGTTGAACGTTTATTGCGAGATTCATCCCTATAATAAGATACCCAGCTACGGAGATGAGGTGCGAGGGGTCATCCTTTCGGGAAGTCCTTCATCGGTGCGCGATGCGCAGGCCCCGGCCCCAGACCTTTCTGGCATTCGAGGAAAATTGCCGCTCTTGGGCGTGTGCTATGGGGCGCAATACCTCTCTCAGGCCAACGGAGGCAAGGTGGAAGCCAGCGACAGCCGCGAATACGGTCGCTCAGACCTTTCATTCGTGAGTCACGAGAACGAACTGCTGAAAGGTGTGCCAAGCGGTTCCACAGTGTGGATGTCGCATGGCGATACCATCACCGCGCTGCCATCGGGCTGTGACATCATCGGCAGTACCAAGGATGTGAAGGTGGCGGCCTTCCAGTTTGAGGGCGAAAAAACCTGGGGAATCCAATTCCATCCCGAGGTGACGCACTCGGTCGATGGGCTGACCCTGCTGCGCAATTTCGTGGTGAACATCTGCGGATGCGATCGGAGCCACACGCCCGACTCATTCATCGAGAGCACCGTGGCGCAGCTCAAAGAGCAATTGGGCAACGACCGCGTGGTGCTCGGCCTTTCGGGCGGGGTCGATAGCAGCGTGGCGGCCATGCTGCTGTCCAAGGCCATCGGACCGAATCTCTATTGCATTTTTGTGGATAACGGGCTGCTGCGCAAGGACGAGTTCGAGACCGTGCTCGAAACCTACCAAGGTCTTGGATTGAACGTGAAAGGCGTTGATGCTAAGAAGCATTTCCTTGATGCGCTGAAAGGCGAATCGGACCCGGAGACCAAGCGCAAGATCATCGGCAGGGTGTTCATCGAGGTGTTCGACCGCGAGGCGCATGCCATTCAGGATGTGAAATGGCTGGCGCAGGGCACCATCTATCCCGACATCATCGAGTCTGTGTCCGTGAAAGGTCCATCGGCCACCATCAAGAGCCACCACAACGTGGGCGGCCTGCCCGACTTCATGAAACTGAAAGTGGTGGAACCGCTCAAAACGCTCTTCAAGGATGAAGTGCGCGAAGTGGGCAAATACCTCGGTCTGCCTGAAAGATTGCTGGGCCGTCACCCGTTCCCCGGGCCTGGGCTTGCCATCCGCATATTGGGCGACATCACTGAAGAGAAGGTGCGCATCCTGCAAGAGGTGGATCACATCTTCATTTCTGCGCTGCGCGAATTCGACCTCTATGACGATGTGTGGCAGGCAGGCGCCATCTTCCTCCCTGTGAACAGCGTGGGCGTGATGGGCGATGAGCGCACGTACGAGAATGCTGTGGCCCTGCGAGCCGTCACCTCACGCGATGGCATGACTGCCGACTGGTGCCACTTGCCTTACGAGTTCCTCGGCACGGTGAGCAATCGCATCATCAACAAGGTGCGGGGCATCAATCGCGTGGTGTACGACATCAGCAGCAAGCCGCCAGCGACTATTGAGTGGGAGTGAGGCGATTTATTCCATAACCGGAACCACGACCGGAATCCTCAGGTGAGGAGGGATTCTCAAAAATTTGGCCTTCAATTCTTTCATCCCATTTCAACGAACGGAACAACGAACGGAAATCGCCATGATAATTGGGCGAAGGAAGCCGACATGCTGCACGCTTGAGGTCCGCAGACCCGATTCAGCGGATGCCCCTCATGCGCCCACCGAACAAATCAATCAGTGGCCGCAGCATCGCGATTCGTGTGCCCAGCAGAGGAAAAACAGTGTTGAAAACCCTTTTGCACAGATTTTCACACCCACGTGTTGATTTCTCAAAAACCTGCTTACCTTCGCAGCCCCAAAATTGGGGACAACATATCGTCAGAATCACCTGAGTAAGATGGCAACACTGAAAGCACCGAGCTTCAAGACCATTTCTGCCAACAAGGCCACCACCACCAAAGAGTGGGTGGTCATTGATGCAGAGAATCTTCCATTGGGCCGTTTGGCCTCTACCGTGGCCTACTATCTGCGCGGAAAGAACAAAGTGAATTTCACCCCGCACGTGGATTGCGGTGACAATGTCATCGTTCTCAATGCTGACAAGGTGGCACTCACTGGCAACAAGCGCGAGACCAAAGAATACATCCACTACACCAACTATCCCGGTGGTCAACGCAGCCGTTCGGTAGCGCAGGTGCTTGCAAAGCACCCTGCCGGACTGGTGGAAAAGGCTGTGAAAGGCATGCTGCCCAAGAACCGCTTGGGAAGTGCCCTTTTCAATAACCTGCACGCTTATGCTGCTGCTGAGCATCCGCATGAGGCGCAGAAACCACGTACCATTTCCCTGAACTGATCACAACATCCTCCTGATGGAAATTATCAATGCACTTGGAAGAAGAAAGACAGCGGTGGCCCGCGTCTATCTCAAGCCCGGCAAAGGCGGCATCATTGTAAACAAGCGTGATGTGAAGGAGTATTTTCCCACGCTCATGCTTCAAAGCGCAGTGATGCGCCCGTTCAAAGTCCTTTCAGTTGATGGCCAGTATGACGTTGTCGTCAACGTGGACGGTGGCGGTATCACCGGTCAGGCAGAGGCTATTTCGTTGGGCATCTCACGTGCCCTGGTGAAGCTCAATGCTGAAAGCAAGCCTGCCCTGCGTGCCGAAGGTCTGATGACCCGCGATGCCCGCATGGTGGAACGTAAGAAGTTCGGTCAGAAGAAGGCACGTAAGAAATTCCAGTTCAGTAAGCGTTGATCGCACTGCAACAGCAACTCTATTCACAAGCAAAGAATGGCTCAACCTACAGTATCGCAACTCCTTGAGGCCGGTGTTCACTTCGGACACCTCAAGCGCAAATGGAATCCGGCAATGGCCCCGTACATCTTCATGGAGAAGAACGGGACGCACATCATCGACCTCAACAAGACAGCCGTCAAGTTGGAAGAGGCGTGCGCTGCAGCCCGCAGCATGGCACGTGCAGGAAAGAAAATCCTTTTCGTGGCCACCAAAAAGCAGGCTCAGGCCATTGTGGCAAGCGAGTCACAACGTGTGAACATGCCTTATGTGACCGAGCGTTGGCCGGGCGGAATGCTCACCAACTTCGCCACCATCCGCAAAGCGGTGCGTAAGATGGACTCCATCGACAAGATGAAGACCGATGGAACTTTCGAGACCATGAACAAGCGCGAGCGCCTTATGGTGACCCGTCAGCGTGAGAAGCTGGAAAAGAACCTCGGTTCTGTGGCCGACCTCACACGTCTGCCCTCGGCCATCTTCATCGTTGACATCGTGAAAGAGCACATTGCTGTGAATGAAGCACAGAAACTCGGCATCCCTACCTTGGCCATCGTTGACACCAACGGTAACCCGAAGGAAGTTGATTTCGCAATCCCTGGCAACGATGATGCAGCAAGCGCTATCGAAGTGATCGTGAGAGCGATAACCGATGCCATTGCCGAAGGTCTTGCCGAACGCAAATCAGGTAAGGACAGCGGCAAGGACGATCAGCAGGATGCTGTTGAAGCCAGCACCGAGGAGAACGCTGAAGCCTGAGAATTTTCCGAATCACATTCTGGAAAAAGGCCGACTTCTCTGTGAGGCCGGCCTTTTTTCATTGACCGCCCGAGGGCAAACGACCATTACAACAACAATCACATCAATTACAATCAATGACACAGATTTCAGCATCACAGGTGAATGAATTGCGCAAGCAGACTGGCGCAGGAATGATGGACTGCAAGAAAGCACTCGTAGAGGCCAATGGCGATATGGACATCGCTGTGGACGTGCTGCGCAAGCAGGGACAGAAGATCGCTGCAAAGCGCTCTGACCGCGATGCCCGTGAGGGTGTGGTGCTGGGCGGTGCCAAAAACGGAGTGGCCGCCATAGTGGTGCTCAACTGCGAGACGGACTTCGTGGCAAAGACCGACAGCTTCGTCTCATTCGCCAACGAACTTCTGAACCTTGCACTTGACAAACAGCCAGCATCTGCGGAAGCACTGTCCGCACTGCCCTATGGCACGGCCACAGTGGCTGAGGCCGTTACAGACCTCAGTGGTAAGACCGGTGAGAAAGTGGAGATCCGCGCGTTGGAATATGTGAAAGCAGCCACGGTGGTCGCCTATAATCACCCCGGCAACAAGGTCGGTTCAATCGTAGGTCTGAACAAAGGCGGTGACTTCGAGTCGGCCGCCAAGGACGTTGCTATGCAGGTGGCCGCCATGGCACCCGTGGCCCTGAACAAGGACACTGTTCCACAGTCGGTGATCGACAAAGAGATAGAGATTGGGAAGGAACTTGCCATTCAGGAAGGGAAACCAGAGGACATGGCCGAGAAGATCGCTGTGGGACGCCTCAACAAGTTCTTCAAAGAGAGCACACTGTTGGAGCAGGTCTTTGTGAAGGACGGCAAGATCAGCGTGAAGGAATATCTCAGCAAGAACGATAAGGAACTGACCGTGACGGATTTCAAACGGTTCTCGCTGAACTGATTTCAGATCATTTGATAAAAGGGGGCCTCGGTCCCCTTTTTCTTATCCAAAAGTCTCAACTTGCAACCATGAAATACAATCGCATCCTTCTCAAGCTCAGCGGTGAATCGCTGATGGGCGACAAGCAGTTCGGAATAGACCACGACCGTCTGGGCCAATATGCCCGCGAAATCAAGGAAGTGGTTGATGGAGGTATCCAAGTTGCCATAGTGATCGGTGGAGGCAACATCTTCCGTGGAATTCAGGCGGCAGAGGGCGGCATGGACCGTGTGCAGGGCGATTACATGGGCATGCTCGCCACCATGATCAACAGCATGGCCCTTCAGTCGGCCTTGGAGGTGCTGGGCGTACAGACCCGCCTGATGTCTGCCATCAAGATGGAGGAAGTGGCCGAACCTTTCATCCGCAGACGTGCGGTGCGCCATCTGGAGAAGGGACGTGTGGTCATCTTCGGGGCAGGAACAGGCAACCCCTATTTCACCACCGACTCGGCAGCATCGCTCCGGGCCATTGAAATCGAGGCGGATGTGATCCTTAAGGGGACCCGGGTGGACGGTATCTATACGTCCGATCCGGAGAAGGATCCTTCGGCCGAGAAATTCGACAGCATCTCGTTCAAGGAGATCTTCGAGCGGGGAATCCAAGTGATGGACATGACCGCATTCACCCTCTGCCACGAGAACAGTCTGCCCATCATCGTCTTCAACATGGACAAGGGCGGCAATCTGGCCAAGCTGCTCTCAGGAGAAGAACTGGGTACGCTGGTGCGCGGCTGAAAAGACTGCCGGCATTCAATGACGCTGCAGCCTCGGCCGCAGCCTGCGCACATACAGGTCGGCCAGCATCCATCCTGTGAAAAGGACTGAGATGGCAATGGAGAATGGGAAGCTGTAGGTGAACCAGTCCTGAAAATAGGTGTAGTAGCAAAGGTTGTAGATGACCAGAAACATCAGGAACCGTGCTATCTCCACGATATAGAACCAGCTCTTGTTCTCCAAAATGGCACCGACAGACAGCGTGCTGAGGCAGATGAGGAAGAAGAACGCCAACCTATAGAACAGCGAAAGCTCTTCGAGCTGACTCATGTAGGCCACCAGAAAGTAGGTGAGCAGCAGGAATTGGAGGCCCACATACACCATCAGGTGCTTCGGGGTCTCGGTACGGAACTTGGGTTCGGGCACATGCTCGCCAGCATTGTCCTTCACCTGTCCCAAGACACGGCCAAGATATTCCGGCCCTCGGAAGATGAGCGCAAGCTTCTCGTGCAACGGCTTCAACCTTTTGCTTCCCTCCCACATTTCCCTATAGAAATGGAAGTTGGCCCACACCGGATTCCAGCTGTTGAAAGGAGTGGTGATGCCATAAGTGGGCTCTTCGGCCTCAGCCATGAAAGTGCCATGGATGCGGTCCCAAAGGATGAATGTGGCCGCGTAATTCTTATCGAGATACTTGGCATTGGTGGCGTGATGCACCCTATGATGGCTCGGTGAATTGAATATGTATTCGAACCAGCCCATGTTCTTGATGAGCTTGGTGTGGATCCAATACTGATAGAGCGTGACGATGCCCGCTGCAGCGGCAAAAGTGAGCGTGTCAAAACCCATGAATGGGATGGGCAGGAATAGCGGAAAGGCAAGGAAATTATGAAACCAGCTCTGGCGCAATGCCACAGTGAGGTTATACTCCTGACTCTGATGGTGTACGATGTGCGCGCCCCAGAAGATGTTCCACTCGTGGCCCCAACGGTGCGCCCAATAGTAGATGTAGTCAAAGACAACGACACATAGCAGAAAGTTCAGCAGTGAGAATTCCAGATGCCAGAACGCAAAGTTGGTGCTCAGATAATCATAGCCCATCAGCAGACCGGCCTTGGTCAGTGCCCCGATCGCCTGACTGCCGATCCCCAGATTGAGGTTGGTGATGCTGTCGGCAAAGTCGAAATCCTTGCCACGATGCTTGAGATAGTTGTGAAGCCACTCGCCCACCACAGTGAGCAGAAAGAACGGAATGGCAAGGAGGATGTAGTTGGGGTTCATGGGCGGATGTTCGGGGATGTTCGGCAGGACGAAGTTAATTGCCCATGACCACATTGTCAAACCGATGTGCGATTTTGCAAGGCCCCTTCTCTGCATTTCGCAGCGAATTCCTGTTGCCAGTTACTTTTGCCTCAAATCCTCAACATGAAAAGCCAGACGATTCTCTTAGCCTTTGCGCTGCTGCTCGGTTTCAGTGCCTGCACCGAAGACCCCACCACCACCGAAATGCTCACCGATGGCCGTTGGCAGATGAGCACCCTCACCATCAACCCCGGAGTGATCGTGAGTGGTGTGGTCATCACAGACTACTACAGCCAGCTTTATGAATATGACAAGGACAACATCCTTGAGTTCATTGCCAATGGCACTTTCATCACCGATGAGGGGCCTACCAAGGAGTTCCCATCAGACCCGCAGACCAAGCAGGGCAACTGGCTGCTTTCGGCAAACGAGGACATGCTGACCGTTTGGATGGCCGAGGACACGCTGGTCTATGACCTTCTGAACATCTCCGGGACCGCGATGACCATGACCTACTCCCAGCGCGACACATCCACCAATATCAATTATACGTTGACCGCTGGTTTCGGGAAGTATTGAATGGAAAAGGCGCAAGGCCCAAGCGAAAAGTGCTCATACCGATGATGAAACTGCATATCAGACCCGACCGCGACACCTGGCCACAACTGCTGGCAAGGCCCGAGCGGCCCGCTGCCGACCTCGATGCGCTGTTGCATGAGGTGTTCGGAGCGGTGAAGGCAGAGGGCGATGCGGCCGTGCTGCGTTTCACCGAGCAGTTCGACAAGGTGCGGCCCGCGCAGCTGCGGGTCGATGCCGACACCCTGGCCCAAGCGGGTGCGCACATTCCCGATGCGCTGAAGGCGGCCATCGCACTGGCAAAGCAGAACATCGAGCGGTTCCATGCTGCGCAGCGGTTGGTTCCCACCATCATCGAGACCGCCCCGGGCGTGGAATGCTGGCGCGAGGAGCGGCCCATCGAGCGTGTGGGCATCTACATCCCGGGCGGCACTGCTCCGCTGTTCTCCACAGTGCTGATGCTGGGCATTCCCGCCAAGCTGGCCGGATGCAACGAGATTGTGCTGTGCTCACCGCCCGACCGACAGGGCCGAATTCACCCGGCCATTCTCTATTGCGCCCATCTGCTGGGGATAGACCATGTGATCGCTGCGGGCGGGGTGCAGGCCATCGCGGCCCTGAGCATCGGCACGGAGACGGTACCTGCGGTGTACAAGATATTCGGGCCGGGCAACCAGTTCGTCACGGCCGCCAAGCAACATGCCCAGCGGCTGGGCGTGGCCATCGACATGCCTGCCGGGCCATCTGAACTGCTGGTGATGGCAGACGGGACTGCCAACGCGGCCTTTGTCGCCTCAGACCTCCTCTCGCAGGCCGAGCACGGCACCGACAGCCAGGTGCTGCTGGTGACCACCCATGCCGACCTGCCCGCCCGCGTGGCCCACGAACTGGCCCTGCAACTGGCCCAACTGCCCCGCAAGGACATCGCGGCCGGGGCGCTGGCACACTCCAAGGCCATTGTGCTGGACGATGACGCGGCCTGCCTCGACCTCATCAACCAATATGGCCCCGAGCATTTCATCATCTGCTGCGCGAATGAGGAATTCTATTGCCGGGGAATCGTAAATGCAGGCTCGGTGTTCATCGGCAGTTGGACGCCCGAGAGCGCGGGCGACTATGCCTCTGGCACCAACCACACCCTGCCCACCAACGGCCATGCACGGGCCTACAGTGGGGTGAACCTGCAATCGTTCTGCAAATCGGTTACGTTCCAGCGCATCTCGCAGGCAGGCATCCGCCACATAGGCCCGGCCATTGAGGCGATGGCAGAGGCGGAAGGATTGCAGGCGCACAGGAATGCGGTGACGCTGCGGATGCGGGATTGACCTGTGTAGAGACGTTGCATGCAACGTCTCTACCTGCCCGATGCACTGCGCATCTCCTGAACCGATCTCCTGTTGCGTGCGGGAGACGCCACGAATGGCGTCTCTAAAGGATGTTGCCTGTGCCACAGGGGATGTTCTTCCAGCTGTAGAGAATTTTGTACGCGCTCCAATATTCTCAGAGAGGACGTACAGAGTTCTGAACATGCGCTGTAGCTCGCGTCAGGCGCGGACAGTAAGGTGCGTGGCACGCTTCGTCCGAGGTCTTCCGCCTTATCGTTCCCTACTTATCCCCTACCAGCACACCATGCTGGCCGGTTCGCTGATGACACCCACACCTGCGGCATTGACCCCGAAGAAATAGACTCAGCAGGTGTGCCGCCTGTCCCTTCAGTCCCAACCGACCAGCGGGAGCGAACTGCTTGTTGCACTGATCGTCCCTGCGCCTGTCAAAGGATCCCTGAGTCCACTTCCCCACGGTTTCAACAATCGGACCTTGCAGCTAATGGCTTGCAGCTACTCCTTCCGCTCAATCACCCACCCTGTACTATCGATCAGCCGTTCGCAGGTGTACTTCCTCTTCAACGCAATCTCCACCTGTTGCACAATCCGCGTTGGCGCGTGTGTCGTCTGGGTCCAATCCTGGCGCTCAAGCAGCATGATATCCCCCACCTCCAAAAATTCAATCTCCGCCCGCACCCGCGAACGCTTTCCACCCATCTGTGTCTTCAGCTTTTCAGCCTCCTTTTTGCTTATCCGTCTCATACCATCTATTGTTCACGTCAAAATATCAGTGCAAACATACAGAACTCATATATAAATAGGTTTCTCGTCCCTGTCATTCTATATTCTCCATTTTCAAACGGGATTATCGAATATCAACTTGCCATATCAGCCCATTTCATTCCCTCGGTCTTGCTTTCCTGCGTCACACACCCGTTTTCCGACTCGCCAGTTATCCTTGCCAAGACCCCTGCTCTCCATGCTAAGACCCATACTCTCCATGCCAAGACCCATGATCTCCTTCCCAAGACCCCTGCTCTCCTTCTAAAGACCCCTTCTATCCTTCTAAATACCCTTGCTCTCCTTCTAAAGACCCCAGTTCTCCTTCTAAAGACCCATGCTCTCTTTAGTAAGACCCCTGTTCTCCTTCTAAAGACCCCTGTTCTCCTTAGTAAGACCTATACAATCCTTAGTTCCAGCGTCTGCACGCACAGACAGGCTGCCCATCTCAATCGCAAAGCCAGCCACCGAAAAAGAAACCCGCCTGTGCGGTGCCATGCGTCCCGGCACACCGCCCCCATCGCGGCTCAGATGCCGCGCGGCAGAGGCGCTCCCATGCTGTGGACGCAGCTCAGAGAAGGTTCACGGGATACCTTGGCCCATTCACCCCAACTCCTCCACCAGATACTGGTAGAAGAACGGGATGGTCTCGATGCCCTTGAGGTAGTTGAACACCCCATAGTGCTCGTTGGGCGAGTGGATGGCATCGCTGTCAAGACCGAAGCCCATGAGCACCGACTTGAGGCCCAGCTCCTCCTCGAACAACGCCACGATAGGGATGCTGCCACCCCCACGGGCAGGCAACGGGGCCTTGCCGAAGGTGGTCTGCATGGCGCGGTGCGCAGCGCGATAGCCCGCGAAATCGGTCGGGGTGAGATAGGGCATGCCGCCATGGTGAGGCGTCACCTTCACTTTCACCGATGGCGGGGCTATGCGCTCCAGATGCTCCTTCACAAGACGGGTGATGTTGTCGGGAAGCTGGCCCGGCACAAGGCGGCACGAGAGCTTGGCGTATGCCTTGGACGGAAGCACCGTCTTGGCACCCTCACCTATGTAGCCGCCCCAGATGCCGTTGAGGTCCAGCGTGGGGCGGATGGTGCAGCGCTCCATGGTGAGGTAGCCTGCTTCGCCCTCCACCGCATTCATGTCGAGGTCGCGCATGTATTCCTGCTCATCGAAGGGCGCCTTGGCCATCTCTGCCCGCTCCTGCGCAGTGACAGGGATGATGCCATCATAGAAGCCCGGTATGGTGATGCGCTTGTCGGCATCGTGCAGCGAGGCCACCATCTGGCAGAGCGTGTTGATGGGATTGGCCACCGCACCTCCATAGACCCCGCTGTGGAGGTCGCGGTTCGGGCCTGTCACTTCCACCTGCAGATAGCTCAGACCGCGCAGGCCCACCGTGATGGATGGCACATCGTTGGCCAGCATGGACGTGTCGGAAATGAGCACCAGATCGGCCTTGAGGCGTTGCTTGTTGGCCTTCACAAAATCGCCCAGATTGTCAGAACCCACCTCTTCCTCCCCTTCGATCATGAACTTGACATTGCAGGGCAGGCCCTCGGTGCGCATCATCAGCTCCACGGCCTTCACGTGCATGAACATCTGCCCTTTGTCGTCACACGCGCCACGGGCATAGATCTTCCCGTCCTTGATCACCGGCTCGAAGGGAGGCGATGTCCACAGGTCGATGGGGTCGGCAGGCTGCACATCATAGTGGCCATAGACCAGCACCGTGGGCAGCGAAGGGTCGATGACCTTCTCCCCATAGACGATCGGGAAGCCTTTGGTCGGGCAGGTCTCCACATTGTCGATGCCCAGCCCGGTGAGATGTGTGGCAAGCAACGCGGCCGTTGCATGCACGTCCTTGGCGTAGGCCGGGTCGGCACTCACCGATGGTTTGCGCAGCAGGTCGAAAAGTTCTGCGAGGAAACGTTCCCTGTTGGCATCAATGTATCCGTTCACTTTTGCAATGTCCATGCGCTTGTTGTTTGAGGCCGCCAAATGTAGCGTTTGCGCTCGGAGACAGCGAATGGGACGGGCTAAGCCATTCCGTAGCTTTGCAGACCACTCCATGGGTCGCAGCTCCTTTCCTATCATACTTCTCACCGTTGTTCTGAACACCGGAACCGTTCTGGGCCAGCTGGTGGTGAACAACGCGCAGAGCCCACAGCAACTGGTCGAGGATGTGCTGATCGGTCAGGGCGTGCAGGTGAGCAACATCCAGTTCACAGGCGATGCTCAGGGACGTGGCTATTTCAACGGGGCGAATTCCAACATCGGGCTTTCTGATGGGGTCATCCTCTCCTCAGGACTGGTCACCGATGCTGTCGGTCCCAATGAAACCCCGTTCAGCGATCAGGGAACGGATTTCAATAGGCCGGGCTACCCCGCCCTTGCGATCATATCGGGTTCCCCAGCAGGCACCAAGGATGCGGCCATTCTCGAATTCGATTTCGTGCCTTCGTCCGACACCATCAGGTTCCGCTACAAGTTCGCATCCAACGAGTATATGACCTATGTGGGTGCCGATGTGAACGATGTGTTCGCCTTCCTCATCAGCGGCCCGGGCCTCAGCGGTGAGCAGAATATCGCCCTGATTCCCGGCACTGCAACGCCAGTGGCCATCGACAACGTGAATGCCAATGTGAACGCCCAGTATTACATCGACAATGAGAATCCTCCCGGGCAGACGGTCGAGTACAATGGCTTCACCACCGTGTTCACGGCCATCGCGATCCTCACACCCTGCGAAACCTATCACATCAAACTGGCCATTGCCGATGCGGGCGATGGGCTGTATGACAGCGCGGTGTTCTTGGAAGCAGGCAGTTTCAGCAGCCCGACCGTGAATGTGGAGCCGAGCACCAATTTCTCTGCATCGGCCACAGGTCTTGAACTGGTGGAGGGGTGCAGTCAACTGTCGCTCTCGTTCGAACGTTCGGCACCGTTCGACAATCCGCTCACCGTGGACATCTCCCTCACCGGGACTGCCACACCGGGGGCCGACTATTCGGGCATCGGCAGCAGCATCACCTTCGCGGCCGGGCAGGGCACGGTGAATGTGACCATTATGATATTGGAGGATGGCGTTGCGGAAAACGTTGAATCGGTGACCATCTCCATGTTGGATGTCAACCCCTGCGCAACCGGCCCGCTTCAGGAGGTCAGCTTCACCATCTTGGACGCGCTCAGGCCCACAGTGGTCAGTTCGCCTGCGGCAAGCTTCTTCTGCCCGGTGGATTACAACATCATGACCGATGTGACAGGCGGCTATCCCCCGTTCACCTACACTTGGAGCGGCATGCCGGGCGAAACGGGCACCAACATCACCGTATCACCCCTCACAACCACCAACTACACGGTTACCGTGGCGGACCAGTGCGGCTTCACCGCTTCGGCATCCACCAATGTCACGATGAACGGCTATGTGCCCGTGGCAGTGAGTGTGGCCGATGCACAGATATGCAACGGGGGCGATACGGAAGTGACGGCCGTGGTCACGGGCGGGGCAGGCACCATCACCTATCAATGGGATTCAGGCGAGAACACGTCCAGCTATATCGCCAGCCCAACGGTGGAGACCCCGGTCTGGGTGCAGGTAACGGACAGTTGCGGATTCGCAGCTTCAGACTCGGCCATCATCCGTGTCGATGATTTTCAGGCCACGTTCACGGCCGAGCACGAGCGTCAGGACTCCTATCTGTTCACCAATACCTCGCCAGGCACACAGACGGTTCATTGGGATTTCGGGGACGGAGCATCGGACAATGAGCCGCGTGTGCGCCACACCTACACTGAGGAAGGCGAATATACCGTGACCCTCACTGCTGTGAATGTCAACGGCTGCGAGTCCGATTCAAGCATACAGGTGAAGTCCTATCCGCCCATGCAAGTGTATGTGCCGAGCAGTTTCACTCCCAATGGTGATGGCCTCAATGACCTTTTCGGAATGACAGGAGAGGCGTACCAAGGCTATGTGCTGAGCATCTACACGAGATGGGGACAGCAGATCCATCGGGGCGTGCATTATGATGCCGATGCATGGGACGGCACCCTCAATGGAGAATTGGTGCCCCGTGGCCTATATCTTTGGAAAATAGAAGTGCGCCCTTTCGCAGGGATGAATGTGCTGAAGGAGGGGACTGTGATGGTATTGCCGGACTGATGGGGAACTGTGAAAAAACTGATCACATGCTTTGCAGTTTTGCTGCTGCCCGTCTGGGCAACGGCCACGCATATCGTGGGCAGTGAGATCTTCTACACCTGCCTTGGCAACAGCCAGTACCGCATCACGCTCAAGGTCTATCGCGACTGCCTGATAGGCGAGGCGCCATTCGACAGTCCTGCCAATGTCACTGTTTTCAACAGCAGCGGAGGCATAGTCACCGACCTTCAGATCTACCACAACGGTTCGGTGCAGATGCCTGTGGTCATCAATAATCCCTGTCTTCAGGCCCCTCCCAACATCTGTGTGGAAGAGGCGGTCTATGAGACCACCGTCACACTCCCATTCCTCAGCGGTGGCTATCACATAGGCTATCAGCGCTGCTGCCGCAACGGCACCATTGTCAATCTGGTGAATCCGGGGTCGCAAGGTGCAACCTCATACATTCATATCACCGAGGCTGCGCTCAATTCGTGCAATTCGAACCCCCGGTTCAATGCTTTCCCTCCCATTGCGCTCTGCGCTGGCGACCCGTTGATATTCGACCACTCGGCCACCGACCCCGATGGCGATGTCATCGTTTACTCGCTCTGCGCACCTTACATCGGTGGTTCGCAGGCCGACCCCGCGCCCAACCCGTCCGCCCCGCCTCCATACTCACTTGTGACCTGGGGCGCAGGATATTCATCTGCATCACCCATGAATGCCGCACCACCACTGAGCATCGACCCATCGACAGGCCTGCTCACCGGGACTCCTATGCAGCAGGGGCAGTATGTGGTCGGGGTGTGTGCCGAGGAATACCGCAACGGACAGCTCATTAGTGTGAACACACGCGATTTCCAATTCAACGTAGTGAGCTGCATGAGCTTTGTGGCCGCAGTGATCCCCGTTCCAGAAGCATTTCACGACCCATGCACAGGACGAGAGGTCACTTTCGGCAACAATAGCATCAACGCCACCTATTTCGAATGGGATTTCGGTGCGGACTCGGTGCAGAACATACCTTCGAGCGAGACCTTCCCAACATACATCTTCCCCGACACCGGCTGGTTCAATGTGACCCTCATCGCCAATCCAGGACTGCCCTGTGCCGACACCACCGTAAGGCCTATTCTCATCTACGACCCGGTCATCGCACTCATTCCTCCATTGGACGGGCAGTGTGCCGATGCCAATGCGTTCAACTTCACTGCAGATGGCCAGTTCGGCACGGGGGCAACATTCCTCTGGGAATTTGAAGATGCCCAACCGGCCACCTCCACCGATCAGGATCCTGTGGGCATAGTGTTCAATGGTGTAGGCGAATACACGGTGAGCCTCACCATCACACAGGCCATCTGCTCCGATTCTGATGAATCGGTCATCAGCACCTACCCAAGGCCACAGGCCCTGTTCGACCCGGGACCGCACATCGGTTGCCCACCGTTGGCCGTTCAATTCACAGACCAATCATATTCCGCCACAGGCCATCAGCGCCTTTGGGATTTCGGGAATGGCGAAACTTCATTCGTGGCCGGCCCCACCTTCGTTTTCACGGAGACAGGGAGCTATGACATCACCCTCACGGTCTGGACAACAAGCGGCTGCATCGACACTGTTTCAGTGTCGGCCCCGTTGGATGTGACAGTTCATCCCGTACCATCGGGAGAACTGACCGTGGAACCCGACACACAGAGCATCTTCAACCCCTATTTCTCATTCAATGGTTCTTCTGTCAATGCCGTGCTGTGCGACATTGATCCGGACGATGGCAACACACTGTCGGCTGACATTGCAGGTTGCGATTTTCAGTACACCTATGCCGACACAGGCAACTACTATCCGGTGCTTCACTTGGTGAACGATCTGGGCTGCACGGCCACCGACACGGCATTTCTGAGGGTCCGTCCGGAGTTCAGGTTCTGGCTGCCCAATGCGTTCACCCCTTATGGCAATCCGCGCAACGACACTTGGGGGCCTGTCGCCATGGGCGTGAAGAACTACAGGATGTGGGTCTTCAACCGTTGGGGCCAACAGATGTTCTACAGTGAGGATCACCGTGAATGGTGGGATGGTACTGTGCAGCACTCAGGCAACCCGGAAGTGGTGAAAGGCGTCTATGCCTACAGGGTCACATTCCAGTCGATAGAAGGAGAACCCTTTGAATACATAGGAAGCGTCACCTTGGTACATTAAGAACCCGATACGCTTTCGTTAAATTTGCGACCGTTCTGCCCTTCGCTTTGAAAAAATTCCTTTCCCCGATCCTTTTATTGATGACGATGGCAGTCCCGTTCGTAGGGAAGGCGCAGCTCGCTGTCACCACAGGGCAGACCGCGCAGCAGTTGGCAGAGATCATTGCGGGTGCCGGTGTGGTGGTGAGCAATGCGAGCATCACGGGATCGCCACAGGCCGTGGGGGCATTCGTCAATGGAGGCAATCCCACCAATCTCGGACTGACAAGCGGGGTGGTGCTTTCCAGCGGTCTTGTCACTCAGATTCCCGGAAATGCCGGAGCATTCACTTCAAACAACCACGGACAACCGGGCCATCCATTCCTTGAGGCACAGGCAGGAGTGACATCTTGGGACGCGGTGGTACTGCAATTCGACTTCGTTCCCAATGCCGACCTCATCCAGTTCAATTACGTATTCGGCTCAGAGGAATATCCTGAATTCGTGTGTCAGGGCTTCAATGACATGTTCGCCTTCACCATCACGGGAGTATCGGTGCCGATGCCACAGACCAATATCGCGCTGATTCCGGGCACTAACACACCTGTCTCCATCAACTCGGTCAATGACCAAGGATGCGGAACAGCGACCTACTATCTGGACAACGGAGCAGATCAGGTGGTCAGCTTTGATGGACTGACGGTGACCATGACCGCAGAGTCGGAGGTTCTCTGCGGAGAGACCTACACCCTGCGCCTCATGATATCGGACGGTGGTGACGGTATCTATGACTCAGGCTGTTTCATTCAGGAGAACAGTCTGACCACTGGAAACGTGAGCGTGGAGACCAGCACTGCCACTGGCGACAATTTCGTCTATGAGGGATGCGGTAATGCTGTCATCACACTCACCTTGAACGGCCCGCCCACACAGCAGGCAATGAACGTGCCCATCTGGATCTCGAACTCAACGGCCACCCCCGGTGTGGACTACAATGACATCACCATCTTCAATGCCGACAGCACGATAACCATTCCTGCGGGTCAGAGTTCCGTGTCATTCACAATCACTGCGCCCAACGACAACGTGGCGGAGCAGAACGAATACATCGAGTTCGTGTTCATCAACTCCACCTGCGGCACCACCGACACATTCCAGATCTTCATTGCCGATCTGGTGCCCATCACCATTCAGACCAGCAACGACACCACCATCTGTACAGGCAATGCAATTGTCTGGGCACAGGGCGTTGGGGGCGGAGGACTCTATACCTATCAGTGGGACAATGGGATGGGCACGGATCCGGACATCGCCCCCGCCCCGACCGTTTCAACTGTCTATACCGTCACTGTCAATGACAATTGTAATTCAAGCCCCGCCACTGCGAGTGTGAGTGTGGGAGTGGACGGTGGCCCATCGGCATTCGCAGGCAATGATGTCGGTGTTTGCATCGGAGGAAGTGTGCTGTTGAACGCATCGAGCAACACGCCCAATGTGAGCTACTCTTGGAGTCCGACCACTGGGCTCTCGAACCCGAACATCGCCAACCCGATGTGCGCGCCTGCGCAGGACACGCAATACACTGTCACCGTTACGCGGAATGACGGCTGCCAGAACAGCGATGCGGTGCAGGTGAACCTCACTCCTCCGCCAACTTCAGAATTCATTGTTCCGGCCTATGGCTGCGTGGGCAAGCCCATCATCGTCACCTACACAGGCAATGCCGATGCCTCGGCCCAGTTCCAATGGAACTTTGACGGAGGCACGGTGACCAATGGCAATGGCATCGGCCCCATCGCGGTGATGTGGCAGCAGGCGGGTGTTTATGATGTAGTGCTCACCGTGGCCTGGGGCGGGTGCGTCTCCACCACCGAGACACGCCAGGTGGAGATATTGGACAACCCTCCCGTAGATGCTGGAACGGACCATGCCGTGTGTCCCGGTGAAATGGTGGACATCGGTTCTCCGTCACAGACAGGTGTCACCTACTCTTGGAGCCCTGCCAACGCTGTGACGAACCCCGATGCCGCAGCGACATCGACCATTGCGGTGAACAGCAGCCATACTACTGTGAGCATGCCGCTCATCCTCACCGCCAACGAGCAGGGATGCCTGAGCAAGGACACTGTTTTCGTGACCGTATATGCCAAGCCCACGGCAGAATTTGAAGTGCCGCAGGGACTGTGCTTCAATGTCAATTCCTTCAGCCTGGATGCAGGCGGATTCTATGGCCCCACAGCCACCTTCTATTGGAATTTCGGCCCCGTAGGATTTCCGGGGTCATCCACGCAGCAGAACCCGCAGGGATTCATCTTCAACACGCCCGGCACTCATGATGTGAAGCTGGTCGTCACCGACAATGGCTGTGTGAGCGACACCTTCTCTGCACCCATTGAGGTATTCCCGATGCCTGTGGCCGATTTCGCTGTGGATACCAATCAAGGCTGTGAGCCTTTCGGGGTCCAGTTCCTCGACCTGTCCGATAACGTGGGAAGTCCGCTGTACTATAGCTGGCAATTCGGCAATGGTGCCACCTCAAATACGGCACTGCCATCGCTGACGTACATGGCCGGAACATACAACGTTAACCTTCAGGTGACCACACACAGCGGTTGTTCGCATTCGCGCAATCGCAACGCCTACATCGTTGCTCATCCCAAGCCAACGGCCTATTTCTCGCTGAATGCCCACGTGTTCAACATCTTCGCACCAAAGGCAGTAGCTACCAACCGCGCCAATGGGGTCACGGGCAGTCTTTTCATCTTCCATCCCTATACGGAGATCGATGGCATGGTCGCCTCATTTGAATATCCCGACACCGGCACATTCACAGTCACACAGATCGTTACCACACAGTTCGGCTGCTTGGACACGCTTTCTACCACGCTGAAGGTCAATCCAGCATTCACACTCTATATCCCAGAGGCATTCACCCCGAACAACGATGGCGTGAACGAGATATGGAAACCTGAAGGAGAAAGCGTGGAGAACTACCATCTGCGCATCTTCAACCGTTGGGATCAGCAGCTGTTCGAATCCAATGAACTTGGCTATGGCTGGGACGGTTCCTTCCACGGCACGCAGGTTCCGCAAGGGATTTACACCTATAGGATAAGGGTCTATGATGTGCTGGGCGAACCGCACAACTACTTCGGGAAGTTCAGTCTGTACCGATGATTCGCGACTTGCGTGGATGCAAGCTTGCCACAGGACTGGAATGACAGGTTCACATGTCTGCCAATCTGACAGCCACCCCTTCAATTCGCTACCTTTGCCGCCCTTAAATCCAAGGAATGCAAGAGCAATTGACGACCGAGAAGGTCATCCTTGAAGAACGTCAGGGCGAGGCCGTTGACCTGCCAGGTACGAACGGCCACGGCAAGAAGCTCTATGTGGAGAGCTACGGCTGCCAAATGAATTTCTCCGACAGCGAGATCGTGGCGTCCGTACTCATCAAGGACGGCTTTCAGACCACCAGGATAATGGAGGAGGCCGATGTGATCATGGTGAACACCTGCGCCATCCGCGACAACGCTGAACAGCGTGTGCGTGGCCGCCTTGATGAGTTCCGCAGGGTGAAGAAGACCAACCCCGACCTTGTGGTGGGCGTGATGGGCTGCATGGCCGAACGCCTCAAGACCAAACTCTTGGACGAGGACAAACTGGTGGACATCGTGGTGGGCCCCGACAGCTATCGCGACCTGCCCAATCTGGTGCGCGTGGCCGAGACAGGCCAGAAGGCGGTGAACGTCCTCCTGAGCCGCGAGGAGACCTACGCTGACATCGCCCCCGTGCGATTGGGCGGCAATGGCATCTCGGCATTCATCAGCATCACCCGTGGATGCGACAACATGTGTACGTTCTGCGTGGTGCCGTTCACCCGTGGCCGTGAACGCAGCCGAGACTCTGAAAGCATTGTAGAGGAGGCCCGCCAGTTGTTTGCCGATGGCTACCGCGAGGTGACCCTGCTCGGCCAGAACGTGGACAGCTACCTCTGGGGCGGTGGTGGCCTCAAGAAGGACATTCTCGCCAAGGGCGACCTGACAGGCACAGTGAGCTTTGCCGAACTGATGGAACGTGTGGCGCAGGTCAGCCCATTGCTGCGCGTGCGGTTCTCCACCTCGCATCCCAAGGATCTGAGTGATGACGTGCTGCACGTGATGGCCAAGTACCGCAACGTGTGCAGCTACATCCACCTGCCTGTGCAGAGTGGTAACAGCCGTGTGTTGGATCTGATGAACCGTGGCTACACCCGCGAGTGGTATCTGCAACGCATCCAGCGCATCCGCGAGCTGGTGCCCGAATGCGGCATCAGCACCGACACCATCAGCGGTTTCTGCACCGAGACCGAGGAAGAGCATCAGGATACACTTTCGATCATCGAGGCCGCGCAGTTCGATTTCGCCTACATGTTCAAGTACAGCGAACGCCCGGGCACGCTGGCCGCTAAGAAACTGGAGGACGATGTGCCCGAGGAGGTGAAAGGCCGCAGATTGCAGGAGGTGATCGACCTTCAGATGCGCCTCAGTGAGGAGAGCAACAGGCGCGACATCGGCAAGACCTTCGAGGTGTTGATAGAAGGGCCGAGCAGGAAATCGCCCGACTTCCTCCAAGGCCGCAACACGCAGAACAAGGTCATCGTCTTCCCCCGTGAGAACTTTGAGAAGGGGCAGTATGTGAACGTGCTGGTGCAGGACTGTACTTCGGCAACTTTGAAGGGGGTGGCTGTGAGGTGAGTTCTGACCTCAACCATTGCCCCATTTTCGATTTCCCCATTTTCCGACAAAATGACTTTAGAAGGAGTTAAACAACGTTTCGGGATCATCGGCCACAGCCCGCTGCTGAACCACGCGCTGGAGACCGCCATGCGCGTGGCACCCACCGACATCTCGGTGCTGGTGACGGGCGAGAGCGGCACGGGCAAGGAGGTGTTCTCGCAGATCATTCACCAGCTCAGTGCGCGCAAGCACGCGCAGTACATCGCAGTGAACTGCGGTGCAATCCCTGAGGGGACGATAGACTCGGAGCTCTTCGGCCACGAGAAGGGGTCCTTCACCGGGGCGCATGAGGCACGCAAGGGCTACTTTGAGGTGGCTGACGGGGGCACCATCTTCCTCGATGAGGTGGCCGAACTGCCGCTGAACACGCAGGTGCGTCTGCTGCGGGTGCTGGAGACGGGCGAGTTCATCAAGGTGGGTTCGTCCAAGAGTCTGCGCACCAATGTGCGCACGGTGGCCGCAACGAACGTGAACATGGCCGATGCCATCAGCCGCGGGCGTTTCCGTGAGGACCTGTTCTACCGCCTCAACACGGTGCCGATCATCATTCCGCCATTGCGCGAACGAAGGGACGACATCGTACTGCTGTTCCGCAAGTTCGCCAGCGATTTCGGGGAGAAGTACCGCATGCCGAGCGTGCGCCTCACGGATGATGCGCAACAGTTGATGATGAACTATGCCTGGCCGGGCAACGTGCGCCAATTGAAGAACGTGGCCGAGCAGATCAGCATCCTTGAGCAGCAGCGCGAGATCAATGCCGACACCCTTCGCCATTATCTGCCCGAAGGCGGCAAGAGCAACCTTCCTGCCATCCGTCCCCAACAGCAGCCGGAAAGCAGTGGTGCGACCGATTTCTCGGAACGCGAACTGATGTACAAGGTGCTGTTCGACATGAAGCGCGACATCAATGATCTGAAGAAGATCGTGCTGGAAATGGTGTCCAACGCAGGCGAACACGCCTATGCTGTTACGGAGACCCACGCGCAGACCATTAACCGCATGCACCGCGATGTGGAGCCTACGGTGGGCGGCAGCGGGTTCAATCCATCGCCAGATATGCAGATCCATCGTCCGGGCGAGCGGCCCTTCGATGCGCATGAGGAGGTGGAGGAATCGCTATCGTTGGAGGACCGTGAGATGGAACTCATCAAGAAGGCACTGGAGAAGCATCGCGGAAGGCGCAAGGCCGCTGCCGATGAGCTTGGCATCTCTGAACGGACACTGTATAGGAAGATCAAGGAATACAACTTTGGGTGATGGTTAGGAAAATGGAAAATCGAACCGACCGAAGGGAGCTCACTGCTTTTGCAGTAAAATGGGGAATCGTGTCCATGCCCAACGGCAGGTGGACGCCTCGGTCTGGCCTTACCATTTTCTATTGGCTGTTTTCCATTTTCCTTTTAACTACCACAGGCTGCGGGGTCTATTCCTTCACCGGAGCAAGCATTTCGCCCGATGTGAAGAGCGTGAGCATTGCCGCTTTCCCATCATACGCCCCGTTGGCACCGCCCAACATGCCGCAGCTTTTCACCGAGCAGCTGAGGGACAAGTTCGTGAACCAGACCAACCTCAACCTGCTGCCGGCCAATGGCGACATCCGTTTCGAGGGGCGCATCTCGGACTATCGCACGCAGCCCGTGTCCATCCAAGGCAACGCTGCCGCGCAGAACCGCCTGTCCATTTCTGTGACCGTCACCTATACCGACACGAAGAACGAGGACAACAGTTTTGAGAAGACCTTCACGCGGTTTGCAGACTTCAATTCGGGGGTCAACCTCTCGGATGTGGAGCAGACGCTGATCGCAGAGATCAACGAGCAGCTCATTCAGGACATCTTCAATCAGGCGGTGGTGAACTGGTGAGTGAACCTGACCACAGTGTTGTGGAAGATGCGTCCGCGCAGTGCCGTATGGACGCGGTCATCGGTTGACATCAAGAAGCACAGCCTCTTCACAGTTCGTTGCACACTCCCTTCCTGAACACGGTTGCCCTCTTCCCGAACACAGGTTGACCTATCCCGAACACGGTTGCCCTCTTCCTGAACACAGGTTGACCCTTCCCGAACACAGGTTGACCCTTCCCGAACACAGGTTGACCCTTCCTGAACACAGGTTGACCCTTCCCGAACACAGGTTGACCCTTCCCGAACACAGGTTGACCCTTCCCGAACACAGGTTGACCCTTCCTGAACACAGGTTGAGGCTTCCCGAACACAGGTTGAGGCTTCCTGAACACAGGTTGCCCCTTCCCGAACACAATTGGGCCGCTATGGACAAGGCGAAAAGCGGGAAGAGGTTTTATTGAGGGTCTATAGTGAACAGGGAGATGCCAAAGACACCCATTGGCCTTCCACTATATGAAATGCACCGCGAGCAGCACCACGCTGTATGCCAAGTGCATTTTCCACGGCCAAGACGCCCGCAGCCCGTTCATCGACACGCGCCCCAATCTTGCGGAGGGCGTGCCCGAAAAGCGGGAGTATCATGCCCACCTATTCATGGACGACCATGAGGTGGGTGACCAGAGTGCCATTGTGAGCGTCATGCTGTGACGGGGCTGCGCTTCTTTCCTACAAACATCAGGGTCTGTGCCCTGAGGCTGATCAAAAGCAAAAAACCGCCCTCCCCAAATTCGGGAAGGGCGGCCTTCATTCTCCAGCTCCGTCAAACTTTGAAAGTTTGACGAAGCTCTGGTGCTCATCCTCAGAAAGGATATTTGTTCTCTTCGATCACCAAGGCCGCGATGCGCTTGCGGGCCTCCTTGTGGTTGAACGGCTCGGTCTTGGTGAAACGCTTGAGGCCCATCAGCATGGCGCGGAGCTCATCGCCCTCGGCAAATGAGGTAATGGCGTCCTTGCCGAACTTGTTGATGTTGTCGGCCATATCGTTGAAGTAGGTCTTCACCATGTCGATCTGCAGGCTGCAGGCCTCCTCGCCACGGAGCGAGATGAGCTTCTCGGCACGCAGCAGCGCACTCTCAGCGGTATAGATGCCGATGAGGATGTCCGCGATGTTCATCAGGATCTCCTGCTCCTTGCTCAGGGTCGCCATCAGCTTCTGAACCGCAGCACCAGCCACCATCAGCCCCGCCTTCTTGAAGTTGCGGATGTACCTGCGCTCGTTGGCGAAAACACCCTCGCCAGCGTCCTCCATTTCGGGGATGCTCAGGAGCTCGCCTGCCACCTTCTGCGCAGGGCCCATCAGGTCGATCTCGCCTTTCATGCCCTTCTTCAGGATCATGTCAACAGTGAGCATGCGGTTGATCTCGTTCGTACCCTCGAAGATGCGGTTGATGCGTGCATCGCGATAGCTGCGCTCCATCGGGGCCTCGGCACTGAAGCCCATGCCACCGTAGATCTGCAGGCCCTCGTCCACCACAAAGTCGATCACCTCAGAGCCGAACACCTTGATATTGGCTCACTCGATGGGGTAGGAGGCCACCCCTTGGATCTTGGCCTGTTCAGGCTCCACACCCTCAGCGATGAACGCATTGATGCAGTCCTCGATGTCCTGCCCGGCACGGTATGTGGCCGTTTCCAGCACCCATGTGCGGATGGTCTGCTCGGCCAGTTTGTGGCGGATGGCCCCGTACTTGCTGATGGGACGGCCGAACTGCTCGCGCTCGTTGGCATAGTTCACAGCATCGCCAATGATGGATTTGGCCCCTCCGATGGCGGCAGCACCCAGCTTGATACGGCCTATGTTCAGGATGTTCACCGCGATCTTGAAGCCGTTGCCGCGCTCGCTCAGGAGGTTCTCCACAGGCACATGGCAGTTGTTGAAGAACACCTGACGGGTAGATGAACCCTTGATGCCCAGTTTCTTCTCCTCGGCATTCAGGGTCAGACCTTCAGTTGTGCCGTCCACGATGAAGGCGCTGAGGTTCTTGTCGTCATCGATCTTGGCGAAAACGATGAACACGTCCGCGAAACCCGCGTTGGTGATCCACATCTTCTGCCCGTTGAGGACATAATGCCTGCCGTCTGCACTCAACGTGGCCTTGGTCTTGCCGCTGTTGGCGTCAGAACCTGAGCTTGGTTCTGTGAGGGCGTATGAGGCCTTCAGTTCGCCAGTGGAGAGTCCGGGAAGGTACTTGGCCTTTTGGGCAGCGTTTCCATAGTATTGGATGGGCAGCGTGCCTATTCCGGTGTGCGCTGAGATGGCCACCGAGAATGAGTGACCGCTTCCAGTGGCCTCGGCCGTCAGGCAGCTTGTGTTGAACGATGCGCCCATGCCTCCGAACTCCTCGGGCACGGTGATGGACAACAGCCCCAGCTCACCGGCCTTGTTCAGCAGGTCCACCATCAGCCCCTCCTCCATCTTGTCGATGCGGTCGAGGTTCGGGCTTACTTCCTTTTCGATGAATTCGCGACACGTCTGCGCGATCATCAATTGCTCTTCGCTCCATTCCTCGGGAATGAACACGTGTTGGGCCTCCGTCTCACGGACGATCCATTCGCCTCCTTTGAGGGCTTTTTTCTCAAGTGTTGCCATTTTGTTTTTGATTAGAAATTGAAAACGTTTATCGGTCGCTATTCACCTCTCGCTTTTAGCCATTCGGATCCGAACAGCGAATGGCGAGCAGCGAACAGCTTATCATCACATCATTTCAAAGATCCCCGCTGCTCCCTGGCCCGTGCCTACGCACATCGTGACCATTCCGTACTTGCCGTTGCGTCTCTTCAGTTCGTTCAGAACTTGAACCGTCAGCTTACCGCCAGTGCAACCCAGCGGGTGACCAAGGGCGATGGCGCCACCGTTCACGTTCACGCGGCTCTCGTCCAGCCCCAGTTCACGGATCACTGCGAGCGACTGCGAAGCGAACGCCTCGTTCAGTTCGATGAGGTCGATATCGTTCTGCTTGAGCCCAGCGATCTTCAACGCCTTTGGAATGGCGTAAATGGGCCCGGCCCCCATGAGACTCGGCTCAAGACCGGCCACTGCATAGCTCACCATGCGGGCAAGAGGCTGCACACCGAGCTCCTTCAGCTTCTTCTCAGAGACGACCATCACGAAGGCTGCACCGTCAGAGGTCTGCGAGCTGTTGCCTGCGGTGACGCTTCCCTGCGGGGTGAACACCGGACGGAGTTTTCCGAGCGCCTCCACGGTGCTTCCGGCCCGTGGGCCTTCGTCCGTGTCAACGATATATGACTTCTCCTGACGCTTCTCGTTCTCGTCCAGAAAAACATGATTCACTGTGATGGGCACAATGCCATCCTTGAAACGGCCCTCCTTGATGGCTGCCAATGCCTTCTCATGCGATTTCATGGAAAAAACGTCCTGATCCTCGCGGCTCACCTTGTATTTGTCGGCCACCGCCTCGGCCGTCAGGCCCATGCCCCAATACCAGTCATTGTGATGCTTGGCCACCTCATAGTTCGGAGTGACGGTCCAGCCACCGAACGGCATCGGGCTCATGCTTTCGGCACCACCGGCAATGATGCAATCGGCAAGGCCCGAATGGATCTTGGCCGCGGCTATCGAAATGGCCTCAAGACCCGATGAGCAGTAGCGGTTCAGTGTCATGCCCGGCACTTTCACCGTGTCGAGGCCCATGAGCGAGATCATGCGGCCCATGTTGAGGCCCATTTCCGCTTCGGGCGTGGCACAGCCCGCAATCACGTCATCGATGGTCTCCGGGTCGAGGGTCGGGACCGACTTCACAAGGTGCCTGATGACATCTGCCGCCAGATCGTCCGGACGGGTGAATTTGAATACGCCACGGGGGGCCTTGCCCACTGCTGTGCGGAATCCTGCTATGATGTATGCGTTCATTTCTTAAAAGGTTTAAAGTTCAATGTTTAATGTTTGAGCTTATCAGCGTTTCAGGTTTTCAGGCTATCAGCAGAAGAAAAAGGTCTCTAAGGCTCTGCGCACTCCTGACACTGAAACCCTGATTTGCTGTTCCGCTACTTCGGTGTTGTTATCGTCTGACTCTTCTCCATCTCCAGCCTTTTCAATTCCTCCAATGTGACTCCATTCTTGGCCACAAGCACACCATTCTTATAGGCATAGGTGTACTTGAGCTTCCCTTTGGAATCATAGAATTTCCAATCACCATTCTTCTTCCCCTTGACATAGCTGCCCTCCGAACTGATCTCTCCTGTGGTATGGAAATAACTGACCCAATAGCCGGTGCGCTTGTTGAAATCATATTCCCCCTCGGTCTTGAGACTGCCTGTGTAGAAGAACTTCTTGTAGCTGCCATTGAGCCGGCCATCGAAGTACTCGGCCTGCTCCATGACGGTGCCGCTGTGAGGATAATACCGTGTTGACAGTCCGTGCTTCTTGTCGTTAAGGTAGTTGATCTCTGCAATGAGCACCCGCGATGCGCTGTACTGCATCCAAATGCCCTGTTTCCTGTCATACTGATCCTTGTCGTTCCTATGGTTGCTTTTCCTTGGCGCATATTTCGGACGCTCAGAGGTCTGCCCCCAAAGGGCAATGGGCTGCGATATGAACAGCACAACGATCGCATAAAAGGCTATCTTTTGTTTCATGAATCCTTTCCCTAACGGCAAAGGACGGATTTAATTGCGCAACGGTTTGCCTGTGGTGATGAGGCTTTGCATCCTCTCCATCGACTTGCGGGTCATGGCCAGTTTGAGGAATGCCTTGCGCTCAAGGTCCAATAGGTAACGCTCAGAGACCTTGGTGGCGTCCGAGAGGTCGCCACCGGCCATCACATAACCGAACTCCTCGCTGATGATGCGGTCGTGCTCGCTGATGAACTTGCCCGCCTCCATGCTGCGTGCTCCCGCCACGAAAATGCCAAGGCCCTTCTTGCCGAGAACGAGGATGTCCTTGCGCTCTGCGGCCGGAGTGTAGCCCGCTGCGTGCATCTCGATCACTGCGCGTTTGGCCCGTGAAATGCGGTGTTCCGAGCTCACGCTCACTTCATCAATTCCTTTTCTGAGGATGCCGAGGTCGAAAGCCTCCTCTGCGCTGGTGGCCACCTTGGCCATGCCCACGGTGAGGAAACGCTCGCGCAGAGCCGGCAGTTGGAGGTTACCTTCCTGGAAATCGTCCGATGCGCGCAGGGCCATCTCTTTCGAGCCGCAGCCCGCTGGGATAACGCCCGCTCCGAACTCCACCAGACCGATGTAGGTCTCTGCCGCAGCGATCACCTTATCGGAGTGAAGGCAGATCTCGCAGCCGCCACCGAGCGTGAGGCCGTGAGGCGCAGAAACCACAGGGATGGCCGATGTGCGGATGCGCATCACCGTGTTCTGGAACTGGCGCACGGCCATGTCCAGTTCGTCTATCTCCTGATTGGCGGCCAGCATGAAGATCATGCCGAGGTTGGCACCCGCGCTGAAATTCTCCCCATCATTCGCCAGCACAAGGCCTTTCCATTTCTCATCGCCCTCGGCAATGTCGATGGCCTTGTTCAGCCCTTGCAGAATCTCGCTGCCGATGGTGTTCATCTTGGTGTGGAACTCCAGATTCAATACACCGTCACCGATGTCGAACAGGGTTGCACCGCTGTTGCTCCACACCACGTTGCTCTCGCGCAGCGCATCGAGGATGATCAGGTTCTCTGTTCCGGGAATCACTTTGTAGGCACCGCTGGCGATGTCGTAGTAGAGCTTCTTGCCCTTATCGGTGCTGTAGAACGACTTGATGCCCTTGGCCACCATGTCATGCACCCACTGTGCGGGCTTGCGGCCAGCGGCCTCCATCGCCTTGATGGTCTCCTCCACTCCGAGGGCGTCCCAAGCAGCGAACGGCCCCATTTTCCAACCGAAGCCTGCACCGATGGCGTCATCGATCTTGTAGAGGTCGTCAGAGATCTCAGGGATGCGGTTGCTCGCATATTCGAATAGGCCGTAGAACGCCTTGCGGTAGAACTCGCCCGCCTTATCGGTTCCTGCGAGCAGAATCTTCATCCGCTTCGCGAGGTTGTCCTCGGCCTTGGCGGCCTTCAACGTTGGGAAATCGACCCTTGGTGAAGGCTGGTATTCCAGCGTCTGAAGGTTCAGTTCGAGGATGTCCTTGCCTACTTTCTTAAAGAAACCCTGCCCGGTCTTGGAACCGAGCCAACCGTTCTCCACCATCTTGGTGATATAGCTCGGAATCTCGAAAAGGTGACGCGCCTCATCATTGGGGCAATTTGCGTGAAGTCCTTTGGAAACCAGCACCAGCGTGTCAAGGCCCACCACATCGCACGTGCGGAACGTGGCCGACTTGGCGCGACCGAGAATCGGCCCGGTCATCTTGTCCACTTCAGAAACGCTGAGGCCCATTTCCTGAACGATGTGGAATAGCGCCTGAATGCTGTAAACCCCCACTCGGTTGGCGATGAACGCGGGCGTGTCCTTGCAGAGCACGGTGGTCTTGCCAAGGAAACGGTCTCCATAGTCCATCAGGAAATCGGTGACGGCCGGGTCGGTCTTCGGTGTCGGGATGACCTCCAGCAATTTCAGGTATCGCGGTGGATTGAAGAAGTGCGTGCCCGCGAAATGCTTTTGGAAATCTTCGCTGCGGCCTTCGAGCATCAGATGGATCGGAATGCCAGAGGTGTTGGAAGTGATGAGTGTTCCGGGCTTGCGGAATTTCTCCACATTGGCAAACACCAGCTGCTTGATGTCGAGCCGCTCCACGACCACCTCGATCACCCAGTCGCAGTTGGCAATGAGCTTCATGTCATCATCAAAGTTGCCTGTGGTGATGCGGTCTGCGAACGACTTCTTATAGAGCGGTGCGGGATTCGATTTGATGGCGAATTGCAAGGCATCGTTCACAATGCGGTTGCGGACAACCTTCTTCTCCGTGGTCAGTCCTTTGGCCTTCTCGGCATCGTTCGGCTCGCGGGGAACAATGTCCAGCAGCAGCACCTGAACCCCGATGTTGGCAAAATGGCACGCGATGCGCGAACCCATGACCCCAGAACCGAGGATGGCCACTTTCTTGATGGTTCTTTTCATCTTTTCTGAATGTTTTTTAGTGATGAGTGACGAGCGACCAGTGACGAGCAAACGCAGCTGAACCGCTCATTTTTAATTGTTAATTCTTAATTTTCAATTGATTGACGTTCACCTTGTCGTAGATGCTCCGCTTGTCGATGATTTCGTTGATGGTGTTGGCCACTTCGAAGTAGATGTCCAATTTTTCGGGAGGGACTATTTCACGCACGGCCTTGTTGAATGCCACCACACCGATCTTGGCCAGTTCGCGTTTCTTCCTGCCTTCTTCGGTGAGGAAGATGCGCATCACGCGACCATCCTTGGGGTCGGCCTCCTTATATATGTAGCCTTTCTCTTCGAGGCTCTTCAGAACACGTGTGAGGCTGCGGGCCTCCATGCCCAATTGCGGTGCGATTCGCGTGGCAGGACTTCCGTTGTCAAGGTCTATATTCAGCAGAACGAAGCCCGTTGAGGCACTCACATCATGCTGGGCGCCTGTCGTGTTGTACAGTCTGGAAATGGCGTGCCAAGTCGTCTTGGTGCAAAAACACACCGACTCTTCTGGCTTCAGATGACGCTTCTCTCCCATTGCGGGGCAAGTATAGAAATTTATTATGCACGCATACCATTTGTTGAAAATTATTATGCGCGCATACGTTATTTGGCCGGCACGGCATCGGCCCAGTAATTAGTCTTGGGGAGCAGGCAGATCTTAAGAACCGTAGTTCTCGACTTCGCCTTTCGCGTCCAGCACTTTCTGTTTCAATCCTTCCTTGAAGGAGGCCACGCGTTGGAGAACGGCAGCATCTCCTGCACCGATGATCTGCGCTGCAAGGATGCCTGCATTCTTGGCTGCATTGAGGGCCACGGTTGCCACCGGAACACCGTTGGGCATCTGCAGAATGGAGAGGATGCTGTCCCAACCGTCAATGGAATTGCTGCTTTTGACCGGTACACCGATCACTGCAAGCGGTGTCAACGATGCCACCATCCCGGGCAGATGTGCCGCACCGCCAGCACCTGCGATAATCACTTTGAGCCCACGGTCGCTGGCACTCTTGGCATAGTCGAACATACGCTCGGGAGTACGGTGGGCAGAGACCACTGTCATCTCATATTCAACGCCCATTTCTTTGAGCACGTCTGCAGCGTCCTTCATCACGCTGAGGTCTGAGCTGCTGCCCATGATGATGCCTACCAGTGGTTTTTTCATTGCTGCGAATGTTTATCAACGAATTACGAATGTTTACGAATCTACGAATGCTCTCTTGGCAGTCGTCACAACATTTTCCATTTCCCCATTTCCCGTTTTCTCAAACAGACTTCACCTTCAACGTCTCCTGAACTTTCTTGGCGATGAATTTCGCCTCCGCCAATGTTTCTGAAATTATGGTCACATGGCCCATCTTGCGGAAAGGCTTGGTGAACCGCTTGCCGTAAAGATGCACATTCACGCCCTTCCACGACAGCACTTCTTCGAGTCCTTCGTACAGTGCCTCACCAATGAAGCCTTCTTCGCCCAGAAGATTCACCATCACCGATGGGTGCAAAATTGACGTATCGCCCGGAGCGAGGCCCAAGATCGCCCTTAGATGCTGCATGAACTGGGATGTGGCGTTTCCTTCTATGGTCTGATGGCCACTGTTGTGCGGACGCGGGGCGATCTCATTCACCAGCACATTTCCCTTTCTGTCGAGAAAAAGTTCAACAGCAAGCAGCCCCACGATGCCGAGTCTGTCCGCTACATCGCGAGCTATGCGCTGCGAAGTGGCTTCCACCTCTGCACTCACATTTGCGGGGCTGAAGAGGAACTCAACAAGATTGGCCTTGGGGTTGAACTCCAGCTCTACCACCGGGAATGTGGCGACCTCACCTCTTTCATTTCTCGAAACAATGACCGACAGTTCCTTGTCAAGGTCCACAGCCTTCTCCAACATTGACGGCTCAGCGAATGCCTTGGCCAAATCGTCCACAGACCGCAGGGACTGCACGCCTTTGCCATCATAACCACCCTTGCGCAGCTTCTGAAATGCAGGCAGAAAATCGGTGTGCTCACTTATCCTTCCGGCTTCGAGCAGACGGTAATCAGGGGTAGGGATTCCATGCTTCCGATAGAACTCCTTCTGCGCACCCTTGTCCTGAATGAGGCGGATGACGCTGGGCTGTGGGAACACTTTCTTCCCCTGGGCTTCCAACTTCTCAAGCGCATACACATTCACATGCTCAATTTCTATGGTGAGGATGTCCACCTGCTGCCCGAACGCCATCACCGCATCGAAATCGTTGAAACTGCCCTGCGTGAAGCGATGGCATATATGGCGGCAAGGGGCATCGGGGTCGGGCTCGAGCACATGCACGTCCACATCGAGGGTAATGGTCTCGCGGATCAGCATGCGGCCAAGCTGGCCCCCACCCAGTATTCCAAGCCGTGTTTTCGGTCGGTAACTCATAGGCGCAAAAGTCGGAGGAATATCCAATGGAGAACACCGATCCGATGAACATCCGATGCCTTGACCAGATCCGCAGCGCATTCTTTCCGATGTGACCCATCAATGGGCAACCGCCAATCCAAGAGCCTTACTTTCCCTTGCCTATCTTTGCACCCCTTCTTCTGAAAATTGAGCACTCCAGAGGTACATCTTCACGACAAGACCTTCGTCCTCTACTTGAGTGAGGAGGAGATTGCATCTGCAGTGAGCTCGATAGCTGAAAGGATGAACAAGGACTTCGCTGGTCGAACCCCGCTGATCGTGGTGGTGCTGAACGGAGCTTTTGTGTTCGGAGCCGAAATTTTCAAACAATTGACCTTCGACTGTGAGGTGGCTTTCATCCGCGTCAGCTCATACCGAGGCACAGCGAGCACAGGTGAGGTGAAGGAGGAAATGCCCTTGGGAGCCGATGTCCGCGACAGAGACGTGATTGTGATCGAAGACATAGTTGACAGTGGTCTTACCATGGACAACCTCCGTCTGCGGATGGCCGAGGCAGGTGCAAGATCCGTTTCGCTCTGTACCCTGCTTTTCAAGCCCGATGCATTCCAAGGGGTCTTTGAATTGAAATATGTAGGCATAGAAATCCCTGACAGATTCGTTGTCGGCCATGGCCTCGACTATGATGGTCTCGGCCGCAACCTACCGGCCATCTATCAATTGAAGGTCTGACAACCGATTTTCCAGAGAAAAAGCAAGAACAAACCATCCATCAACCAAACCGACCAATCTGATACGCTGACCACAAACACCAAGCTCTGCCCCCGAAAGTAGCTTCGTGCAGTTCATGATCCACTATCAACAAATTCCACAAAGAAATGCTGAACATCGTACTCTTCGGCCCTCCGGGGGCAGGCAAAGGAACTCAGGCAGAGAAACTCATTGTTCACTATGGATTGAAGCACATCTCGACCGGAGACGTGTTCCGATTCAACATAAAGAACGGAACCGACCTCGGCAAGCTTGCCAAAAGCTATATGGACAAAGGAGAACTTGTGCCCGATGCGGTGACCATTGACATGTTGGCCGCAGAGGTGGATAGGACTCCTGATGTCAAAGGTTTCATTTTCGATGGATTTCCACGCACCTCGGTGCAGGCCGATGCGCTTGACCGCCTGTTGGAGAAAAAGGGCATGTCCATTGGAATGATGGTGGCACTTGATGTGGCGGACGATGAGCTGAAACTGCGCCTGAAAGGACGTGCAGAGACCAGTGGCAGGGCAGATGATGCAGACCCGGAGGTCATCGCCAACCGTATTGCCGTTTACAAGGAACAGACCGCTCCAGTTGCCGATTTTTATGCCCGGCAGGGCAAACTTCGCCTGATTGATGGCATCGGTGAAATTGACACCATCTTCTCGCGCATCTGCGAGGCCATAGACAAAGGCTGATCCAATCCGCCTTGGCCCGCGGAGTATTGTTTTCCATTTTCAATTCTCTCTAAATTCTCCGCAGGTGAAATCCAATTTCATAGACCACGTTTACATCTGCTGTAGAAGCGGCAATGGGGGTTCGGGGTCTGCCCACCTCGAACGTTCACGCATCACGCCCAAAGGCGGGCCTGATGGTGGTGACGGTGGCCGTGGCGGACACATAATTCTGCGTGGCAACACCCAGATATGGACCTTGCTGCATCTGCGCTACCGCAAGCACATCATGGCAGGGCACGGTGGGGCCGGTGGACGGTCGACCAGCACTGGCGCCTCTGGAAAAGATGAGATGTTGGATGTGCCTCTCGGAACGGTGGCCCGTGACCGGGACACGGGCGAGGTGCTCTTTGAAATAACGGAAGATGGTGAGGAAAGGATCCTGGTGCCAGGAGGACGTGGCGGTCAGGGCAACGACCACTATAAATCGCCCACCCACCAAACTCCGCGCTTCGCTCAGGCTGGCGAACAGGGCATCGAACAGTGGGTGACCCTCGAATTGAAACTGCTGGCCGATGTGGGTCTTGTCGGCTTCCCGAACGCGGGCAAATCGACCTTGCTATCGGTGCTCTCGGCAGCCAGACCTGAGATTGCAAACTACCCATTCACCACCTTGGTGCCCAACCTCGGCATTGTGAGCTATCGAGACCACCGATCGTTCGTGATGGCAGACATACCGGGCATCATTGAGGGCGCGCATGAGGGCAAGGGGCTTGGGCTCAGGTTTCTGCGGCACATCGAGCGCAATTCTGTTCTCCTGTTCATGGTGCCTGCAGATGCCGATGATGTGAACGGCCAGTACCGTATCCTGTTGAACGAACTGGAGCTGTTCAATCCTGAACTTCTTGACAAGGCCCGAATCCTTGCGGTGACCAAGTGCGACATGCTCGACAAGGAGCTGATGGCTGAACTGAAAGCGTCCATCAAGGTCGATCTGCCGTTCGTTTTCATCTCTGCTCAGGCGCAGACAGGTCTCACAGAGTTGAAGGATGTCATCTGGAAGAAGCTGGAGAAGGGTGTTTGAATCTTGACCGAGAGGTCTGAGATGTTGGACCGTGGTCTGACCAGAACAGAATCCGTCATCATTGAACCGGTGCATCCCTTCAGAACATGTACGTCATCTGACATCTTGCCGATTTGGCAATTTTTCACAGGAACATTACTGCAAAGGCACCCGAAATTTGGCAGGGTTTCTAATTTCACCGCCTCATTACCAACCCATAAACTTTTCATCATGAAAAAAATCTACATTGTAAGTGCATTGCTTGTTGCCGGTTCAGGTGCCATGGCGCAAAGTCTCATCAAACAGGAGCTGACCGCTTCGCAGATGAGAGAAGTTGAACCGGTCGGCCCCAACACCTCCGGTATCGAAGTGGCCGACACGTTGAATCTTGCAGAGTTCGGAACGGAGGCATGGCTTTACGTGGCGCAGTCCGGCTACGTTTTCGGATCCAATGCCCTTCCAGGTGAGATTCAGGGGATTCCTGTGGTTCAGATGAACTACGAGTTCGCCTCAGGATACATAGTCAATAATCCGTACAATGTCACTGGTGCTTTACTATGGTTCGGAGCCAAGGAAGCCGTTTCGTCCAGCCCGAGCGATCTGAAGGTGAAACTCTGGTCGCTGGGTGAGAACAAAGCACTGGGAACTGCTGCATCCACCGCGCCTGATGCGATCGGTCCCGATCAGGTTCTGAAGACCGTCAATCTGCCTTTTGCCGATGTCAATGTGGACGTGAACACCATCGTATTCTTCCCGACCGCGCAGTGGGTGAACAGCGATTTCGCAATCAGCGTTGACATCAAGGACCTGTACAACGGCACTGATGCTGCTGACACGGCCGCTGTGTATGCCAGCGCCCAAGGTGTTGCAGACGGTGACTATACTTGGACCAATTTCGGTGTGGACATTGCCCCACAGACACTGTGGGCCAAGACCAATGCTACGCTGCAGACCCCGCTGAACGCATACGTGGGCATCTTTGCGATTGTGGAAGAAAGCCTTATCGGTATTGAGGAACAGGGATTCATCAACGGTGTGAAACTGACCACATATCCCAACCCTGCCCTGACAAGTGACAATGTCCGTATCGACTACGCTCTGGAATCTTCTGCCAAGGCAGTTGAGATCAATGTATTCGACATGAATGGCAGACTGGTCTGCACCATGGAAGAAGGTAGCCGCGCTGCTGGTGTTCACACTGTGAATGTTGCAGCCGGAACCCTCTCTGCAGGTTCCTACATCTACGCCATCACTGCCGACAGCAATCGCATCGCCAAGCGCATGGAGGTGGTGAAGTGATTGCACTCACCGGTCATGAAAAGCCCGCTGCGAATCGTTCGCAGCG
>JAIPBJ010000132.1 GCA_021739625.1 Flavobacteriales bacterium | reverse complement strand
CTGTCCGCTCGGCCTCTTCTGTTTCAAATCATTAAGGGAGACGCATTCAATGCGTATCTACAGGGTGCCTCGCAGTTCCTGCTCCCTTTCGATGCTCTCGAACAGCGCTTTGAAGTTGCCCGCACCGAAGCCGCGCGCACCCATCCGCTGAATGATCTCGAAGAAGAGCGTTGGGCGGTCTTCCACAGGCTTGGTGAAGATCTGTAGTAGGTAGCCTTCTTCGTCAGAATCGACAAGGATACCCAGTTTGGCCACCTCTTTCAGGTCTTCTTTCACTACTTTCATGTGGCTGCCCAACCGTGCAGGAATCTCATCATAATAGGCCTGTGGGGGTGCCGAAAGGAACTCTACACCCCGTTCGCGCAGTTGGCGCACAGTGGTCAGGATGTCATCGGTGGCCACCGCTATGTGCTGTGCGCCCGGGCCTTCATAGAAATCCAGATATTCCTCGATCTGGCTCTTCTTCTTGCCCTTGGCCGGTTCGTTGATGGGGAACTTGATGCGCCCGTTGCCGTTGCTCATCACCTTGCTCATCAGGGCCGAGTACTCGGTGTGGATCTGCTTGTCATCGAACGAGAGAAAATTGACAAAGCCCATCACGTCCTCATACCATTTCACCCAAGTATTCATCTCGCCCCAGCCCACGTTGCCCACCATGTGGTCGATGAATTTGAAGCCTGTCGGAGTGGGGTTGTAGTCCGATTTCCACTTGGAATATCCCGGCAGGAAGGTTCCCGTGTAGTTCTTCCGCTCCACGAAGATGTGCACCGTCTCACCGTAGGTGTATATGCCAGAGCGAACCACTTCCCCATGTGTGTCGCGCTCCACGGTCGGTTCCATAAAGCTTCTGGCCCCTCGCGATGTGGTCTCCTGCCAGGCCTTGGTGGCATCCTCAACCCACAGGGCGATCACCTTCACACCATCGCCATGCTTGCGCAGGTGGTCGTTGATGGGCGAACTGCTGTTGAGCGGTGTGGTCAGCACGAGGCGGATTTTGTCCTGCTTCAACACATACGAGGCGCGGTCCCTCACACCCGTCTCCAGACCGGCATACGCCAGCGACTGGAAACCGAATGCGGTCTTGTAGTAGTGGGCCGCCTGCTTGGCATTTCCCACATAAAACTCAACGTAGTCCGTTCCCAGAAGTGGAAGGAAATCCTGTGCGCCTTCGAAAATCTTTTCGAGGCCGTATTCCGTGTTTTTAAGTTGTGTGCTCATCTTGTTCTGAATTTCAATTATTGTTCACTCCACCCAACTGTTCCAATACTTCCCATCATCGATTCTCAAGGCCTCCTCGGTCACCATCAGCGGTTTGAAGGTATCGACCATCACGGCCAGTTCGTCCGTTTCCTTTTTGCCGATGCTGCGCTCCATGGCTCCGGGGTGCGGGCCATGCACAATTCCCGCAGGATGCAGGGAGATATGGCCTGGGCCTATGTCGTTGCGGCTCATGAAATCACCGTCCACATAATACAGAACCTCATCGCTGTCGATGTTACTGTGGTTGTAGGGCGCGGGGATGGATTCGGGGTGGTAGTCATAAAGCCTCGGCACGAATGAACAGATCACGAAGGTGTCGCTCTCGAAGGTCTGGTGCACCGGTGGTGGCTGATGCACACGGCCAGTGAGCGGTTCGAAATCGTGGATGCTGAAGGCGTAGGGGTAGTTGTATCCGTCCCAGCCCACCACATCGAAGGGGTGCGTGGCATAGACGAGCCGGTGCATCGTGTCCTGCTTCTTCACTTTGACAAGGAACTCGCCCTTCTCATCGTGTGTTTCGAGGTCGGAGGGCCTGCGGATGTCGCGCTCGCAGAAAGGCGAATGTTCCAACAATTGCCCGAACCAGTTGCGATAGCGTTTGGGCGTGTACATAGGGCTATGACTTTCCACAATGAAGAGCCGATTGTCCTGCGTGTCGAAGTCGATCTGATAGATCATCCCACGCGGAATGAGCAGGTAATCCCCATGACCGAATTTGAGGTTGCCGAGGAAGGTGCGCAGTGTACCAGTACCCTTGTGTACGAAGATCATCTCGTCAGAGTCCGCGTTCTTATAGAAGTAATCGCGCAGGCTCTGTTGTGGTGCGGCAAGAATGATCTGTACATCGCTGTTGACCAGAATTGGCTTTCGGCTGTCCAGAAAATCAGCCTCGGGCGTGGTCTTGAATCCGTGCAGGCGCAAGGAGCGCATATTCTTCTCCACCGCCACTTTCGGGGCCACATCATAGCTCTCCAATATCTCTTTGACCTGTGTCGGTCGGTGCAGGTGATACATCAGACAGCTCATGCCATCGAAACCTACCGTGCCGAACAGCTCTTCATAGTGGTGAGACCCATCCGCCTTCTTGAAAACGGTGTGACGCTTGTGCGGGATATTACCAAGGGTATGATAGATGGGCATGCTGCTGACGTTTGGGCTTCAAATGTAGGGAATGGGCAATTGGGGCAGACTGACGGTCATCAGAACCGAGCGACATCGGAGGAATGGGTTTCTGATTCTGACCCATATAAGCTTGCACGGTTCAATTGAGGGTGTATCTACCCTGAGAAATCAAACCTCAACTTTGAATTTTCAGGTTGCACCGGAGAATTGAAACATCAACCGGGATCATGTTTTTTACTCTGATTGCCAGTAATTTCACCGCAATGAGTGGAACAGAGAATAATGAGGGCGTGGTGATCACCGAGGGGCTGCGCGTGACAAAGGTTTCTGGCGATGTGGTGCCTTTTGACGAGCATAAACTGGTGCATTCCTTGGAAAGGAGCGGGGCATCAGAGAGCATCATCAACGAGGTGTTGAATGAAGTCCGCGGCCATCTCTACGAGGGAATTCCCACCAAACAGATCTATCGCATTGCCTTTGCCATTCTTAAGAAGCGCACGGCATCATCGGCTGCACGCTATCAGCTCAAATCGGCCATAGCTGAGCTTGGTCCAACGGGTTACCCTTTTGAAAGGCTGGTTGGAGCATTGTTCGAACATCAGGGCTATCGGGTTCAGGTAGGGCAATTGGTACAGGGCAGGTGCGTGCAGCACGAGGTGGATGTCATCGCGGAGAAGGATGGAACGCGCTATATGATGGAATGCAAATTTCACGCAGACCCCGACCGCAAGGCCGATGTGAAAGTGCCACTCTATATCCGTTCGCGATTTGTCGATGTGATGGAAGCATGGAGGCAGACCGAACCGGGTCTGGACTATGTGGGATGGGTGGTCACCAATGCCCGTTTCACGAGCGATGCGTTGGATTATGGCCGTTGCATCGGGCTGCAACTGCTCTCTTGGGACTATCCGCATCATGGCAGTCTCAAGGAGCGGGTCGATGGATCGAAGCTGTTGCCGATAACCTGCCTCACCACCCTCAAAAAGACCGAAAAGCAGCAGCTACTGGAGAATGGGGTCATCTTCTGTCGCGATATTCATGCTGACCCCGAAACCCTTAATGGCATTGGACTCCCCCTTTCGCGAAACGCAAAAGTGATGAACGAGGTCAAAGCCATTTGCAACAACAATCATTGATATGGAGAAGGTCACAGTTCATTTTCTCGGTGCGGCAGGCACGGTCACAGGATCGAAGTTCCTTGTTGAGACCAACGGCATGCGCATCATGGTCGATTGCGGAATGTTCCAGGGTGTGAAATCCCTGCGCGAACTCAATTGGCAATATCTGCCGGTAGATGCTTCGACCATTGATGTGGTGCTGCTCACACATGGCCACATGGACCATTCGGGATGGTTGCCACGTTTGGTGAAAATGGGTTTCAAAGGGAAGATCATCGCCACACGTCCCACACTTCAGATAGCAGAGGTCATCCTGCGCGACAGTGCCAAGATCCAGATGGAGGACGCTGACCGGGCCAACCGCGAGGAATTCACCGAGCACAGTCCGGCAGAACCGCTCTATGACATGGACGATGTGGAGCACACGCTCAAACATTTCAAGGCCATTCACATCAAAGAAGAAGTGGAGCTGTCCGAGATCATTTCGGCAAGGTTCATCAACAATGGTCACATCATAGGTTCGACATTCATAGAATTGAAAGTAGGGGAGAAGCTGCTTGTGTTCTCTGGCGATATTGGCCGCAATGACGATCTATTGATGCATCGCCCCGAACGTCCCACCAAGGCCGATGTGCTGTTCATCGAGAGCACATACGGTGACCGGCTTCATCCGCAAGAGGATACCAAAGACCGCCTCCGCGAACTGATCACCAGAACCGTGGCACTGGGTGGCACGGTCATGATTCCAAGTTTTGCAGTAGAACGTGCGCAGACGCTGATGTATCTTCTTTGGCAACTTCGCTTGGAAAAAGCGATTCCCCATGTTCCGTTCATCATGGACAGTCCGATGGGGGCCAATGTGCTGGATGTGTTCCGTAACAATCCCGAATGGCACAGACTTTCGTTCAAGGACTGTGAGGAGATGTGCCATCAGTTCGACATCATCCGCGATTACAAGGACACGATGGAGCAGGTGGCCGACCTGCGCCCCAAAGTGGTGGTCGCGGGCAGCGGCATGGTCACAGGTGGCCGGGTGCTGGCCTACATGGCCAAACATCTCGAACGCCCCGAGTCAATGGTGTTGCTGGCGGGCTATCAGGCCGCAGGCACGCGTGGCCGTCAATTGCAGGAAGGTGCCACCGAGATAAAATTCCATGGCAATTATCATCAGGTGAAATGTCACTTGGAGCAACTGGAAGGGCTGTCTGCACATGCCGATCAGGCCGAGCTTCTCGATTGGATGGGCGAATTGGAAGAGGCACCACAGCAGGTGTTCGTAATCCATGGAGAAGCCTTGGCAGCAGACAACTTCCGTCTGAAGATCAAGGAGCGGTTCGGTTATCAGGCATCGGTACCCATGCTGCACGACATAGTGGAACTGCAACTTGAATGATCGCGGAGCCGGGGTAGCGCGATGTGCCCATCTTTGCACGGATGAGCATCCAGCCCCAAACACAAGCAAAGGCAATTGACGCCCCTGTTGACGGGAGGCGTAGTCTGAAACTCTACACCAGGGTGCTGTTCTTCGTTGCGCTCATCTATGGGGTCTCTGGTATCACCTCGCATCTGAACGACCCCACGCTCAACGATGGCATCGGCCATCGGTGGTATGTGTCTCTGGGAGTGCTGCTGGTCATCGGCCTGTTGACAATGAGCGAGTTCGCCAAGGCCAACTACGAGCGCATTTTCAAAGTGCTTTGCATCGCATTCACGGCCCATGTCCTGTGGATGAACTACATCAATGAGTTCAAGTTCCAATACGTTCTCGCCCTGTTCTCCACGGTCTGGGGCATCGGAATCCTCATTGAGGACATCCGTTACATTACATGGTTCTATCTGGGTCTGCTTGTCTCATTTGCCGGTCTCATTTTCCAAGTGGATGATATTGCCACCGACCGTATGGAACTGCTTCAGAACTTCCTTGTGGCGCAGACATTGGCCTATGCGGTCATCTATTTCAAGATCAAGAACTTCAACCGCATGTTGGATTATCTCGGTCAGGTACGTCAGCTGAGCGCCAACATCGAGAAAAAGAATGTTGAACTCGATGTTGCTTACAAAGACATCCAGTCGAGCATCCGCTATGCGAGCAACATCCAGAGCCATATTCTGCCAAGTGCTGAACAGCTTCGGGAAAGATTGGGCGATGCATTCGTGATCTTTCTGCCCAGCGATGTTGTGAGCGGTGATTTTTACTGGGTCGATAGCAGGGGAGATACCAATTGGTTTGCAGTGGCCGACTGCACAGGGCATGGAATACCGGGAGCGTTCATCAGTTTGTTGGCATTCAATTCGTTGACCAAGGCCCTCAGCGAACATCCAGAGGGCCTGCCTTCCGAGCTGCTTCACGGGGCCAATACCTACATCCGCGAGATATTCTCCGTATCCGGTCAGAAACACGCCCACGAAGGCATGGACGTGGCCCTTTGTCGTGTCGATAGGTCAACGCGCACGCTTCATTTCGCTGGTTCCAAACGCCCTCTTTTTCTTCTGAAGGCAGATGGAACGCTGTTGGAGGAAAAAGGCAATCGCGAAGGCATCGGTATGACGGATACGACACCTCAGACCTTTGTGAATCACAAGTTCTCTTACGATATAGGCGACACGGTCATTCTCTTCTCCGATGGCGTTGTGGACCAGTTCGGTGGGCCTGACGGTAGAAAATTCAGTATTCGCCAATTGCGCGAACTTCTTTCTGAATGTGGTGCGGCTCCAACAGATCATCTCCGAAAACTGCTGGAATCCTCTATTGTCGATTGGAAGAAGAACCTACCGCAGATCGATGATATCTGCCTGCTGGGTGTGAAGTTGGATTGAGAGCAAAAAAGAGACCGCCATGCGGACGGTCTCTTTTTTCATTCGGGTTGTGGACTCAGAGTTTCCTGATCTGGCCTTGTGTCACCCATATTCGACTTGAACAGCGTGTTGTCGTACTGGATGTGGTTCTTGGTTTATGCCAATTCAATCAGGGATTCAAGACCATGTCTTTCACGGGGTTTCAATCTTCACTCTCCCATTTCATGGAACGCTTCACGGCCTTCTGCCATTGTTTGTAAAGTTCGGTCCGTTTCGCAGAAAGCATGTTCGAATAGAAGGTTCGGTCCACCAGCCAATTGTCGCTGATGTCCTGCTGCTTGTAGAACCCGACAGCAATACCCGCCAAGTAGGCCGCGCCCAGTGCTGTGGTCTCGATGATCATGGGCCTTTGTACATCCACACCGAGAATATCGGCCTGAAACTGCATCAGCAGATCGTTGGCGCATGCACCACCGTCCACTCGCAGGGTGGCGAGCGAAATTTTCGAGTCGGCCTGCATGGCATCGAGCACGTCCTTTGTCTGGAAGGCCAGCGAGTCGAGTGTGGCGCGGATGATATGCTCCTTGGTGGTGCCTCGCGTAAGCCCGAAGATGGCGCCTCGCGCATACATGTCCCAATAGGGTGCGCCCAGCCCCGCGAAGGCCGGCACCACGACCACCCCGCCAGTGTCCGGCACTTTCATTGCGAAATACTCTGAGTCGGGCGATTCATCGATCATCTTCAGTCCATCGCGAAGCCATTGGATGGCTGCTCCTGCTATGAAAATGCTGCCTTCGAGCGCATACTCAACCTTTCCGTCAAGCCCCCAAGCGATGGTGGTGAGGAGCCCCTTCTTGCTCTGCACGGGCTTCTCGCCTGTGTTCATCAGCATGAAACAACCTGTACCGTACGTGTTCTTGGCCATTCCGGGCTTGAAGCATGCCTGCCCGAAGAGTGCTGCCTGCTGGTCGCCAGCGATGCCTGCGATAGGAATGCTGTCACCGAAAAGCGATGCATCGGTCTCGCCATACACCGTGCTGCTGTCCTTCACTTCGGGCAGCAATTTGGAAGGGACGTCCAGCGCTTTCAACAGTTTGTCGTCCCATTTCAGGTCAACGATGTTGAAGAGCATGGTGCGCGAGGCGTTCGAGTAGTCTGTCACATGCGTTTTGCCGCCAGTGAGATTCCATACCAGCCACGAATCCACAGTGCCGAAGGCCAGTTCGCCCTTCTTGGCACGGTCGCGGGCACCTTTCACATGGTCGAGTATCCACTGGACCTTGGTTCCAGAGAAATAGGCATCCACCACGAGTCCGGTACGCTTGCGGATGTCCTTTTCCAGCCCCTTCTTTTTGAGCTTGTCGCAGATGGCGGCCGTCCTGCGGTCCTGCCACACGATGGCGTTGTGGATCGGCTTTCCAGTGGCGCGGTCCCACACCACCGTGGTCTCGCGCTGGTTGGTGATGCCGATGGCCACAATGTCCTTTGCGCTCACCTTGTTCTCGTTCAGCACCTGTCGGGCCACCTCCAATTGGCTGCTCCAGATCTCCATGGGGTCGTGTTCCACCCATCCCGGCTTGGGGAAATACTGGTGGAACTCCTTTTGGGCAACGGCCACTGGTTTGCCATCCTTGTCGAAAAGAATGGCGCGGCTGCTTGTGGTGCCTTGGTCGAGGGCGAGTACGTATTTGGGCATTGAAATCCGTATAAATGAGTAATTGAAATTGGAAAGCCGAAAATAGGTGAAACCTTTGCACCCCTCCATGACCGCATGTAAGTTTGCCATGCCTTAAAGAGAGTTCCTGAAACCTGAACCAATCCGTTGGAAAAGCCAAAACGCCACCTCATCACTGCCGCACTGCCGTATGTCAACGGCCCTATTCACCTTGGTCATTTGGCAGGGGCATATCTGCCTGCCGACATCTATTCGCGCTATTTGAAGTTGAAGGGCGAGGACGCGGTGTTCGTCTGCGGGTCGGATGAGCATGGGGCAGCCATCACCCTGCGTGCCCGTAGGGACGGAATCCTGCCTCAGGAACTGGTAGATAAGTTTCACGCCATCTGCGAGAAGGCTTTCGCGGATTTCGGAATCAAGTTCGACATCTATCATCGCACCTCATCAGAACTCCATCACGAGACCGCTTCCCGGTATTTCAGCGACCTGTTGGATAAAGGCGCTTTCACCGAGAAGGAAAGTGAGCAGTATTTCGATGAGGAACAGCAGCAGTTCCTGGCCGACCGCTACATCATGGGTACATGCCCCAAGTGTGGAAATCATGATGCCTATGGCGATCAGTGCGAGAAATGCGGCAGTTCGTTGAGTCCCAACGATCTCATCTCTCCGCGGTCGGTGCTCAGTGGCAGTGCGCCCGTGCTGCGCAGAACCAAGCATTGGTATCTGCCCATGGCGCAGCATGGCGACTGGCTCAAGGAATGGATAAACAAAGGCACGCTTGACGGCAAGCAGCATCACAATCCAAAGGAGTGGAAGAACCACGTGGTGGGCCAGTGCAACTCGTGGCTCGATGGTGGCCTGCACGACCGCGCCATGACGCGAGACCTCGACTGGGGTGTGAAAGTGCCTGTGGAGGGCGCGGACGGCAAAGTGCTCTATGTGTGGCTCGATGCGCCCATCGGCTACATAAGCGCCACCCAGCAGTGGGCCGCTGACAATGACAAGGACTGGGAACCGTACTGGAAGGACGAAAGCACACGCCTCGTCCATTTCATCGGCAAGGACAACATCGTCTTCCATTGCATCATCTTCCCCATCATTCTGAAGGCCCACGGAGGATACATCCTGCCACAGAATGTGCCGGCCAATGAGTTTCTCAATCTGGAGGGCGACAAGTTGAGCACCTCGCGAAACTGGGCCGTTTGGCTGCACGAGTATCTGGCCGATTATCCCGACCGAAAGGACGCCCTACGCTATACGCTTTGCTCCATCCTGCCCGAGGCCAAGGACAGCGAGTTCACATGGAAGGACTTTCAGGCACGCAACAACAACGAACTGGTGGCCATTCTCGGCAATTTTGTGAACCGGGCCGTGGTGTTGACGCACAAGTACTACGAT
>JAIPBJ010000131.1 GCA_021739625.1 Flavobacteriales bacterium | reverse complement strand
CGTCCTCTCACCAAGCATCCATCGTCCATTGATCCTGCTTGCGCTGCTATGCGCCAGTCTCATGGATGCTCGGGCCCAGTTGGTGGTGCAGGGCGGCTTCACCGCCCAACAGTTGGCAGAGGTTATCGCAGGACCAGGCATCACGGTATCCAATGCCACGATCAACGGTTCTCCGCAAGCGTATGGGACGTTCAATGGGGCGGGCAGCAATATCGGGCTCACAACAGGGGTCATACTCACTTCTGGGCCTATCGGCATTGCCGTTGGCCCCAACAACACGGGCAGTGCTGGCACAGGACTTGGCCTTCCCGGGAACGCAATGCTCCAAGGGCTGGCCGGTGCCACCACTTATGATGCCATCGTGCTGGAGTTCGACTTTGTGCCCCTGTCCAATGTGGCCGAATTCCGCTATGTGTTCGGGTCAGAAGAATATCCCGAGTTCGTCAATTCGGGTTACAATGATGCCTTCGGATTCTTCATCAGTGGGCCGGGCATAGCCGGCAACTACAACATGGCCAGGATTCCGGGCACCGCGACCCCTGTGACCATAGACAACCTGAATGCTGGCACCAACAATCAGTATTATGTGAACAACAACGGTGGGCAGACCGTCCAGTACGATGCTTTCACCACAGTGCTTACGGCAACGGCCAACGTTCAGGCGTGTCAGACCTATCACATCATGATGATGATAGCGGATGCGGGTGACGGCATTTACGATTCGGGCGTGTTCATCGAAGAGAACAGCCTCATCAGCAACGTGGTGCAGATCGAGGCCACCACTGCCACTGCCGACTCTGCCGCCTATGAAGGATGTTCAAGCGCCACTGTGACCTTCACGCTTGAAAACACGGTTAACCAGCCCACGGTCATCAACTATAACGTCAGTGGAACAGCCACCAATGGTGTGGATTACAACCAGATCCAGAACACGGTGACCATTCCGGCCAACCAATCTTCCGTCAGTTTCACAATAACCCCGGTCAATGACGGCAGCGCAGAATCCATCGAGACCATCATCATCGATGTGCAGACCAGCGTGTGCGGAACAGATGAGATCATCATCTATATCAGCGACCTGACCCCTTTGATCGTGCTGGCACACGGTGATACGGCATTCTGCCCAGGAGGTACCGCCATGCTGTGGTTGCAATCATTCGGAGGTGGTGGTGGAACGACCCATCAATGGAGCAATGGGGCCACCACCGATACCATTTTTGTGAATCCCGCTGCCACCGCCACCTACACGGTCAGTGCGGTGGACTATTGCGCTTCGGGCAATCCGGTCTCGAACACGGTCACAGTAACCATTGATGCAGTACCCGTTGCCGATGCGGGGCCCGACCAGATATACTGCACTGGCGACCCAGTGACCCTTTCGGCCAGTGGAGGCAATGGTTTTGAATGGTTCGAGCTGCCCGCACAGACCCTGGTAGGAACAGCAGCCACACTTGACCTGCAACCGTCCGGTGACATCGATTTCATGATGGTGGCCTATATCGGGGCATGCACCGATACTGACTTCGTATCTGTTTCTGAACTTCCTGCCGACCCCATCTCGGCCACGGGCGACACGGCAGTCTGTCCGGCCGGCACTGCGCTGTTGGATGTTCTGGGCGCAACTGCAGGGTCCACATTCCAATGGACGCCCAATATCGGGCTCTCGGACGATGGCATCCAGAATCCCACGGCCACGCCCGTTACCACCACCATGTACCATCTGACGGTGACCAGCCCTAACGGATGCATCGGTCTTGACTCGGTCGAGGTGATAATCCATCCTTTGCCCGAACCAGATTTCAGCGCACCCACAGTATGCAATGATGCCGCCACTCCATTCACGGACAATTCCACCATAGCCTCCGGGAGCATCACGGGCCATGACTGGGACTTCGGTGACGGCAACACCTCCGCTCTGATTAATCCTTCGCACATCTATGCTGATGACCAGACCTATACGGTCACGCTTGTGGCAACCTCCGGTTTCGGATGTGTGGACAGCGTGAGTCACTCCGTGTCGGTGGGACCCAACCCTGTGGCCGGTTTCAGCATGACCAACGACTGTCAGGACAAGCTTATCGCTTTCACCGACAACTCGACCATTGCTTCGGGCAGCATCACATCCTGGGCCTGGGATTTCGGAAATCAGCAGACCTCCGACCAGCAGATCCCGCCCATGCAGCAGTATCCGGCCGCAGGCATGTACGATGTGCAGCTTGTGGTGACATCAGACCTCGGATGTTTGCATGACACGCTCATAGTGCTGGAAGTGTATCCGCTGCCAACGGCCTCATTCGGAAGGGACAGCGTTTGCCTCAATCTTCCCAACCAGTTCACCGACCTTTCCTCGGCCAATGGTGCGTATGCCATCAATACCTATCAATGGACATTCAGTGATGGACAGACCGCAGATGTACCCGACCCGCAAGTGACCTTCAGCTCACCGGGCACTTACTCCGCAACGCTGCAGGTGACCACCATGGTCGGCTGCCAGAATAGTCTGACGTTGGGCGGTGCGGGCGTCTATCCCTTGCCCGTGGCCCAGTTCAGCAACAATATCAAGAACTGCTTGAACGACACCACCTATTTCGAAGACCTGTCCACAGTTCAGAATGTGTTCAACGATGTGATCCTGGGCAGACTTTGGGATTTTAGCGATGGCAGTTCGAGCACACTGATCGCTCCTTGGCACATTTATGCTGCTCACGGAATGCAGCCCGTTCAGCTCGATGTGGTGACCGACAAGGGCTGCACCGGCACAGTGACCCATGACGTGGAGATATTCCCACTGCCCGAAGTTGACTTCACTTCGGATCTGCAAGAGGGCTGCCAGCCCTTGATGGTGCAATTCCTGGATCAGAGCACCATCCCATCGCCCTACACACTGGCCCAATGGCAATGGGATTTCGGTGACGGGGACAGCATCGTGATGGGACAGTTTCCCGTGAATACGTTCCATGACGGGAATCTCGCACCGATGGATGCCGCCCTTTATACCGTCTCATTGCAGGTCACATCATGCAATGGCTGCATGGCATCATTCACATTCAATGACTACATCACCGAGCACCCCAGACCAACGGCCTTCTTCGATGCCGCCCCGACAGTGGTGGACATGAACAATCCGAACATCGGGTTCACAGACCTCTCGTCCATAAATGTCCATGTATGGGGATGGGATTTCGGTGACGGTTCCACATCAATGGAGCAGCACACCGAGCACACCTATCCAGACACCGGCAACTACCCTGTCATTCTGATAGTGAGCACTCCGTTCGGGTGCCTCGACACCGCAGAGTATCTGGTTCGGGTGAATCCCACCTTCACGTTCTACATCCCCAACACCTTCACTCCCAACAGTGATTTTCACAATGAGCACTTCTTCGGAAAAGGCACTGGTATAAGTGCCTACCGGATGATGATCTTTGACCGCTGGGGCGAGATGATCTTCGAATCGAATGACTATGACTATCAATGGGACGGTACCTTCAATGGCCATCAGGTGCAGCAGGGTGTCTATCAGTATCTCTTCACTGTCGTTGACTGGGCAGGCGACATCCATCACTATCAAGGCCACGTACAGCTGATACGTTAGACCACCTGATGAGAACCCCCATCTCCATATTGTTCATAGTGTCCGTGTGCCTTATGGCGTCAGGCACTGCATTGGCGCAGTATCAGGCCAATAATAACGCGGTGCAGACCTCTTGCAACTGCTATCAGCTCACCTCTGCGGCCAACGGACAGAACGGATCCGTGTGGAACGTGAACCTCATCGACCTGAACAACCCGTTCAACTATTCCTTCGATGTGTTTCTGGGATGCAATGACGGTGGTGCTGACGGCATGGCCTTTGTGCTTCAGCCATTGAACGTGAATGCCGGAAGTTCAGGTGGCGGCATCGGCTATGCGGGCATCAGCCCCAGTCTGGCGGTGGAAATGGACACCTATCAGAATAACACGGATCCCAGCTATGACCACATGGCCCTGCAGACCAACGGGGTGGTGACCCACGGTGGCGGCAACACCTTGGCAGGCCCCATTCAGACCAGTGCCACCACGGGCAATGTGGAAGACTGCGGGTGGCATCTGCTGCAAGTGTCGTGGAACCCAGCCACACAGACCTTTCAGGTGTGGTTCGATGGCTCACTGAGACTCACCTACACAGGCAACATCATCAACGTGTTCGGAGGCAACCCGATGGTCTATTGGGGGTTCACTGCGGCCACGGGAGGTGCCAACAACCAGCATCAGTTCTGCAATGCGCTGAATCCGTCATTCAACATCACCCCGGCCACGCAATGCGCAGGGCTGCCAGTGCAGTTCAATAGCACTTCAGTTGTGAGTACAGGCCAAATAAACGGGTACATCTGGGATTTTGGTGATGGCAACAATGCGGCCGGCAACAATCCCAGTCACACCTACACCACAGCAGGAACCTACACTGCCACCCTCAACATCACCTCCGAGGGCTGCACAGCAAGTTCGTCCACACAGGTGACAATCAATCCCATTCCCGTGGCCGATGTGGGGGTCGATGTGTCCATCTGTCTGGGCGATGGAGTGCAGGTGACTCCCCCGAATCAGGATCCGACCGCCACCTATCTGTGGACTCCTTCCACCGGAGTAGGCAACCCGAATGTACCCAACCCGATGCTTCAGCCACAGACCACCACACTTTATGTGATGACCGTGACCAGCGCACAGGGCTGTCAGGCATCGGATGACATTAACATAACGGTCAACCCACTGCCTGTGGCCTCTGCTGGTGGAGACATGTCCACCTGCGTGGACGAACCAGTCACTTTGAGCGGAGGCGGGGGCGTTGCATACAGTTGGTCGCCATCAGCAGATCTGGCCACCCCCAACTTGGCAAGCACGGTCGCCAATCCGCCCACCAGCACCATATATACACTTACCGTCACTGATGCCAACAACTGTTCTGCCTCTGATGATGTGACCGTGACCGTCAATCCATTGCCAATTGTGAGTGCAGGGCTGGATGCAGCCATCTGCATAGGAGAGTCCTATCAGCTTTTCGCTTCTGGGGCCAACAATTATGAATGGACCCCAGCAACCCATCTGAGCGGAAGCCTTATCCCCAATCCGGTGTTCTCAGGCCCGGCATCCACCTCGCTCACGCTGCTGGGCCGCGACAACAACGGCTGTGTGAACACAGCCTCAGTTTTCATCACTGTGAACCCGCTTCCCAATGTCAGTGCAGGAGCCGATGCGGGCATCTGCATCGGTGATGCCATTGGGTTGACCGCCACCGGGGCACAGGACTATGCATGGAGCCCGTCAGCCAACTTGGATGATGCCAATGTGGCGCAGCCCACTTTCTCGGGCAATGCCACGACCACACTCAATGTGACCGGAACAGACGCGAACGGATGCGTGAACACGGACGCTGTGATTGTGACCGTGCATCCGCTGCCCATTGTGAATGCTGGGGCCGATGATGAGGTCTGTTTGGGGCTGTCGCTCCCAATGAATGCCTCAGGAGCAGCGACCTATGTGTGGACACCCAACACCGACCTCAACAACCCCAACATCGGCAATCCCGTGTTCGCGGGCCTTGCCGATGCCACATTCACCGTGACCGGTACCGATGTCAATGGCTGTGTGGATACAGATGACATCTCCATCACCGTGCTTCCGCTTCCTATCGTGAATGCCGGAAACGATGCGGCCATCTGCGCCCAGCAGACCATTCAGCTCGGAGCCACCGGAGCCGTAGGCTATGCGTGGTCTCCGGCCACGGGTCTGAGCAGTGCCAATGTGCAGAACCCCATACTTACCGGTTCCTCAACCACAACATTCACCATCACGGGCACCGATGCCAACGGATGTGTGAACACCGATGCGGTGACCATCACGGTACATCCGCTGCCGCAGGCGGTCATCGATCCCATAGCGCCCGTCTGTGTAGGCAATGCCTCGTTCTTCAGCGAGAGTTCGGTGGGCAATGTGGTGGACTACGCGTGGACGCTGGGCAATGGCAGTGCTTCCTCCTCCCCTGCCCACAGCATCACATATACATCTGCCCAAACCTACAATGTGACCCTGAACGTGACGGACGACAACGGTTGTCAGCATCAGACCACCGCTCAGGCAGTGGTCAATCCGTTGCCTGTGGTGACCATGGCCATCACCGATGCCCCCGATTTCTGTGAAAATGAGGTCATCTCATTCCAGAACACCTCACCCGGTCAGGCCGCAGGGATAAGTTGGAATTTCGCCTACCTGCCCGGCCTGCCTGTCCAGCCCGGCTATTCGAGCCCGCAGAACAATCCTCAGTTCGCCTATCCTTCCTTTGGCCAATACACAGTGCGGCTGCTCGTGCTCTCCGACCTCGGCTGTGTGAACAGCGCCACACAGACGGTGAACATCTTCGCCACGCCTGTGGCCGACTTTGATTTCACAGTGGCCTGTGAAGGAGGACCCACGGCATTCACTGACCTCACCACTGTTTCTGGAACCAGCGTGGTGAACGGTTGGCAGTGGAACTATGGCGACCAGACGCCTGTGGCCTATCCGCAGAATCCGAACCACACTTTTGCGCAGGACGGGACCTACCCGGTCGAGCTTATTGTGCAGAGCAATCAGGGCTGCCGCGACACGATGGTACATCAGGTGTGGGTGAACCCCACCCCGGTCATCAGTATTTCCGGCACTGATGTCTGCCATGGCGTGGAGACGCAGTTCACCAATGGTTCGATTCCGCAGGATGGCACGATTGTAAACTGGGACTGGGATTTCGGCAACGGACAGACCGCCAACGGGCAGACGGCCACACACACCTATGCGCTGCATGGCAACTACACTGCCAGCCTCACTGCCGAGACCGACAGCGGTTGCACGGCAACCGGCACCACGCTGGTGAAGGCATTCCCTAATCCAGAACCGTCCTTCACGGTGCTCAGTCCTGAGGGTTGCGAACCGCACACCACTTCTTTCTTCAACAATTCTGTGATCGCCTCAGGCGGACTGGCAGGCTACACATGGCAGTTCGGCACGGGCGATGGCAGCACCGATGCGCTCTCCACCTATACATATAGGGACACCCTCGGCAGCTTCACTGTCACCCTCACGGCCATCAGCAATCTGGGCTGCGAGACCACGGTGGTGCAGGACGATGCGGTGACAGTGCATGTGACCCCTGTGGCGGTATTCTCCCAAAGTGACCAGGTCATCTCTTTGCTCGAACCTCAGGTCAATTTCACCGACCTATCGACCGATGCCGTCACTTACGATTGGGATTTCGGAAATGGAGGCACATCCTCCCAACAGCATCCATTGACCATGTACATGGAACCGGGCGAGTATGCCATTGAGCTCATCGTGGTCAACGGGATGTGCAGCGACACGGCCCAATCGAAAATTCTGGTCAATCCTATCCTCACCTTGTACATTCCCAGCGCATTCACTCCAGATGCCAACGGGGTGAACGAGGTGTTCATGGGTTATGGCGAGGGCTATTCGGACTATCGCATGTGGATCTATGACCGTTGGGGCAAGCTGCTGTTCGAAAGTGGGAATGACCAGACAGGATGGGATGGGACATACAACGGGCAGGGCGTGCAGAAAGGGGTCTATATCTACCATTTCCTGTTGCACGACCGCTTTGGCCGCGAACGCGAATATCATGGTGGAGTCACCCTGTATCGCTGAGTGCGGAATTCAATTTCTTAAGCTGCCATTCACACTACCGAAACACCCATTTCTTTTTTGCACCTTGGCGGGCATGAAAGCAAGACTACTATTTACGGCCGCCCTATTGGGCATTCAGGTGTGCGCTATGGCCCAGTGCAGCGAACCCGCAACCATCAGGATACTGACCGTTGGAGACAGCTGGTCGGTGTTCATGAACGCGAACTCCACGTTCAACAACTCGCTGAGAAAGTGGGGGCACTCCGACAAACGGTATTTCACCAACCTCATCATTTCTGAGAACGGGTCGGAGACCGATGATTTCCTGCAATCGGTGAAACAGGACGAGATTGCTGCCCAACTGGCGGCCAACCCGTCCATCGATGTGGTGCATCTGAGCATTGGGGGCAATGATGTGCTGGGCGACTGGAACGTGAACTGGACACAGGATCAGGTGGACTCTCTGGAGGCCGAGGTGACCTTGCGGCTCACCTCAATCATCGATTTCATCAAGAGCGTGAAACCCGGCATACGCATCGTATGGAGCGGCTACACCTATCCGAATTTCGGGGAGGTGATCGGCAGTCTGCCGGAGGCCGCATGGAGCACTCATCCGTTCTACGATACATGGCAGAGCATGGGCTTCCCCGACTTTCTTCAGATCAACACCATATTGAACAGCTTCTCTGCCACGGTGGAGGAGTATGCCGCCACCGACCCGCAAGTCGATTTCGTTTACTGTCCAGGCATTCTGCAGCACGTTTATGGGCAGCCCACTGCACTGCCAGTGGCCCCGGGCGGCACTTACCAGCCCTTTGAGGCCCCACTCCCAGTTGGATTCCCAGAGTATCCAACCCCCAGACCGGGCATGAACAACTATGGTTTCTTCACCGATGCCTTCCACCTTTCGGCCGGAGGCTACAGTGCCTTCATCGACTATCAGGTTCAGAAGTTCTATCACAAGTATTTCATGGACGACCAGTATATCCTTGCCACCGACAATGCGTCAACTGGCGGGGTCTCATCTGGTGGAACAGTGACCGCTGCCCCGATGGTGGGCGAATCGGGCGGGGTCGAATATGCCGCTGTGCTGAATTTCGAGACCACTGCCATGCCTGACACTGGAGTCTCCAAGGCCGAAATCTTCATGCGCAGGGAGTCACAGTTGGGCAACAACCTGTACACCACACCCATGCAGGTGCGCATCACCCGTGGGTCCTTCGGTGCCGATGTGACAGTGATGGCCGAGGACTTTGCCGCTGTGGGCGAAGCTGCCGGGCCCCCATGCACCTTCGGTTCAAACGGTGGCGATGGTCACTGGGTGCGCCTTCAGTTGCCCGAAGAGCTGCTGCCCTACATAAACAATGAGTCCGACATACAGCTGCACGTCACTTCGCCTGAAGCTTCCGGTAGAATGATCACCTACAGCGATGCATTAGACCCCGACTTTGCCCCTGTGCTCAACCTCACTTACGGCCCCAAGACGCCTGCATCTGTCAACGACCTGGCCACCACAGGCTTCCGTCTGCGCGCGTATCCCAACCCTACCACTGGCCTACTCACCATTGACACCGAAGGTCAGGACATCCTCTCCATGGAAGTGATGGACATCCGTGGCGGTCTGGTGCTGGCCACCTCCACCAACAGCACCACCCTTGACCTCGTGGCACTGCCCTCAGGCCCCTACCTTCTGCATGTGGTCACAGCAAAGGGCAGCACTTGGCAGCGGGTAGTGAAACAATGACCATGCAACACCATATGTGTATTGCAACAAGCAAAGGCCCCGTGACGGATTCCGTCAC
>JAIPBJ010000130.1 GCA_021739625.1 Flavobacteriales bacterium | reverse complement strand
ACGAGCCTGACATGAACTGGACCCGCGTGACCGACCTGACCAACAAGCAGGTGGCCACCTACACCATAATCGTGGATGCCAACCAGAAGTGGGACTACACGCTGACTCTGGAAAAGTGACCCGCACCCTCGATGTTTGAGCACCGGACCAAGCTGCGCGTGCGGTATGCGGAAGTTGACCGCATGGGCTATGTCTATTATGGCAACTATGCCCAATACTATGAGGTGGGCCGTGTAGAGGCCATGCGCGCATTGGGTCTCGACTATGCCCAACTGGAGGAGCATGGCATCATGATGCCGGTGGTGAAGATGGAGTGCCTCTATCACCGGCCGTTGCGCTATGACCAGCGCATCACCGTGGTGACCCGCATTGTGAAGCTGCCCCGCGCTCGGATGGATTTCCACTATGAACTGCTGAACGAGGACGGTGAAGTGCTCAACACAGGATTTACCCAACTGGTGTTCGTACATCGCGATACCATGCGCCCTACGCGCGCGCCACAGGAGTTCTTGGATGCACTGACGCCTCACATCAGTCCCTGACACGGACTGAAATACAGTGACCTGCGTAGTTCAGGGCCCTGCCCATTTCCATAAGTTTGCATCAACTGAAAAACCGATCATGAAACACATCTACCTCAGCACACTCCTGTGCATCACCGCCCTTGCTACCACCGCCCAGCAGACCACCGAGAGCTGGGAGAACCAAGGGACGATAAGACAGTACATCCAGTATGTGCCGGGCAGCTACAATGCCTCCAACGCGGTTCCGCTGGTGATTGCCCTTCACGGCATGGGCGACAACATGACCAACTTCTCGGGCATCGGGATGCAACTGGTGGCCGACACCGCCAACTTCATAGTGGTCTATCCTCAGGCGTTGAAGGCCTTCAACCCGCAGCTGGTCCCCTTCTTCGGCCCCGACAGCATCACGGCATGGAACTCAGGCGCAGGGGCCATGGGCTTGACCCTGAGTCCGGACGTGAGCGATGTGGAGTTCATCAACGCCCTCATCGACACCCTGAGTGTACAATTCAACATAGACCAGTCGAGAATCTATGCCACGGGATTCAGCATGGGGGCGTTCATGACCAACCGGCTGGCCTGCGAACTGCCACGCATTGCGGCCATCGCCTCGGTGGCAGGAACCGTGGGCGGCCTGCTCGACTGCCAGCCCGGAAGGTCGGTGCCTGCATGCCATTTCCACGGCACGGCCGACACGCAGGTGGGCTATGGCACGCCCGATGGCGCGGCCAACAACCTGATGGGCCTCAATGTGAGCGATTGGATAACCTTCTGGACCGGCAACAACGCCTGTGGCGAGGTGACCCTGAGCGGTGCGCTGCCCGACATGGCCAATGACGGCTACACGGTGGACTATCTGGAATATGCCGGTTGTGCCGACAACAGCCGCGTGGTACATTACAAGGTGTATGGGGCCGAGCACGTGTGGCTGGGGCCAAATGAGGACATCTTCTATACCCGCGAGATATGGAGGTTCTTCCTTGGCCTGTCGCCCCTGTCAGTCGGCATGGAGGAACAGGCCACCCTCCCCGACCTGAGTCTGTATCCTAACCCTGCCAACGACCTGATCTTCCTTTCCGGTGGTCTGGCACAGGCAGGCATGGTCAGCATTGTGGGTGCCGATGGCCGTATCCTGTTGCAGACTGCTGCATCGCAGGCCGTGCACGGCATTGACATCAGCGGTCTTGCGACAGGGGCCTATCTGCTTCAGGTAGTCACAGACCGTGGCGTACTGACCCACAGGTTCATGAAGATGGACTGAACCCCCTGTCGGTCAACCGGATATCAGAACACCTTCTCCCCTTTCAGCAGAAAGCGGCTCCAGCTGCGGTCATAGCAGTGTACCCGCTGCGTGGTGTCGTTCTTGGCATCGACCACCACACCGCCTGAATTTTTCCATTGGAAGATGCCGCCATACAGGTTGAACACGTGTACATATCCGGCTTTCACGAGCTTCTCTCCCACCCGCTCGCTGCGATAGCCTATGCTGCAATAGACTATGATGGTGTCGCTCTTGGCGATGTTGGCCACGCGGCACATGTCGAAATCATCATACCCCACCCAACGGGCACGGGGCAGGTGGCTCACATCGAACTCTTGGCGCTCGCGGGTGTCCAGCACCACCTTCCTGCCGTTCACCTGCGCAGGTTGCAGCACCGGCACTGTGTTCCTATAGAGCTTCTTCACCTCGCGGTCGAGGTCGGTGTTCTGAGCACAGGCGCTGAAACTGAGCAGCAGTATGGGGAGAAGATGGTGAAGACGTATGATTCTCATTCGGCAGATTGCTTCAGTTCTTTAGCAAGACGCATTCACTCCCCATTGAGGCTCCAGTCATAGTCCAGATAGCTCACCTTGGCCTTGCCCGACACTTTCACCTTGGCATATTTGGCGATGAATGCCTGCAATGTTCCTTTCTTGGTAAAATCGCCCTTGAACCAGTCGAAGATGGAGGACAGTTGCAGCCTGTCGGTCGCGATGCGGTTGCGCACGGGGTCGTTGATGAATGCCACGGTGCGGTCGTGCAACTGCTTTTCGAGCGTCTGTGGTGCGAACGACTCGTTGAGCAGTTGAGGGCATGAGAATGAGGCGCAAACGATGGCGAAATGGATGCGGGGCTCATCGAACTCCTTGCGCAGGATGTCGTGCTCAATGTGGTTGAGATTCATTTCCACCCCTCCTATCTTGAAGAACTTTATGTCCCACACCGAATTGACCAGCGGAACGGAGAGCCTTGGGCCGATTTCCTTGATGCTCTTGACCGGATAGTGGTCAATGATGAGCTTGACCGTGAAGGCGTTGTAGGCATTGACCCAATAGGCCAGACGCTCGTCCCTGCTCCAATCTTTGGACGGAGGGCAATCTGACAGCGTCCTGAGATAGGCGTCCAACCTGTCGACATCTTTCTTCAATCCCTTGTAGCTCACGTGGCCTTTGGTGTCCACATGCGCCCTGAGCAGGGCTGTCCAAGCGTCATGCGAGGGGGGCTTGCAGCCCAGGTCGGACAGCGGGGGCGAAGCACATCCCTGGAAGGCGATGCCCAGCAGAATCAGTGTGATGAACAGGGGTTGGAATGATCTCATGGCAGTGCACCTTATCTGGTGCGCCTGCCTTCGTCCACTTTGCGCTCAAGGTCCTTGACTCCACGTTCGGCCTTGGCTATCTTCTCCTTGCGCTCACGATACTCGTCAGGAGAGACCTTTCCGGCCTTCCTGTCCGTCTCCAGTTTCTCGTTGGCCACTCTGATGCGCTCGCGGGCCTCTTGGGCCTTGCGGTCGTGCTCGTCCAAGGTGGTGTTCAGTTCCTCGCGGCTGCGGGTCTCTTTGGAGCGCTGCTCCTCCGGTCTGTTACCAACGACCGCCTTTTCCACCTTGTCCACCGCTTTGAGCACCACCCGTTCGGTCTTCACTGCCGCCTTGTCAACCGCCCGCTCGGTCTTGTCAGCGGCTTTGAGCACCACCCGTTCGGTCTTCACTGCCGCCTTGTCCACCGCCCGCTCGGTCTTGTCAGCGGCCTTGAGCACCACCCGTTCCGTTTTCACTGCCGCCTTGTCCACTGCACGTTCGGTCTTCACGGCCGCTTTGTCGGTGTCGTTCTCCACTTCCCTTGTACCGGCCTTCACCTTGTCCTTGGTGCGTTCCTGTGCCAGCATGCCTTGGTGCAGGCCCATCACCATCATCAGGGCCATTAGGATTCTCAGTGTGCTCATGTCGTGTATTTCAGTGATCTCACAGGTCGTTGACGAGTTTATCCAATTCAATGCCAGAATCTTCCACCTCCTGTTTGGCCGCATCCAACCGGGCGGCAGTGGTGTCGGTGGTCACTGTGGCCGCTTCCTCGCCTGCGGGCGGTGTTGGCGCATCGGTACATCCTATGCACAGGCTGAACAGGGCTGGTAACAGAAAGATGGCAGTTCTCATGGTCGGTGTATGATACACAAAGGTACTGGTTGGAAATGGCAACCGCTGTCGCATGTCAGACCCGCTGGCGCGAGCAGCTGAACCCTGCCTACCGTCCGGTCGGGGGCGGGGATTGACTGGTGGACATCGGGCTTTGGGCAGCCCTACGCCTTCTTCACAAACTCCGACTTGAGGGCCATTTGCCCGAAGCCATCTATGCGGCAGTCGATGTTGTGGTCGCCTGTGGTGAGGCGGATGCTCTTGACCTTGGTACCCGCCTTGATAGGCTTGGGCGCGCCCTTTACGGGCAGATCTTTGATGACCACCACCGCATCGCCATCGGCAAGGATGTTCCCATTGGCGTCTTTCACCACAAGGCCGGCAGGTTCCTGCTCCACTTCGGGGGTCCATTCAAAGGCGCATTCGGGACAGACGAGTTTGGTATCCATCTCGTAGGTGTAGGGAGAGTTGCAGGAAGGGCAGGGAGGTAATGTGCTCATTGGATAGGTTTCAGTAAAAACTTGATAGTGCGAAATTCAACAATATCCCGCCCTCACCCCTTCGGCATCACATACATCTCCACGTCCTTCTTAGAGATGCTTTTGCCACCGAGGATGATGAGGCGTTCGACCACGTTGCGCAGCTCGCGGATGTTGCCTGTCCAGTCGTAGTCCTGTAGCAGTTGCAGGGCGTCCGCCTCCAACGATTTCGGGGCCGAGCCCTGCTCTTCGGCTATGGCGCGGAGGAAATGGTCGGTCAGCAGCGGGATGTCGTCCTTGCGGGCGTTGAGGGGCGGCACATGGATCAGGATGACGCTGAGGCGGTGGTAGAGGTCTTCGCGGAAGTTGCCAGCGGCTATCTCCTTGCGCAGGTCCTTATTGGTGGCGGCTATGACGCGCACATCGACCTTTATCTCCTTCTCGCCACCAACACGGGTGATCTTGCCTTCTTGCAATGCGCGCAGCACCTTGGCCTGGGCCGAGAGGCTCATGTCGCCAATCTCATCGAGGAAGAGGGTGCCGCCTGTTGCGGTCTCGAAGTTGCCGTTCTTCTGCTTGATGGCCGATGTGAAGGCGCCTTTCTCGTGGCCGAAGAGTTCGCTCTCGATCAGTTCTGACGGGATGGCCGCGCAGTTCACCTCTACCAGTGGGCCATCGGAGCGGTTGCTCTTGGCGTGGATGGCGCGGGCCACGAGTTCCTTACCGCTGCCATTGGGCCCGGTGACGAGCACGCGGGCATCGGTAGGCGCTACTTTCTCGATCATTTCGCGCACCAGCTCAATGCCCGATGAACGGCCTATCATCTCAGCACCGCGACTTGTCCCCACCTTTTTGCGCAGCACCTTGGCCTCCGTGACCAAGTTGGCGCGGTCGAAGGCGTTGCGGACGGATACGAGCAGGCGGTTGAGGTCCAGTGGCTTGGGGATGTAGTCGTAGGCACCGCGCTTGAGGGCATCGACAGCCGTTTCGATGGTGCCATGGCCGCTGATCATCACCACCGGGGTGTCGGGCGCAAGGAGGATAATGCGGTCGAGCACTTCGGTGCCGTCCATCTTGGGCATCTTGATGTCGCAGAGGATGACGTCATACTTCGCGCCTTTGACCTTCACCACGCCTTGCAGGCCGTCCTCGGCCTCATCGACCTCTATCTTCTCGTATTCGAGTATCTCACGGATGGCGCTGCGTATGGCGCGTTCGTCATCGATGATGAGGGCCTTGGGCATTGAATATTGATTATTGAATAGTGATGATTACAGCGTTCCGCAGTGAGAACGCTTTGCTAAGTTGGAAGGTGCAAGTTTACGACAGGGGATCAGGTTGTCAGGGCGTCAGCCAATCAGAAAACAAGTCATTGGACCTTATTCCTTACACCTTGTCCATGGGGCCAACTCACTTCAATTCCTCACCAGCTTCGCTGTACTTATGCCATCGGGCGTGGTGACCCGCACCGGATAGATGCCCCGAGAAAGGGCGGAGACATCCACCGCCTGTCCGCTGTAGTTGCTGATGCTGATGACACTGCGGCCGCTGATGTCCAAGACCTCCACCCGCATATCGCGATAGTCGGTGGCGATGATGCGGAACTCGGTGTTGGCAGGGTTGGGGACGATGCTGAAGGTCAATTCCGCATCCTCTATCCCAACAATTCCAGTGATGATACTGTAAGAGGACGCAGTGATCACGGGCTCATTGTTGTCGAAATAGATGGCGGCCGCGTTGGGGATGACCGTGCCCATCTGGTTTCCCGGAATCTGCGAAATGGTGAAATGCACCCATCCCTGACTGCCGAGCGGGTCGCTGGCCGAGTCGGGCAGGAAGATGGACGGGAAATGGAATGTGAGCACATTGCCCTGCAACTGTGAGGTATAGAAATGGCTGGACGCTCCGGGCGCGATGGTCTGAGGGTCGAGGGCGGCATCGAGCGTATCAACAATTGTAATGTTGTAGGCCGGAGCGGTGCCCGTGTTCTGCAAACGGATCAGATATTCCAGCCGATGGTCGGCAGCAATGTCGTGCTGCGGGGCGTAGGCCACATCCTGAAGACCGGCAATGCGCACCTGCTTGTCGTTGGGGTCGTAGGAGGCCATGATGGTACGGCAGGTCTGCGCGGAGTTGTTCGCAGGGTCGGTGTCGGTACTGTCCATGCCCGCCCATGCCGCCATGCAGACCTCCTCGCCCAACAATGCGGGGTCGCAGGGCACAGAATCCAGTAGCACGAACGACCGGCACTCTCCGGGATCCATCCAGTCAATGAGCCAAACAAGCGTGTCGCCACTTAGTGTGAATGGATGATTGCAGGTAGGGTCGGTAAAGATTCCGGGCAGGAGCGCCTGCACTTCCACGTTCTGCGCGGGGATGTTCCCCGTGTTGCACACCTGTACCTGCACATGGGTGTTGAAGCAGGTGGCCACAGCAGTCGAACCGATGGTCACGCTCAGGTCCTGGAACGGGATGATGGTATCGCCCCATAGGTATGGCCCAACGGTGCTGTCCTGATACACGGTGACATCCACCGGAACCATGGGGCAGATATTGGTCAGATACCATGGGTTGTTAGGGCTGTGCTCCATGGTGAAGCTGCCCGGCTCGGCCATGAAGGCAATGTTGCCCTGATAGCCGCTCCAAATGATGCCATCGTTGGGTTGGATGTCGAACCTTACGTTGGGGATGCCCGGCTCGCCCGGATCAAGGATGCAGTCCTGATTGTAGTCCCAGAACACCTTGCCCATCACATTGCCCATCACCAATGGTTCCGGTGCCTCGCAATAGCACTGCGGAATGAAACGGTAGCTGTCGCCCGAGCTCGTCCATTGCTCAGGGTAGTTCCTGCCGGGGACGATATAGGCCTCAGTGCCATCAGCATTCTCGATGCCCTGAATGGCCGCGCCACCATTCCATGTATCGCACAGCTGCTTATCATCGATATTGATGTCGATGATGTTCAAGGTCTCATACAGCACTATCTGATTGGAGAAGGTCATGCTGGTGCAAGAAAACATGGCCACATTCTTATAGGTGACCACGAATTTCCTGTACGGAGCGATGCCATAAGTGTGGTAGTTGATGCCTCCACTTCCCGCCTGAGGATTGATGTCCTGCCACGGAGCCATGATGGCATTGTCAGGCACACCAGGGGTTGGGGATGGTGAACTGATATTCCACGGAGAGCCAGTGTTGGCCGTTCCTATATTGAAGGTCACATACCCATTGGTCGAGATGACGAGTTCGGAATACGTGTTGCCGAAGAAGCAGAAATCAAAGCCGATATCGACCGTGTCACCGTGCATATCATCATTGACAAGTTCTGTATTATTCCCATCCATGAAAGGAAACGGATAGTAGGGCAACTGCACGATCTCGTAGCAATTCTGTGCGGTGGCAAGGGTGGCCGACAGCAACAGGCCGAGGATAAGGGAGTAGAGCTTCTTCATTTTGAATAGGCGTTGAAGGAGAAATAGCGTTTGATGCGCTTGAACGGTGGAAAGTTACAGTTTTAGTTGATGAATAACAGTTCTTTACATTGGCCGACCTGTGGCTCCCCTCCTACTCCTTTTTCCTTATGACTTGTGCCTCTATGAACTCGCGTAAGTATGGATTGTCCCCATTGCTCACATTTGCTACTTTTATCCGGGAAATCCCATGATTTGCCATGTTAGAACAACCGAATACTGATAGTAAGGAGGAACAGTAATTGAATCTGTCGTGATGAGAATTTCCTGTCTCTTATTGTTGGCCTGTCTGCCGTTGTGCCCCGTGGCCATGGGGCAGTCTTTGGCCGTGAGTGAGAACCACACCGCTGAACAACTGGTATCGGACTTCCTTATCGGACCTGGGGTTCAAGTCAGCAACATCCAGTTCACAGGCGATCCGCGGGCACTGGGTTCCTTTGACGGTTCGGGCACGGACTTCGGTCTGGCCAGAGGTGTCATCCTCTCATCTGGCCTTGCCAAGGATGCTGAAGGTCCGAACGGAACCCCGTTAAGTGATCAGGGGACTTCTTTCGACCTTCCGGGCGACTCCGTGTTATCGGTGCTTACGGGTTCGATAGTTGACACACGTGATGCCGACATACTTGAGTTCGACTTTCAATTGCCCTCAGACACCGTTTATCTGCGCTACATCTTTGCTTCCAACGAGTATATGGTTTATGTAGGGTCGGGTGTCAATGATCCGTTCGCCATTCTCCTCAGCGGCCCGGGAATAGAGGACGAGCAGAACCTTGCCCTGATACCCGGCACAGCGACACCTGTCAGCATCGACAATGTGAATGCGAATGTCAATGCCCAGTTCTATGTGGACAACGAGCATCCACCGGGTGTCGTGCTGGAGTACAACGGTCACACCAGTGTATTTACAGCCTCGGCCATCATCATGCCCAATGAGACCTATCATGTCCGGTTGGCCATAGCTGACGTGGGAGACCATCTGTATGATACTGCCGTATTCCTGCAGGAGTACAGTTTTCGGGGGTCATTGATCGGCCTCAGTGCGGGGGATGGACAGTTGGACATGGAGCATTCCGTGTACCCCAACCCATTCTCAGACCATGCCACACTGACCTATGCCAACAGGGAGCAGAGACCGTGCACGCTCACCTTGACAAACCTTGCCGGACAGATTGTAAGTACCATCAGCAACACAACGGGACGCATCAGTATTGAAAGGGGCGGTCTTCCGACAGGGATTTACTTCTATCAATTGTTTTCGGAGGATGGGCGGCAGGCTGCTGGGAAGCTTGTGGTGGATTGAACCTGAAAAGCAAGAGCGGCCTCCGAAATTGATGAACGATCCACGAAAGCATTGTGTACATCCATGATTCGATCAAGCCTCCAAATAAAATCCATTGCCAAATGTTCGGAAAGAAAACACCCAAAGAATATAGACCCTTGACCATGAAAGGGCGTCAGGTCACTTGCCCCATCTGCCAACACGATCTGTTTTGGACCAGAACTACGCTGATGAACACCGCAGGAATGACCTTCCTCGGACTGGAATGGGCCAACAAGGTAGCCGACAACTATGTATGTGCTGATTGTGGGCATGTGCTTTGGTTTTTGGATGAGTAGGATCTGGTCAGCTTTGCGATGCATCCTAAGCCGATTACAATAGTGACCTTTGAACCCCTATATTCTAAGACATAGCATAGCTCGCCTCTCAGTTCTATGAATCGGATTTTTCTACTCTTGTTCCTTCTTCATTGGGG
>JAIPBJ010000010.1 GCA_021739625.1 Flavobacteriales bacterium | reverse complement strand
GCCACGAAAATGGGAGCATCCTGGCAGCACCAGCGCGTGGCATGGCTGAACTCCAAAAGCACATTGGGATACGCACTCAGATCGATGGCCGGGCTGGTGATGGAACCCGTGAGTGCCGTGGCACTGAAATTCGGTGGATCGCTGCTCGCATCCACGCAGTTGGCCGAGTCGGCATCGAAGATGAGATAGCCGTTGGCAGCAGACACGAAGGTCGGATTGGGGATATTGGACGACCAGCAGCCGTTGGTCCCGGAATAACCGTGCTTCCAAATAGGTCCGTTCGCACCGCTCTTCAGCCAGATGCCATTATCGGTGGTCACATCCCCACCTGCGTTCTGAGCGTTGGTGAAATCTTCTTCCCAGAAGAATCCTCCACGGTCGGCATTGACCTCGCCCGGTCTTTGCACAGTGGCATTCTCAAACTGATTGAGCACGCGGTTGCGCAGTGCATCACGTGTCTGACCTTGAACGGCCACTGCGGCCCCGATCAGTCCGATAATAAGGTATTGTCTTTTCATGTCGTAGGTTTTCTAAGATTTTGAGGATACGAAAATACACGTCAATCCCTTAGCCTTATGCCAAAAAATGAAAATCCCGCCCCGAAAGTCTCGGAGCGGGATTTCCCATTCAGAACTGTGAGCAATGATTACTTCACTACAGCTACTTTTTCAGTGTAAGTAGCGTTGCTGCTCATCACCTGCACTGAGTAAAGACCAGTGCTCAGGCCATCGAGGCTGATGCGTGAAGTGAACTGGCCAGAGAATGCCTTCGCGTTCTGTGTGTACACCAGCTTACCGTCCATGCTCACAACGCTGATGCGGATGTCGTTGGCCTCATTGGCGTTGAACTTCACGGTCAGCACATCGGTTGCTGGGTTCGGGAACATTTGGATTCCAGTGAGGTCCTCATTCTCAGAGATGCCAATGGCAGGGTCGAAGTTGCCACGGATCCAAGGGGAAGTGGTGTAGCCAGTGTACCAGTCGATGGCACCACCGGCACCGAACGGACCGAAACGGATGCCTGCACGGTCATCGTCACCATCGCTGGCAAGGATCCACAGCGCCTCACCTGGGCCAGTGTTACCTACACTGATAAGGTAGGTGCCTCCGGCAGTAAGTACCACACCGTTACCACCATCAAGCGGAATGTTCACCGGGATGATGTCCGTGCCACTGATCATGGCAGGGGTGATATCGAACACCATGGTCAACAACGGGTTGGCAAGGTTCTGGTCGGCCACCACGTCAAACACCTCCACATAGCAGGCATCGGTAGTCGTGTTGGCACCGAATGCCACTTGAACACCTGTCAGGGTAGCATCGGCAAAAGCCTCGTAGTACAATGCAGCCTTGAATTCGTTGGGCTGCTGGTTGTCATCCTCACCACCATAGATTTGATAGGCAATGTTCTCCTCATCATCATGGGCAAAGATGAAATCAGTGATCATGAAACTGGAGGTGCCAACGTTGTTTTCAGCATTCTCGTCACCCTCTGCAGATGAAACAGTAATGGTGACCACGTATGTTCCAACTGCATCAGGAGTATAGCCTGTCGCATAGAAGGTCGTGTCGCTTCCAGCTGATGGGATAGTGGCATTGGTCGCATCAAACGAACCTGTGGCCACCTCAGTGCCTGCCCGGGTAATGGTGTAGGCGTAGGAAACTGCTGTCTGTGAAGCACCACCTTGATTCACACATGCAGCACCGATGGAAACCTCATGGGCCTGAGCCAACGGTATCTGCAGATACTCGAAAGCAGCTACAATGTCTCCGTGCCATACATCAAGCAATTCGAGATCGTTGTCTGAACCGGCAACAATGGCCACATCGTCCACCATCCAAGAATAGTCGCAAGCTCCAACATAACGGAAACCGATCCAGACCTGAGACTGACCTCCTGCCACACTCGAGATGTTCACTTGAGCAAGATGCGGGTTTGTAGTGCTGGCGTTAACTGCCAAAGCACCATTCACCTCAAAGCTTGTCCAGTTGTTGCCATCTGCACTCACTTCAACGAAAGAGGCACCTTGATAATTACGGTAGTGTTGCTCAAAGGTCAGCACCACAGCATTAGAGGCGCTCAGGTCAATGGGGTTGACAGTTCTCACGAACGCATCATCTGTACCACAATACAGGTCGGAATCATACAGCGCATAGCCATTGGCAGCGGATGTTGAGGCAATGGCATCAATTGGAAAATCGCCAGCAGGAACGGCAGTGCCGATTACCCAGTCATTGCTGTTGCTGGTGGTGTTGCCTACGACCCAGTTGCCCGGTGTCGAGAAATCATCGCTCCAGAGGGCTGGTGTGCCACCTGCAACAGATGGAGGAGCAACCGGCTGACCTACAGCCACGATTGCCGTGGGCATCTGGTTTTTAACGGTGAGGAGCGCAGCTCCTTGACCGCTGGCACCGAGGGCAAGGCCCATTGCTGCCATGGAGAAGTACAACTTTTTCATGTGTTTGGATTATGGTTTGATTAAAAATTCAGGTAAAGATGGATTGCAAAGGTGGCTTTTTTCCCGTTTCCAAAGACCCGTTCGGTGACAAATCTTGAATGAGCCGACTTTTTATCAATATGGTCAAAGTTAAAATGCATCACAGCATGTTGTGCCGTTAATTTGCACTGTAAACTATTTGAGTCCATAAACAGTGAGTGTAGAACAGATCGGGCAGGCACCATTGGGCAAAATGTTCGCCCTGCTTACCAAATGGTATGTGGGCGCAGTGACAGCCAAATTGAGTGAGTTGCCCATCGACCGTCACTTCTATGTGCTCACTGTGATTGACGACATGAATGGCAAGGTGACACAGAAGGAGTTGGCCGAGATGGTCTGGACCGACAAGGCCTCCATGGTGCGCATTCTGGATTATCTCACGGAAAAAGGTGTGATTGAAAGGATACAAGACCCTGCCGACCGTAGGGCATACCGCATCAGAACCACGAAATTTGGCCGGACTCTGGTCCCAAAGATCAAGGACGCGTTTGGGGCAGTGAACAATTCGACCCTTGCCGACCTTCCTGCAATTGAAACACAGGACATCCTGTCCTCTCTCCGCAAAATGGCCTGCAACCTCAGCCAACTGCCATCAGAAGAAATCCTGCTCCGACTGGACAGACAGCATAAAGCATCCACATGAAAGGGAACATCATCAGATATGGCGCATTCGCAGCGGCCATCCTACTCATCGGCTACCTGATAGCCAGCAGGGTCGGGCTGTTTGACCGGAGCGAAACAACCACAGTAGCAACCGCTGTCGCGCCCAGCGCAATGAACGTGAATGCCATGGTCGCTTCACCGAAACTGCTGGCGGACCAATTGAAGACCACGGGAAGCCTGCTGGCCGAAGAGGAAGTGCAACTGACCGCAGAGGTGGCCGGACGCATCATGCACATCGGGTTTGAGGAAGGACAAAGGGTGGAGAAGGGCAAGCTGCTGTTGCAGGTGGACGATGAGCAGCTTCGCGCCCAACTGAAGAAGGTGACTCACCAAATGGCGCTCGCCTACACGCAGGAGAAAAGGCTCAAGGAACTGAAGGCCATTGAGGCCGTGAGCCAAGAAGAACTGGATCGCGCCATCACCGAACGCATGTCGCTTCAGGCAGATTCTGCCCTTTTGGGTGCTCAGATCGCCCGTACTTCCATTTTCGCTCCATTCAGCGGAACTATGGGTCTGAGGAGTGTAAGTCCGGGGCAATATGTGACGGCTAATACGCCCATCGCGAAACTGGTGAAGACCACACCGCTAAAGCTGGAGTTCGCTGTGCCAGAGCGGCATCTGCATCTGATGAAATCCGGGGGCAAGGTCACTTTCACCACCGCAGACGGCAAGGTGCGCAACGCAGTGATCTATGCCATGCAGCCGGGCATCGACCCGTCCACGCGGTCGGGCATCATCAGGGCGCGCTACGCAAATGCTGACAACGAACTGGTCCCCGGCTTTTTCGCAGATGTGAATGTGACACTGGAAGAACGGCAGAACGCGCTGGCAGTGCCCACCGAGGCCGTGATCCCCGAACTGGGCAAAGTAAAACTCCTCCTTTCCAAAGGCGGAGTTGTGACCCCCGCATACGTTTCCATCGGATTGCGCACTGCCGATGCCGTGGAGATTACTGAAGGTCTGAGCGCTGGCGACACAGTCATCACCTCGGGCATCCTTCAATTGAGACCGGGAATGGTGGTTCAATTGACAATGAACAATTATCAATGAACAATGGTCTGAATGTCAAACCAAAGTTCCACCGTAACGAATTGTAAATTGTTCATTGCCAATTACTAATTGAATAAAATGAGTCTCTCCTCCATCAGCATACAGCGACCAGTGCTTGCGACAGTGATGAACGTGGTCATCGTGCTGTTCGGCATCATCGGGCTCACCTATCTGGGCGTGCGCGAGATTCCGAGCGTGGATCCACCTATCATCACCGTGACCACCAGTTACGTAGGTGCCAACGCGGATGTGATCGAATCGCAGATCACCGAACCGCTGGAGGAGGCCGTGAACGGCATTGCGGGCATCCGCAGCATGGTGAGTACCAGCCGAGAGGGCCGAAGCACTTTGCGCATCGAATTTGAGCTGAACATTCCGCTGGAAGAGGCGGCCAACGATGTGCGCGACAAGGTGGCCGGGGCCGTGAGCCGTATCCCGGCCGATGCGGACCCGCCAGTGGTTGCCAAGAGCGATGCTGATGCCAGCCCCATCATCTTTCTAAACATCAAGAGCGAAACAAGGTCGCTGTTGGAGCTTTCGGACATTGCGGAGCGCACCTTCAAAGAGCGGTTGCAGACCATTCCCGGGGTGAGCGAGATCCGCATCTGGGGAGAGAAGCGTTATGCCATGCGCCTGTGGATGGAACCCGCCAAACTGGCCGCCTACGGCATCACCCCGCTGGACGTGCAACGTGCCTTGCAGGCGCAGAACCTCGAACTTCCCGCAGGTTCCATAGAAGGCAACAGCACCGAGCTTACCATCCGCACCTTGGGCCGCCTGGAGACCCCCGAGGAATTCGACAACATGATCATCAAGGAAGATGGGGGAAGCATTGTCCGCTTCCGCGACATTGGAAGAGCCGAACTGGGGCCTGAGAACCTCCGCACTATTTTGAAACGTGACGGTGTGCCGATGGTGGGCAATGCCATCATCCCTCAGCCCGGATCGAACCACATCGAGATCGCAGATGAGTTCTATCGCAGGTTGGAGCAGATAAAGAAAGACCTGCCTGCCGACATCGAAACAGGCATCGGGTTCGACACCACGCGGTTCATCCGCGCCTCCATCAACGAAGTGAAACAGACCGTCTATCTGGCCTTTGCCTTGGTAGTGCTCATCATCTTCCTGTTCCTGCGCGATTGGCGCACCACCATCATTCCCGTAGTAGTTATCCCTATCTCGCTCATCGGGTCGTTCTTCGTGATGTATCTGGCGGGATATTCCATCAATGTGCTCACGCTGTTGGGCATCGTGCTCGCCATCGGGCTGGTGGTGGACGATGCCATCGTGGTGCTGGAGAACATCTACACCAAGGTGGAGGACGGCATGTCGCCCTTGGAGGCCAGCATGACCGGCAGTAACGAGATCTTCTTCGCAGTCATCGCGACAACGGTGGCACTGGTGGCGGTGTTCCTCCCCATTGTTTTCCTGCAAGGACTTGTCGGGAGGCTTTTCCAAGAGTTCGGAGTAGTGCTGGCAGGGGCGGTGATCATCTCCTCCTTTGTAGCGCTCACCCTCACGCCCATGCTCGCGGCCCGCATTCTGAAAAGACGCGAAAGGCACAATGCATTCTACCGCGCCACAGAACCATTCTTCGCAAAACTGACGCAGGGCTACGCCAGCACGCTGGACAGTTTCATGGGCAAGAGGTGGCTGTCGGTGCCCATCATCCTTGGTTCCATTGCCATGATCTTCGGTCTGGGAGTACTGGTGCCTTCAGAACTGGCACCTTTGGAAGACCGCTCGCAGCTCAGGCTCATGGCAAGGGCGCAGGAGGGTGCCACATTTGAATACATGGAGAAATTCGTGAACGATGTGGTGGAAATGCTCGAAGACGAAACTCCGGGCCGCGAATCGACCATCAGCGTCACATCGCCCGGATTCGGAGCCGGAACCAGCACCAATTCGGCCTTCATCAGACTGCAATTGGTGCAGCCCGAAGACCGAGACATTACCCAACAGCAGGTGGCAGAAAAGCTGGGCAAGATTGCAAGCACCATCTCTGGGGCGCGGGTCTTCGTTCGGCAGGAACCGACCATTGGCGATCCCTTTGGAGGGCAGCCCGTTCAGTTCGTCATTCAGGCCCCGAACCTGGACGCGCTCAAAACGGTGATTCCGCCTTTCATGGAACAGGCGCGCAAGAGCCCCGTGTTCTCCTTCACCGATGTGGACCTCGTGTTCAACAAGCCCGAAGTGCAGATTAGTGTGCTGCGCGATAAGGCGCAGGCGATGGGCGTTTCGGTGCAGGACATCTCGCAAACGCTGCAACTGGCCTTCAGCGGTCAGCGGTTCGGCTATTTCGTCATGAATGGCAAACAATATCAGGTCATAGGGCAGGCCGACCGCCCCTATCGCAACGACCCGCTCGACCTCAGAATGCTACAGGTGCGCAACAGCCGTGGCGAGATGATACCGCTCGACAACATGGTCGTGCTGAAAGAAGAGACCACGCCACCGCAGCTGTTCCGCTACAACCGCTTCGCCTCGGCCACCGTCTCCGCAACCCTTAATAAAGGATACACCCTCGGACAGGGCATTGCCGAAATGGAGCGCATTGGCGATGAGGTGCTTTCTGACAGCTATAGCACGGCCTTGGCCGGGGAGTCGAAGGATTTCGCTGAAAGTTCTTCCAGTCTGTTCTTCGCATTCTTCCTCGCGTTGGCATTGGTCTATCTGGTGCTTGCAGCGCAGTTCGAGAGTTTCCGCGATCCGCTCATCATCATGTTCACGGTGCCGCTTGCAGTGGCTGGGGCAGTGCTTTCTCTGTGGTATTTCGAACTGACTTTGAACATCTTCTCACAGATCGGGGTCATCATGCTCGTAGGACTTGTGACCAAGAACGCCATCCTGATCGTAGAATTCGCCAACCAACGTAAGGCGTCCGGACTCAGCGTGGCTGATGCCATCCGCGATTCGGCCATTTCCCGTTTCCGCCCCATTCTTATGACCACTCTGAGCACCGTGCTGGGCACATTGCCGATCGCCTTGGCCGTGGGCGCGGGTGCGGCAAGTCGAGTGAGCATGGGCATCGCCATCATCGGTGGGCTGCTGTTCGCCTCGGTACTCACACTGTTCGTCATTCCGGCCATCTATTCATACTTGTCGGAGAAAGCTCAGGGGACAATGAACGGAAGCGATAATGTGTAAAGGCTGGGGGAAGATGTTCGATGTTCAAAGTTTAAGGTTCGAAGTTGTGAAGACGTTCTTCTATTCGCCATTTTCCATTTTCCTCCTGTTGCTGGGAACCGCTACGCATTTGCATGCGCAGGAACGACTCACCCTGAAACAGGCGATGGAGATTGCGTTGGAGAACAACTTCGAGGTGCGGGTGGCGCGTGCCGAAGCGGGCATTGCAGCAAACAATGCCACCATTGGCAATGCGGGAATGCTGCCCAGCGTTGGCATCAACGCATCGCAGCAGAACGCCATCGACAACACGCGGCAGGAGTTCATCACTGGGAATGTGCAGGAGGTGGACGCGGCCGAATCCTACAATTTCAACACGGGGGCGCAGTTGAACTGGACGCTGTTCGATGGACTGGCGATGTTCACCACGCATCAGCAGCTGAAAAAACTGCAACAGCAGGGCGAGGCCAACGTGCGCACCGCCATGCAGCAGACCCTGCACGAGGTAGTGATGGGCTATTATGGCATCGTGCGACAAAGACAGGGCATTGCACTGGCCGAGGCCACATTGGAACTGAGCGAGGAACGCGTGCGCTTGGAAAATGGCCGGATGGATGCCGGGCGAGGATCGCGGGTAACGCTGTTGCAGGCCGAAGTGGACCGCAATGCCGATGCCTCACTGCTCATGCAGCGCAAGCAAGAAGTTTTCGCGCAGCAGACCGAACTGAATCTTCTGTTGGGAAGAAATGCTTCCACTGCATTCGTCATCGCCTCTGACACCATCACCTTGAGCGGTGCGCCTGACCTCGCCAAATTGCGGCAGTCGCTGATGGAACAGAACCCCGAACTGGGCGCGGGCCGCTTGGGGCAGGAAGCTGCACTGCTGCAACTGAAGACCACCCGCAGACAGCGGTGGCCTTTGATTGATGCGAATGTGGGTTATGGCTATCAGAACTCATCGTCTGAGGCCGGATTCCTTGCATCGCGCACCAACCACGGCCTGAGCTATGGCTTAGGCACTTCCATCAACCTGTTCAATGGCATGGAGCAAAGGAGGTTGGAACGCAACGCCAAGGCCGTGTTGGAGGTGTCGCAGCTCCGAACCGCGCAGTTGGAATTGGAACTGGACGGTGCGCTCATAACTGCTTTCAGCGATTACGCGGCACTGATGGAGCAGCTGGACCTCGCCACTCTGAATCTTGATGCCGCCAAACGCAGCACCGAACTCTCCCTGGAGCGCTTCCGGCAAGGAATGCTCACCGGCATCGAACTGCGAGACACCCAACTGGCCCAGACCCGTGCCGCTGACCTGCTCACCGACCTGCTTTATCGCGCCAAGCTCACAGAGGCTATGCTGCAACGGTTGGCCGGAAAGGTGGAAGGGCTCAGCGAATGATTTCAGGCGAGCACCAATGCAGAGATGGCCGCACCCACGGCAAGCACCATCATTGTCCCTTCGAGCCAGAATGAAAAGAACAGTTCACTGCGGTCGGGACGCGATGCGATGACAAGACCTGTAGCGGTTAATATCCCTGGCAGATAGGCCCAGATGTCGTCCACACCCAATCTCGCTGACGCCAAGGCGGCAAAGACCGACAAGGCAACCAATGAAAGTGCTAAAGCCTGCTTCCACCCCAACAACGATGGCAGTGTCATGACCCCCTTCTTCGCATCTGTTGCGAGGTCACGCATGTCAAAAGGAACTGTAATGGCGAATATGAACAACCACCGCTCTGAGAAAAGCCAGATGACTTCGCTGGTTTCCGGACGCATTTCCATCTGTGTGGCCGGCAATACCACGGTGACAGCAGCCCAGACGGTGGCTATGAGAAAGATTTTCCAGACGCCCACCTCTCTCAATTTGACACCCTTTAGAACAGGGAGCACATAAAGCACTGCGATACCGACCAACGGCATCAATAGCAACCATGCAGAACTATGCAGCATGAAGAATGCCGGAACTGCAAGCAGCACCCCTGCACCAAGATCGGCCTTCAGGGTCTCTTCGTTTCCAATGCACCACAAGTGACGGGGTGACAATGTGCCACTTGTCCGCAGCTCTTTCATACCTGAAAGCATGTTGAGGTTGTAAACAATGAGAGTGGCACCGAGGACGAACACGTACAGTGGAAAGCTGACCGTATCGCTGCCAAGCTCGCAGGATGACAGCATTACAAGTGCCGATGCGCAGCACCCCACCCACCAACTCCCATAAACAAGGTTTTTCAGGATGTTCATGTGGTCACACTCACAGAGCGAATGAAAGGAATTCCATCCTATTCAGGGCACCCATGTCCAGTAAATAGTACTCGTCCAGATCATCCGGGCACATTTTTGCATCAAAGTTTGATTATTTCAACAAATGTCTAATTTCGTCCGCTTAGTCTAACCCTTCCACCACATGAGACTTTCTACCAATTTTGCCTTTTTCCGCCCACAGTTCACAGCGCTGTTCCTCCTCCTTTGCCTTGGGGCGCAGGCTCAGACAGACAATGTGGGCATAGGCACTTCAACCCCCCACGCCAACGCCATTCTGGATGTTTCATCCGACAGCAAGGGGTTTCTCGCTCCTCGGTTGAACACGCTTCAGCGTATTCTGATGGCCCCACTTACAACTGCCCAAGGTCTTTTGGTGTATGACACCGACCTTAACGAGTTCTGCTATTGGGACGGTGGTCAATGGGTATGTTTCCCTACTCCGGGGCAAGGTGGCTTTGGCCCGACAGGCCCGACAGGCCCTGCTGGCAACAATGGTGCTCCGGGAACACCCGGCCCTACTGGCCCTGCCGGATCCCCTGGGCCCTCAGGAGCCGATGGTGCCCCCGGAACACCCGGCCCTACTGGCCCAAATGGTGCGAACGGACTTGCCGGTGCTGACGGGCCAACCGGCCCCACAGGCCCGAGCGGTGGCCCCGTAGGCCCTACAGGCCCGAGCGGTGCTGATGGTGCTCCTGGTGCTCCTGGTGCGGCTGGCCCCACGGGCCCAAGTGGAGCGGACAGCACCGTTCCTGGCCCGACAGGCCCATCGGGTGCCGATGGAGTGACAGGCCCCACTGGCCCGACCGGACCTTCCGGTGCCGATAGTACTGTGCCTGGCCCGACTGGCCCGACTGGCCCGACAGGTGCTGCTGGAACCGCAGGACCTAGTGGCCCAACAGGTGCTGCTGGGGCGACCGGTCCATCCGGTGCGTCTGGAGCGGCAGGCCCCACAGGTGCAGCAGGCGCGACTGGTGCTACAGGCCCAGTCGGTTGCGGCACGGTCAACCTACTACTGAAATCAAGCGGTTCTACTGCCGTTTGCAGTCAAGTTTTTGATGATGGGACAAACGTGGGGATTTTCACCAACACGCCTGCCTACAGATTACATGTGAATTCAAACTTCGCGGGTGATTATTTGGCAGCTTATGAGAATACAAATGCCACGGGTTCGGCACTTCTCGGATCCGTTTCAGGAACTTTCAATGCATTAGGCGGTGCCACTTCCAATGCTACTGGAATTGGTGTCTACGGTGTTCACCTTGCCACTACTGGACAGGGTCTGGCATCTTGGGGAATCAGCAACAGTTCTGATGCCATTGGTGTGCTTGGTCAAGTTCCGACCACTGGAACATGGTTGGGCTATGGTGGTTATTTCACAGGGGGCCTGGGTTACGAGGATGGCCTTTACAACCTGTCTGATCAACGTGCCAAGAAGAACATTGTCCCGTTGTCGAACGCGTTGACAAAATTGATCCAGCTCAATGGCTATACCTACCAATATGCGTCTGGATCCAACACCAGAACATATCTCGGATTCATTGCTCAAGAAGTCAAACAGGTGTTCCCAGAAGCTGTTGCAGAGAAAGTCAGACGGGTTCGTGATTCAGAGGCAGGTGTATCCGCCAGCGGCATTCCTAATGACAACAGCACATACAACGTGGTCGATTATGTATCGCTGATCCCAGTTCTTGTTGAGGCAATAAAAGAACAGGAGATACGGATCAAAGCATTGGAAGCACAGCTTCAGCAGAAGGACTGAGTCTGATCGATCATCGGCCCATAAGCGGGCATGGACACCACTGTCCATGACCGCTTTTTTGTTGGCCGTCTGCCCATGAGTGCTGAGTACTCCTGTCCATCAGATAGCGCTGCAACGCTCATCTGGGGTATTGCTGCTCCTTGCCCTGAAGTCGGGCCGGCAGTTTGATTGACCTGAACGTTGGGGTCAGAATGGTCAGTGCTTTCAGAATGAATGTGATTCGCACTATAATCGTATGGGTGCAGGATTACAGACCGAAGAGACCCCTGCCCCTATGCCCCATCAGTTTGGTGGCGGGCAATATGCCTTGCACATCAACAATAGCATTCGTTCAAACTGGGAAAGTCCATTACCGGTCTCCTCGAATAGACGCTGGCCCAGGTGCTGGACCCTTCCGGTCTGTGGGCCTTTCCTGTACGGATTTCTAATTCTGAAAGTCATCCACAGGAAAAGACAGGAGAGATGGACAACGCCCCAGCATAGCGCAACGTGTGCGTTTCCGTCAGAGCATTATATGTTTCCGTAGGCACTGGCAGATCTTCCGTTTGTCCTTTCACTGTATCCGTTCACACTTTCCCTTCATTCCATAGAGCTTTTACGAAGTCCGTTGATCCCATGGCCATTTCCGTTGGAACTTTGCACCCTTCCGTTACAGCTTTTGGGGCTTCCGTCAGCACTATCACTGCATTCTATGAAAGCGGAAGGGGTCATGTTGAAGGAGAAAAGCAGGTGAACAACAAGGGACAGAATAGCGGGTTCGCAGGGTCTGATGTGGGCCTCAGAACATGGATGCGAAAGATCAACGCACACAATTGCTGACCATAGCAACGAGGGGGCATCCATTGCAAAGGAGCCGCCCTGCGAATGGCAGGCTGTGTCGAAGCTCACGGACGTGTGCAGGTTTTCAGATCTTCAGAGTCCCAGATCTGCTTTCGATCAAGCTCACAAATGTGCTCTATGGTGGTGGAGGCGAATGGGATTGTGGGGGCATCAACAGATGCCTTTCCATATAGCGAATGGTCAGCGCGCAATGAAAAAGGGGCCGCCTCGGTGATGAGACGGCCCCTTTTCAAGTGCTCAATTCCAAACTGACCTACGCATCGATTTTCGCGTACTTGGCATTCTTCTCGATGAATTCCCTTCGTGGCGGCACATCATCGCCCATGAGCATGGAGAAGATGCGGTCGGCCTCTGCAGCGTTGTCAATGGTGACCAGTCGCAGGGTGCGGAACTTAGGGTTCATGGTGGTATCCCACAGCTGTTCGGCATTCATCTCACCGAGACCCTTGTAGCGCTGAATGGCCACTGAGCTGTCCTTGCCTTCACCTTTAAGTTCCTCCACGGCAATCTCGCGTTCCTTCTCATTCCAGCAGTAGCGCTGCTTCGCGCCCTTTTTAACAAGATAGAGAGGTGGCGCGGCTATGTAGAGGTGCCCGTTCTCGACCAGCTCGCGCATGTAGCGGAAATAGAACGTGAGGATGAGGGTGGCGATGTGACTGCCGTCCACGTCAGCGTCACACATGATGATGACCTTGTGGTAGCGGAGCTTTTCAAGGTTCAATGCCCGCTGATCCTCTTCGGTGCCAATGGTGACTCCGAGGGCGGTGTACATGTTCTTGATCTCCTCATTCTCAAAAGCCTTGTGCTGCATGGCCTTCTCCACATTCAGGATCTTGCCCCGCAATGGCAGTATGGCCTGAAAGTTCCGGTCGCGGCCCTGTTTGGCGGTGCCACCTGCCGAGTCTCCTTCCACAAGGAACAGCTCGCAGTTGTGTGGGTCCTTGTCAGAGCAGTCGCTTAGTTTGCCGGGAAGTCCGCTGCCTGTGAGCACATTCTTGCGCTGAACCATCTCGCGTGCCTTGCGGGCAGCGTGGCGCGCTGTGGCAGCCAGGATCACTTTCTGAACTATGGTGCGGGCATCGGCCGGGTGTTCTTCCAAGTAGGCCTCCAGCATATCGCTGACCGCCTGACTTACTGCGGCTGTGACCTCGCCATTGCCCAGCTTGGTCTTGGTCTGACCTTGGAACTGGGGTTCTGCCACCTTCACAGAGACCACGGCAGTGAGGCCCTCGCGGAAGTCATCGCCAGAGATCTCGAATTTGAGCTTGTCGAGCATTCCGCTCTGCTCAGCATACTTCTTGAGCGTGGCCGTCAGTCCTCTGCGGAAACCGGAAAGGTGTGTGCCGCCCTCGTGGGTATTGATATTGTTGACGTATGAATGGATATTCTCGGTGAAGGTGGAATTGTACACCATTGCCACCTCTACAGGAATTCCCGACTTCTCGCCTTCGAAGCTGATCACCTCGCTGATGAGCCGTTCGCGCGTTCCGTCCAAGAACTGTACGAACTCCTTCAATCCTTCATCGGAATGGAACACTTCGGTCGCAAACTCCCCGTTCTCGTCAGGGAAACGTTGGTCACAGAGCGTGATGGTCAGTCCCTTGTTGAGGAATGCAAGTTCGCGCATCCGGGTGGCCAGGGTCTCATAGCTGTATTCAAGCGACTCGAATATCTCCACATCGGCCTGAAACTCCACGATGGTCCCACGATAATCCGAAGCGGCCACTTCCCGCACGGGATAGAGTGCCTTTCCTCGTGAGTACTCCTGCTCATACTCCTTCCCATCGCGATGCACGGTGGCCTTCAATGATGACGAAAGCGCATTGACACACGAAACGCCCACACCATGCAGACCACCCGACACCTTGTAGCTGTCCTTGTCGAACTTGCCACCGGCCCCGATCTTGGTCATGACCACCTGAAGTGCAGAAACGCCTTCCTTCTTATGGATGTCAACTGGAATGCCTCGGCCGTTATCGCGGACACGGATGCCGTTGGTGGGTGTTATCTCGACATTGATGGTGTCGCAGTGGCCGCCCATGGCCTCATCTATGGAGTTGTCCACCACCTCATAGACCAAGTGGTGAAGACCGCGCACACCCACGTCACCGATGTACATGGACGGCCGCATCCGCACGTGCTCCATGCCCTCGAGGGCCTGAATGCTGTCTGCTGAGTAGGCCTTTCCTCCTGCCAATTTATTCTCTTCAATATCCGCCATGGATGACATTTTCTTAAGTCCCGCGAAGATACCCAATAAGCTATGGACGGTCAGTGCTTGAGGCGCACCAATGGGCAGTAGTTATCAACAAAAATCAACACGGATGGCGTGTCGGGACGGTGCATTCGGCCCATAGGGAACTGTACGCCCCGAAGTGTCCACAAACTGTTTGCCGCAACAGATGACCCGAAACCGAATGCTGCAACATCAATTCTACCATGGGACTATCTGCTGTCGCTAAGACTCCTGAAGACTTTGAACTGCAAGAGGAATTCGCCAGCGAACACGCGGAAGATGCTATAGGTGGGAACTGCCACGATCATACCGAGAATGCCCGCTACGTTGCCTGCCATGATGATGATGATGAAGATCTCCAAGGGATGTGCCTTCACGCTCTGTGAGTAGATCATCGGTTGGAGAAGGATGTTGTCGAGAAGTTGGGCCACGGCATACACTAGCGCCATTTTGCCCATCAGGGCCATAAGCCCTGACATCATCAGTCCTTCGCTGTTGGTGGCCACACCGATGGCAATGCCCAATGCCGCCCCGATCATCGGCCCTACATAAGGGATGATGTTGAACAGGCCGCCCACGAACCCGATGAGCATGGCATTTCGCACGCCAAGAATACTGAGTCCGATGGCGATCACCGTCATCACTATCGCCATTTCGATCAAGATTCCAATAAAGTAACGGGTCAGCAGCTCTTTGCTCTTGTGCAGCACCTTGCCTGCGCGCTCCTCGTGCCCAGAGGGAACCAATATCATGATGATGGAACGGAGCAGTTGTCGGTCTTTCAGAAAGAAGAAGGTGATGAAGCAGACGGCAAAGAATCCGATGAAGACATCGCCCGTCACTCCTACCGCATAGCTTAGGCTGCCAGCAACAGCATCGACATCAAAGAGATCTGTGAGCTGAGATTTCAGGATCTGCTCCACATTGACCGTGTCGGTGCCGATGCTGAACCGGTCAACGAACTGCTGCACGCTTTGCACGGGGACCTGAATGCCTCGGATCACATCCTCAGGACTCAGTCCCGACAACCGTCTGGCCTCATGTGCCAGAAGCGGGATGAACATGGCGGCAACACCCACTATCATACCCAAGATCGAACATATCGTGACCATGGCCGCCACTGAGGGAGGAAGGCGGTGACCGCGCAGTTCCACCCTGTTCAGGAAACCGATGAGCGGCTGACCGATGAGCGACAGCACTCCGGCAATGAGCACATAACCTATGATCACCTTGAAATACCACGCCAGCCACAGCAGCAGTACGACAAGCGGGACATAGAACCAATTGCGGACAGCCATGGCAGTGGTTATTGCATGCAAAGGTGCAATCTGCCGAGCAATCCGTTAGCACGCTCAGAGCTTGAGACCGAACACCAGAATGTCGTCCGTCTGTGGCTCGGTCACTTTCCACCGAAGCAGGGTCTCATTGAGGAGGCGGTGCTGTTCGGACATGGACTTGCGGTGCATGTCCTGCAATAGCCTTCGGAACCGTTTTGAGAGGAACTTGCCCTTTGGCCCGAACTGGTCTGCATAGCCGTCCGATGTGAGATAAAGCGTATCGCCCGAAGCAAATGGGATGACCATTTCCGGAAAAGACTTTGCCACAGAGAACTGCCCGCCAATTGACTGTCTGGAGGCAGGATATTCGGTGAGGTCGCCACCTGTGCCATGAAATGCGAACAGTGGCCGCTTTGCGGAAGCGAAAGTGATGACATTAACGCCTCGGTCTATGCGGATCAGTGCCATGTCCATACCATCGTTCACCACATCGCCCGGTGCGTTGCGCTGACCGAGCAGTCCAACGATGTGCCTATCGAGTTCCATGAGGATGGCAGCAGGGCCGAGTATGTTGTCCCGACCTATGATCTGATGCAGCAGGTTGTTGCCCATCACAGTCATCATGGCCCCCGGCACTCCATGGCCAGTGCAATCTGCAATTGCAAGGAACAGAAAGCCGTCAACTTCTGCAAACCAGTAGAAATCGCCCGACAGCACATCCTTTGGCCTATAGAACAACAGGGAATCTGGCAGGCGATGGCGCAACTGCTCCTTGGTCAGAAGCATGGAGGTCTGTATGCGCCTTGCGTAGCGAATACTGTCCTGTATGTCCCTGTTCACAGCGATGGCCTCCGCATTTTTTGCAGACAGCTTCTGGGACCTCCGCTGCATGATGGAGAGCTGAGCATCGGCTTCGGCCCGTTTCAATTCCAACTGCGCGTTGGAGTTCGAAAGCAATTCTTCGAATCTGTGCCCGTCAGTCTTGAACATATCTACGATCATCACAAGGGCGATCGAGCCGACCGTGAGATTCACCCAATGGCCTACAAGTGATTCGTGTGGAATAGCATCGACATTGATGAATGAGGGTATAGACCATTTGACCAAGAAGATCATAATGGCCACAATGAACACTGCTACCGACTCCTTGCGCGAATCGGCCAAAAAGAGTCCAAGGAGCATAAGACAGACAAGGAACACATCCCGGCTTTCACCTTGCATGAGAAACTCAAGACAGACAAGGACCACAGCTATGATGCCCATGGCCAAGAATCGAGCGGCAATGGGCCGTTGCCTTCTGTTGAGTCGAATGGGAATGAACGACACAACTGCAAAGAATGAGTAGATGAACAAGTTGACCCAAAGGCCCCGGACCAACATCACAACCACAAAAAACGACAGGAGACCACCGGTGAGCAGTGATGCAAGATTCACGATCCGCATCTTTCTTCCCTGAGTTTCAGGTGTGTCCGGCAGGACACCGCTATTGACGAACGGCTTCAGCACTGCTGTGAAATAGATGACCTGAAACCGAACACGAGCACATCATCTGTCTGAGGTTCTCGCAACCTCCACCTCAGCAGTGCCTCGTTCAGAATCCGATGCTGCTCAGGCATGGGCTGGCGATGGACATCACATAGCAATTGCCTGAAACGCTTGGGAAGGAACTTGCCCTTGGGTCCGAATTGATCTGTGAAGCCATCGGATGTCATGTAGAACATATCGTCTGGCAAGCACTCGATCTCAATATCAACAAATGACTTTCCTTCGGTGCGATGACCCCCTATGGACAGCTTGGAGGCGGGATATTCGGTCAGTTCTCCGCTTGTTCCATGAAATGCGTACAGCGGCCGTTTGGCTGACGCGAACAGCAGTTTCCCTGACAATCGGTGAATGCGCAGCAGCCCCATGTCCATTCCGTCATTGACCACATCGGCCGTGGCGGTGCGCTGCGCCAACAGCTCAACAACACGTCTGTCCAGATCGGCAAGTATGGCCGAGGGCTGAAGCATGCCATCACGTGACACTATCTGATGAAGGAGGTTGTTGCCCATCACCGTCATCAAGGCACCGGGAACACCATGGCCGGTGCAGTCGGCCACAGCAAGGAACAGGTATTCGTCCTTCTCGGTGAACCAATAGAAATCGCCCGACAGAACATCCTTAGGCTTGTAGAACACAAGTGTTTCCGGAAGATACTCCTGAAGCTGTTCCTTGGTGACCAACATGGAATTCTGAATGCGTCTTGCATAGCGGATACCATCCAGCAGATCGTTGTTCAGTGCCTTCATCTCCACGTTCTTACGGGCCAACATTTCTGCCTGTATTGCTGCTGTGTCACGTTGCACGTTGGTCTTTGACCACTGGATCTCAAGCTCTGTATTCGCATTGGCCAATTCCTGCTGATACTTCCATCCATCTGTTATGAAAGTGTTCACCAGCAGGTAAAGCCCAATGGCACCAATGATCAGATTGAAGCAGAACGCGAACTGCGATTCGTACCGGACCGAAGACACATCAACCAAAAAAGGAATGAATCTGATGAGCAGATAGAGCAATGCGCTGAAACCGTACACCATAACGGTCTCCTTCCGTGATTCTGCCAGAAACACCCCCAGCAGTAGCAGGCATACAATGAAAATGCCTCGGCTGTTGCTGCGGATGATCAACTCCACCGCCACCAGGGCAAAAGCGACAAGAGCAAGCAACACGGTCCGGGCAAATTGGAACCGGTGCCTATGGTTGATGACCAGTGGCATGCAGAACGCCAGCGTGAACAGGAAGTAAATGGAAGCGTGGAACCAAAGTGCCTTGACTACCAGCACTACGGTGAAAAACCCGAATAGACCAACTGTGAGCAGCGCAGCCACATTGACTATCCTGATCTTACGCACGAGACCCTGACCAATGTCGGTGCCGACACCCAAATTGATGAGTCGCTTCAACATGCGCAGAACATCACTGCCCGAACGCAAGCATCTTGGCCGCTATGAGACCGTAGAAATGGGACCATGCGGATATCACTCCATCAATGTCATCCGTGTCGGTATCGAGTTCGCGGATGGTCTTCTCCAACGATTCCTTGACGGCCGGATAATGACTCGGCTCGGTCCTATAGGCCATGTGGCGCTTGCCCAACTGTTCCAGCACGGCATCCAGCTCGTCCAGATTATCGAGGCACGAGACAATATATGCCAGCATGGTGATAAACTTCTCGCTCTGATCGTCCAGGTCGCTCTTGAACAGTTCCTTCAACTGCGGATAGGCCGCAAACAGATTGGCGTAGAACCTTGGCCCAATGGGTTCGGCAGATTGCAGCAGCCGACCGAAACTCTCCTGCACCGATTCAATATCCGACTCGCTGAGGATTGGCATCATGACAGGACAAATATAACCAATGAACTATTCTACAAATTGCGCCTTCCAATGTTGTCCAAAAAGTCGTAGGCCCTTCCATCCGCAGATGAAAGGGCCTTTAAAACAACTTGAACCGAATGAGATGCTCAGTCCACGGATTCATGCAGGAACGAATTCCCGCTAAGACCTCCTTTTCTGTTGCCTTCCTCGTCCTCCTTTTCGCCCAATGCAAGTTTGGACACGCTGCTTTCTGACGAATGCGGCACATCTGCCAAATTCACATTTCTGCGCTTGTAGGCAGGTTCCTGTTCCAGTTCTGCCAGATTCCGAGGCTCACGGAAACGGGCACTGTTGGCCTTCAAACGCGTCATTCTCTCCTGGTAGATGCGGTCCAGCTCATCACTCTTGAATGGCTCGTTGGGTGTTGACGCTCTGACGAACATCTGCAGACCCTCATCATTGCTCTCTGCCACTTCATTCAACACAGGCTGCTCATCCACCTCATAGAGATTGAATGTCACCTTATGCTCTTTCTCGGCAGTAGGCTGAACAGGGAGCTCCAGTTCCACCTCCGTGGCCTTCTCATCACTGAAAAAAGTGGCTTCCTCCTCTTGCTCCATCACTATGTCCTCATCAATGACCTGCTCCACTTCCAATAACTGCTGTGCTACGAAACGTTCCTCTTCCAGCTCGTCATCTCCATCGAACAGCACTTCTGACAGAACCTCTACGTCTTTGCTGCACTCTACTTCCTGCGCCACTTCGGCCACCGGCTCCGCCACAATGGTTGACTCGGGAGTCTCTTCACTCAGATTGAAAACCACTCTGTCTGCTGTTTTCTGCGCGAACAGGTCTGACGGCTGCGCCTTGGGCTCTTGATGTGGTGTGTTCAGGAGGACGGGGCGTGCGGTGAGAGCATCTGGTCTTGATGTCAGCGTGGAACCCGCATTGTTGGTCGCTACTGGTGTGGCAGGCGCTTTGCGGTCTTCTGTAAGCTGATGCACCACACGGTTCTCGCGGCCTTGTATCTCTTCGGTCTTCTCATTGGTGAAACCTGTGGCGATCACCGTGATGCAGATGGCATCGCCCAATGCCTCATCGTAGCCATTCCCCCAGATGATGTCTGCGGTCATGCCTGCCTCTTCCTGAATGAAATCCGTAATCTCGGTCACCTCATCCATGGTCACCTCGTCAGTGCCACTACTGATATAGAGCAGGATATTGCTGGCCCCGAAGATGTTGTTGTCATTGAGCAACGGGGATGCCAGTGCGCGGGTCACAGCCTCTGTGGCACGGCTTGGGCCAGAAGCACTTGCCGAACCCATGATAGCCACACCCGAATTGGTCATGACCGTGCGTACGTCTTCAAAGTCCACGTTCACATAGCCCTCCACAGTGATGATCTCGGCAATGCCCTTGGCCGCGATGGTGAGGATGTCATCTGCCTGAGAGAACGCCTCGCCCAGTTTCAGATTGCCATACATCTCGCGCAGCTTGTCGTTGCAGATGACCAGCACGGTGTCCACATTGCGTTTCAGTTCTTCAAGTCCCTTATCGGCCTGAATCTTCCTTTTCTTTCCCTCAAAAGCGAAAGGCACAGTGACGATGCCCACCGTGAGGATGCCCAGTTCCCGGGCGGCCTCGGCAATCACCGGGGCTGCACCTGTGCCAGTGCCACCGCCCATTCCGGCAGTGATGAATACCATCTTGGTGTTGGACCCCAACACCTCCTTTATCTCATCGAGTGTTTCGATGGCGGCATTGCGGCCCACTTCGGCCTGGGCACCTGCCCCTCGGCCCTCGGTGAGGCTGCTGCCCAAAGCGATCTTTCTTGGCACCGGACTCATGTCCAAGGCCTGTTGGTCGGTGTTGCACACAACGAAGTCCACCCCTCGGATGCCCTGCCTGTACATGTGATTGACGGCATTCGAGCCACCCCCGCCCACTCCTATCACTTTGATGATGGAGCTCTCCTCTTTGGGAAGATTGAAATTCATAAGTTCTTTGGCCATGACCGGTAGTATTTGGGAACGAAGATTCAGTTATTCAAGCAACAACCCTTTCGGGCCTACTAAAAGTTATTGGCACTGTATTGTGAGTAATTATTGATGGCATTCGGTTTATTATCAGCACATTGAAAGAATGATTATTGTATGGAGGCCCCATCATTTTCATTGCTGGCATTCCACTGAGAATTCATACGCTTCAAAGTGATGGCCATTCCCAAAGACCTCTCATCTTGAATGATGCTCAGTTAGCATCATTCATCCTCCGATTCAATCCAATCCTTCACTCATCCAGTCTTCCAATTTCTTTCGGATACCATTGAAACCCGAGAAATATTTGAATCGGTTCGCGGAAGTTGCCTCCATTTCCTGATCGGACACGGGGGATTCCGTGGGCTCATCATTTGCTTCGACACTGGTTACCGTCTTGGCATCTTTCACATCCACTGCATCGCCCATGTGGCGCTCAATGGTGGTTCCTTCATGTTCCAACTTGTCGTAGAAGACCAGTCCTTTCATCACCAGACCTACACCTGTGCTATAAATTGGACTGGTCACAATCTCAGAGTTCGATGACGACAGGTGCTCGTTGGGCAGGCCGATCCGCACGTCCATTCCGGTGATGTAGGCCACCAGTTGAGGCAGATGTTTCAGATTGGAACCACCGCCAGTGAGCACGATTCCGCCAATGAGTTTCTTCTCAAAACCTGAATTGCGAATCTCAAAATGCACCAGTTCAATAATCTCTTCCATACGCGCCTGAATGATGCTTGCAAGGTTCTTGAGACTGATCTCCTTCGGTTGGCGGCCCCTGATCCCGGGAATGCTGACGATCTCATTGTCCTTTGCCTCTGACGCAAGAGCACTGCCGAATTTCACTTTGAGCAGTTCGGCCTGATGGCGGATGATGGTGCAGCCCTCCTTGATGTCCTCTGTGAGAATGTTGCCTCCGAAAGGGATCACGGCTGTGTGACGTATGAGGCCATCCTGAAAAATGGCGATGTCGGTGGTGCCACCCCCGATGTCCACCAAAGCCACGCCAGCCTCCTTCTCCTCCTCGCTGAGCACGGCATCGGCCGAGGCCAGAGGCTCCAGAATCAGTTCGGTGACCTTGAGCCCCGACTTGTAGGCACAACGATGGATATTCTTCGCAGCCGCAACCTGCCCGGTGATGATGTGGAAGTTGGCCTCAAGCCTGATTCCGCTCATACCGATAGGGTTCTTGATGCCCTGCTCGCTGTCCACGATATACTCCTGTGGAAGCACGTGGATAATCTCCTCGCCTGGCAGCATTTGAAGGCGGAGCATGTCACTTTCCAACCGTTCGGTGTCCTCTCGTGTGATCTCATTCTCCACCGACTCGCGGGTCAGAATGCCACGGTGTTGCAACGAGTTGATGTGCTTTCCTGCAATTCCGACATTCACATACTTGATCTTTTCACCGGTCTTCAGTTCGGCCTCGGTCACTGCGGCCTTGATGGCCTGAACGGCCATGTCGATATTCTGGACCATTCCCCTTGCGACACCCAACGAATCGCTCTTTCCTATACCAAGAATCTCGATTTTTCCATACTCGTCCCTGCGCCCTACGATGCAGGCAATTTTGGTGGTGCCTATGTCGAGGCCTGCTACAATCTGTGAATTTTTCATGGTCAGCTTGGTTTTTTGGTGCAGATGACTTGGTTATGGTACTTGATGTTGATGTGCGCGTATTGGTCCCAACCTGTAGTGTTGAGTCCTTTTCGGTAAAAGAGCAATAGCTTCTCAAACTTTTGCTCCATATTATCGAGACGACCAAGAAGAATGTGGTGATCGCCCACGGTCGGCACGAGTGTGAACTCACCATTGTGTTCCACACTTATCTGCTGCACCTGAGCGCGCCAGAAGTCGTCCTTACGCACGAAGTCCGCAAGGCGGAAAAGGTCGTCCAACACCGAGCGTTGCGCGAGGCTGTCGTTCAGCTCCGCGATATTGAACCGCTGCATCCTGTCGAATCGGTCGTGGATGAACCCTGTGGCCACAGGCACGCGTGCTGTGTAATTGTCGCTGGTGGGCATCAGGTTGCCATCGCGGTCGAGGTAGTAGCTTTCTCCATAAACATTGAAAACCCGAAGTATAGGTTCCCTCTGATAGACCCTGACTGCGAAGGTGCCGTTGAGCTGTGTAAACACCTCGGCCCGCTTCACGCTCGGATGTGCTGTGATGTAACGCTCATACTTGGAAATAGGGATGCCCGAAAGTTTCCGACCTATAAGGCTGTCGCCTTTATCAAGTACCATGCGCTTTACATCCTCATTCGTAAGGAAGAAATTGCCTTGACGGTGATCCACTTCCACACGGATCGCAGTGCATTCGATGCGCTCAGTTTCTCTGACGCTGAAACCCAGCGACACGAGCAGACCGAGGACTGCGAGGATGATGAGGGATATGTTCAGAACCCTTTTCAAGCGTATAGCTGATTTATCGGTGCGACCAACCTGTCAATGTCCCCAGCGCCCATCGTCAACAGCACATCGGGGCGGTGTTTTTCAAGGAAGGGAATGATCTCGCTCTTCTGTAAAAGCCGTTTCCCGGCCATCGGAATCCTATCCAATAGCGCAGTGGAGGTAACGCCCTCAATCGGCAGTTCCCGAGCGGGGTAGATGTCGAGCAGGACCAGCTCGTCCAATCGGCTGAGGCTTGTTGCGAAGCCCTCCAAGTGGTCGCGGGTTCTTGTGAAGAGGTGCGGCTGGAAAATACCCGTCAGCTTTCGGTCGGGAAAAAGCTCCCGAGCTGCGCTGATGCAGGCATCCAGCTCCGATGGATGGTGGGCGTAGTCGTCCACATAGGCCGCTGATGGCGTGTTCAAATGGATCTCGAACCTGCGTTGCACACCCTTGCACGATGCCAATGCTGCACGAATCTCCTCCTCCCTCGCACCGAGCAGCGTGGCCGCAGCGATGGCCGCCACCGCATTCTCAACATTGTGACGACCGTAAATTCCAAGTACCAGACCGTCCCAATGGATGTTGTCGGGCATCAGCAGGTCGAAAGTGAAACGGCCGTCCTCCACCCGCACATTGATGGCGCGATAATCGGCCTCGTCCTCCACCGCGTAGGTCAGTTTCCTCGCTTCCGTCTCCAGCCCTTCGAATGGAAGCCCTGAACGGTGGATGAACGTCCCGCTGTCGGGCACACGCTCCGCGAACTCACGGAATCCTTCCACCATCTGCCCCGCAGATCCATAGATCTCCAAATGGTCGGCATCCACCGAGGTGACGATGGCGATGTGCGGGTGCAATTGAAGGAACGAGCGGTCGTATTCATCGGCCTCGGTCACCAACAACTGTGAGCGGCCCGAACTGAGGAAGTTGGTTCCGTAGTCCGCGCTGATGCCGCCCAGAATGGCGTTGCAGCTCAGGTGCGAACTGCGCAAAAGGTGCGTCAACAGGCTGCTGGTAGTGGTCTTGCCGTGCGTGCCACCAACGGCCACAGTGCGATAGTCCTCGGACACCAGGCCCAGCACCTCGGCCCGCTTCATCAGCTCGAAGCCGTTGCTGCGGAAGAACTGTAGTTGCGGATGTTCTTTCGGGATGGCGGGCGTATAGATGACCAGCGTGCCCTCCTTGCTCAGGAACCGTGGTGCGATGGCCTCAACACGCTCGTCCAGCGTCAGGCCGATTCCCTCTGCCACGAGGCTGTCGGTCAATGTTGAGGCTGTACGGTCGTAGCCAGCTACGCTCATGCCCCGCTGTGCGAAATATCTCGCCAGCGCGCTCATGCCGATGCCACCGATGCCGATGAGATAGACAGAAGATATGTCAGAGAGGGATTTCATGGATTCAAACCACTGATTTTCAACACCTCCTTCGCAATCTCCATGTCCGCATTGGGCAATGCCAGCTTGCGGATGTTGTCACTCAACTCGTTTCTGCCGGCCTCGTCATTCAGCAGCGCAAGCGCCTGTTGACAGGCCGCGTCCTTGGCCTTGCTGTCGGGCACGAGGATGGCCGCGTTGCGCTCCACGAGCGACATGGCGTTCTTGGTCTGATGGTCCTCAGCCGCGAAGGGGAACGGCACCAGAACCGCTGGCCTGCCCACGATGCACAGCTCGGAGATGCTGCTCGCGCCCGCTCTGGAGAGTACCACATCGGCCACCGCATACGCTTGGTCCATCGTAGTGATGAATGCCTGCACACGGAAATTCTTCGCTCCTTTTGCCTCTACGGCCTGCTGCGCCTGCTCGATGAACAGCTTGCCCGTCTGCCACACCACCTGCACATCGCCCGCGATGAACGCATCTATGTGCGCCTCTACGCTCAGGTTGATGCTCCGCGCCCCGAGGCTGCCCCCGATGACGAGAAGGGTCTTCTTCGCAGGGTCGAGGTTGAAGGTCTGCAGACCCGCCTCGCGCTTGCCTTCCATGGAGAGGATGTCCTGCCGCACGGGGTTGCCCGTCAGCACAACGCGATTGGCCGGGAAGAAACGCTCCATACCAGTATAGGCCACGCAGATGCGCTTCGCCCTTTTTCCAAGCACCTTGTTGGTGATGCCCGCATAGGAGTTCTGTTCCTGTATCAAGGTCGGGATACCGAGCATCGAAGCAGCCAGCATCACGGGGCCACTCGCGAAGCCGCCCACGCCCACCACTGCATCGGGTTTGAATTCTCTGATTATCCGAATACTCTGCAACAGACTACCTGTCAATTTGATTGGGAAAATGAGATTCTTGAGAGATAGACTCCGCTCAATTCCACTGATTTTGAGGCCAATGATCCGATATCCTGCAGCAGGCACCTTCTCCATCTCCATCTTGCCCTGCGCGCCCACGAACAGGATCTCCGCATCAGGGCGCAGCCGCTTGAGGGCATTCGCTATGGCAATGGCCGGGAAAATATGCCCGCCAGTGCCACCTCCGCTGATAATGAATCGCAGAGAAGCAGATGCAGATATGTTATTGCGCTCAGCCATGTGTCACCTCAAGTGAGCCTTCGTCAACAAAATCACTGGGTTCATCAACCAAAGGCTTTGCTTCCTTCACACCAACGCCATCCAGTTCAGTACGGCTCACGCTCAGTATCATCCCAATTGCGATGCTTGTGAACCAGATGCTCGTGCCGCCCATGCTTACCAGCGGCAACGGCTGGCCAGTAACTGGAAACAGATTGACCGCCACCGCCATGTTGATGAATCCTTGGAATACCAGACTGAAACTGCAGCCGAAAGCCAACAGCGAACCGAACACATTCTCTCCCTTGTGTACGATTCTCAACGCACGGAAAAGCAGAATGAGGTAGAGAAAGAGAATGAACAGCCCCCCGATGAGCCCCCATTCCTCAAGGATGATGGCATAGATGAAATCGGAATACGGGTGCGGCAGAAAGTTCCGCTGCGTGCTATTGCCAGGCCCAACACCCTGAATACCTCCATTGGCAATGGCAATTTTTGCCTGATCGCTCTGGTACGTGGCATCGGCCTTGGCCGGATTCTCGTCACCGCTCACATAGGTCTCGACCCTTGCCTTCCAAGTGCCGAAGCGCGGCAGTACCTTCTCTACTGGAACCACGAAAGACAGCAAGACAATGAAGGCTACCGCAACTGTGCCCAATCCAAGCACACCTGCAATATGAAGCGGCCGCACCCGCCCGATGAACAGCAGCACGAGCGAGCTGGCGAACAGCACTGCCGAGGTAGAGAAGTTGGCGGGCAGGATCAATGCACAGATGAGCACAATGGGCCACATCAGATGAACGAAACCTTCTTTGAGATCCTTAACCCTTTCCTGCCGCTTGGCCAGTTCTCGTGCCAAATAGGCGATCAGGGCAAGCTTCGCAAGGTCGGAGGTCTGAAAAGACAGATTGATGAGCGGGATGGTGAGCCAACGACTGGCCTCATTGAGGTTGGTGCCGCTGGCCAGAGTGACGATCAGCAACGGTACAGAGATCCACAGCATCACCTGCGCAACACGCGCGAAATACTTGTAAGGTACCGTGTGAACGGCATAGATGATACCCCATCCCAGCACGATGATGCTGAAATGCTTGAGAAAGTAATATTCAGTGTTGCCGCCCTGATACCTGTGTGCCAGAGTGCCGGTACTGCTATAGACCGCCAAGGCCGATACCAGCGAAAGCAGGAATACCACCGCCCAGATGACGAGGTCGCCTTGTAGATATCGTTTCAGAACGGTACTCAATTTCTAACCCTTAATTCTTGATCAAACGAAGTACTGCTTTCGAAAACTGGTTCCCCCTGTCCGCATAGCTGTCGAACAGGTCGTGGCTTGGACAAGCGGGCGAAAGAATGACCTTTTGGCCGGGACTGGCAAGGGCCAATGCGGCCTTCACCGCCTCATCGGCTGTGCTGGCCCCCACTATGACACCTGTGCAGGCCATGAATGTCTTGTACACCTTACTGCTCTCGCGACCAAGACAAACAATGGCTCTCACTTTGCCCTGAACCAGTTCTTTGAGCATAGAATAGTCCTGCCCCTCTTGCATTCCGCCCACGATCCAAATCAGCTCACCTTCCAAGCGGTCGAGGCTGAACCAGGTAAGATCGACACTGGTAGCGCCCGAATCGTTGATGAACTCAACTCCGTTCACCGTGCCCACCATTTCTTGTCGATGGCGTGTGCTCTGCACATCGCTGAGACTCTGTTCCAAAATCTCCTTGCGCAGCTCCGCGATGCTGAAATCACGCTTCGCAGCAGTGTCCAGTTCGGTTTTTCGTAGGCTTTTCATTGCTATACAGTTTCAATTTTGGAACAAATGGCAGAGTACATCCAATGCATGTCTCAAACCTTGAATTTTAATCTTGAACATTCACACTTCCTCACTTCTCCCCCAGAATTCCTCCCGTTGGGGGAGGTCAGGAGGGGTTTACAATCCACGTACGGCCGACTTGAACTGCCTCCCTCTGTCCTCATAGCTTTCGAACAGGTCGAAGCTGGCGCAGGCAGGCGAAAGCAGCACCGTGTCGCCTTTCACCCCAAGATAATATGCGGTTCGCACTGCCTCTTCTGCAGAACCAGTGTCAACGATGGTGCCGACAATGCCCTCGAATGCGCGGTGGATCTTTTCGTTGTCAACGCCAAGGCAGATGATGGCCTTCACCTTCTGAGCCACCAGCTCTGCCACCTGCGTGTAGTCGTTGCCCTTGTCAACCCCGCCCACTATCCAGATGACAGGCGTGGTCTGGCATTCCAGCGCATACCATGTCGAATTGATGTTGGTGGCCTTCGAGTCATTGACGAACTCGATACCATTGACCTTGCACACATTTTCAAGGCGATGTTCCACCGCAGTGAAATCACCCAGGCTCTCACGCACGATCTCCTTGCGTATATCGAGCAATCGCCCAACGATGCCAGCGGCCATGGAGTTGTACGTATTGTGCTTGCCTTGCAGTGCTAATTCGTGAATGGACATGGTCTGAGTGGTGTTGTTTATTGTGAAATGGATGAGGTTGTTTTCGATGTGGGCGCCTTCGGGTGGGGTCTGTGGAGGCGATTCGCCCTTAGCACCACCATTTTCAACGGAAATGGCCGAGAGCGAAAACGCGTATGGCTTCGCCTGAAGTGAATGCGTGGATAGCCAAGAGGCGATGTTGTCATCATCCGCGCAGTAGATGAAGGTGTCCTCGGCCGTCTGGTTGCGGGCTATGCGAAACTTGGAGGCGATGTAGGCCTCCATCGTTCCGTAGCGGTCCAGATGGTCGGGCGTGATGTTGAGCAGCACCGCATAATTGATGCGGCTCTCGTGCATGTCATCCAATTGGAAACTGCTTAGTTCCAGCACGAGGTAGTCATAGCTATTGTCCGCCACCTGAAGCGCGAGGCTCTGCCCCACATTGCCCGCGAGGCACACATTCAGTCCCGCCTTGGTCAGTATATGGTAGGTGAGCATGGTGGTGGTCGTCTTGCCGTTGGTGCCCGTGATGCCGATGACCTTGGCGTCCGTATGGCGCAGCGCAAACTCTATCTCAGAAATGATTGGCGTTCCCTGAGCCCGCAGCTTTTGAATCAACGGGGCTTTTTCAGGGATGCCTGGGCTCTTGACGATGAGGTCGGCTGCCAGAATCCTCTCCTCCGAATGCTTTCCCTCTTCGAAATCAATGTTCCATTCGCGGAGCTGATCGACATATTTTTCCTTCAGTTTCCCTTTGTCGGAAAGGAACACCGCCATGCCCTTGCGCATAGCGAGATAGGCAGCACCTGTGCCGCTCTCACCACCACCAAGTATGACCACGCGATTGCTCATCTCAGTTTCAGGGTTACCACGGTTAGCACCGCCAGCATGATGCCCACGATCCAGAAGCGGCCCACGATCTTCACCTCGTGCATTCCGAGTTTCTGGAAATGGTGGTGCAACGGAGCCATGCGGAACAGGCGGTTGGCCTGCGCATACTCAATCCCGCGCCTGCGTTTCTGGAATTTGAAGTAGCTGACCTGAGCCATCACAGAAAGATTCTCTGCGAGGAAGATTCCGCAGAGAATGGGGATAAGCAGCTCCTTGCGAATCATAATGGCGAACACCGCGATGATGCCGCCCAGCGCCAGACTGCCCGTGTCGCCCATGAAGACCTGCGCGGGATACTGGTTGTACCACAGGAAGCCCACGCACGCGCCCACGAAGGCTGCGATATAGACCACCAGCTCGCCCGATCCCGGTATATACATGATATTCAGGTAGTCAGCGAAAATGATGTTGCCCGAAACCCACGCCAGCAGCGCGAGCGTAACCCCAATGATGGCCGATGTGCCCGTGGCGAGGCCGTCCAGTCCGTCCGTCAGGTTGGCCCCGTTGCTCACGGCCGTCACAATGAAAATGACGATGGGGATGAACACCAGCCAGCCCCAATCCTTCGCCTTGTCGCCCATGAAGAAGAGCAGCGATGCGTAGTCGAACTCGTTGTTCTTGACGAACGGGATGGTGGTGATGAGCGTGTGGTCTGCCTCAGAGAACTCAGGTGCAGTGGTCATCTCGGTCATCTCTCCGTTGACGCTCACCTCCACGGTTTCCCCACCAACGCTGATGCGGTTCTTGACCAGCACCGAATCGTTCATGTAAAGCGTGGCACCCACTATGATCCCGAGGCCCACCTGCCCAAGCACCTTGAAGCGGCCCGCCAATCCTTCTTTGTTCTTCTTGAAAACCTTGATGTAGTCGTCCGCGAAGCCGATCGCCCCCAGCCACACAGTGCTCACCAGCATCAGTATCACATATATGTTGTCGAGCCGCGCGAAAAGCAGCACGGGGATGATGATGCTGGCCAGGATGATGATGCCGCCCATCGTGGGCGTGCCCTTCTTCTTCATCTGCCCCTCCAGATCGAGATCGCGGATGATTTCGCCCACCTGCTTCAGTTGCAGGTACTGGATGATGCGCTTGCCGATGAGCATCGAGATCACCAGCGAGGTGATGATGCTCATCGCTGCGCGGAACGAGATGTACTGGAACACGCCCGCCCCAGGGATGTCGAACTGCGCATCAAGGAACTGGAAGAGGTAATACAGCATGGCTCAGGCGGTCAGGTTGAGGTTGTTGCGTAGCACTTCGAGGTCATCAAAAGGGTACTTCACCCCGCTGATCTCCTGATACTTCTCGTGGCCCTTGCCCGCCACCACGATGATGTCGCCATCTGAGGCCAACATGCAGGCGGTTCGGATGGCCTCTGCACGGTCGGTGATGCTCAGCGCCTTCCGGATGGTCACCGGGTCGAGGCCCTTGCGCATATCGTCAAGAATGTCCTCTGCCATCTCGCTGCGCGGATTATCGGATGTGAGGATGACCTTGTCGCTCGCCTCTGCCGCAATGCGGGCCATCTCGGGACGCTTGGCCTTGTCTCGGTCGCCACCGCAGCCCACCACGGTGATGAGCTTTCCGTTGCCGCGCAGGGTGTTCACCGTCTCCAGCACATTCTTCAGCGCATCGGGCGTGTGGGCGTAATCCACGATGCCCATGACCCCGTTGCCCGCCTTCACAAACTCGAAGCGGCCATCGGGCGGGCGCAGGTTGCTGAGGGCGGTGAGCACCTGAAGCTTCTCCTCCTTTAGCTCCAGCGCGGCCGTGTACACCGCCAGCAGGTTGTAAGCGTTGAACGACCCGATGAGCCGCGTCATCACCTCCTGCCCGTCCATGTTCAGCACGAGGCCCGTGAGGTTGTTCTCCAGCACCTTGGCCTTGCGGTCGGCCATGCTGCGGAGACCGTATGTCACCACGCGGGCACGGGTGTTCTGCACCATCACGTCCCCGTTGCGGTCGTCCATGTTCACCAGCGCGAACGCTTTGGCAGGCAGCATGTCGAACAGCATCTTCTTGGCCGCGATGTAGTCCTTGAAAGTGCCGTGGTAATCGAGGTGGTCGTGGGTGATGTTGGTGAAAATGCCGCCATCGAACCGCAACCCAGCCACACGGTGCTGATGCAGGGCATGGCTGCTCACCTCCATGAAAACGTGGCTGCATCCCGCCTCCACCATGCGTTGCAGCAGGGCGTTGAGGTTTACAGGGTCAGGCGTGGTGTGGGTGGCGGCCACCTCCTTCCCGTTGATGAGGTTGCGGACCGTGGAGAGCAGCCCCACGCTGTAGCCGAGGTCGCGGAAAAGCTGGTAGAGCAGCGTGGCAACGGTAGTCTTGCCATTGGTGCCCGTAACGCCAACCAGTTTCAGTTTCTCTGAAGGATTATCATAGAAATTGCTGGCGATGACCCCTGCGGCATAGCGGCTGTCCTTCACCTGCACGTAGTTCACGTCCTTCTTCAGTTCTGAGGGAAGTTTCTCGCACACGATGGCAAGCGCGCCCTGTCCGATCGCCTTGTCGATAAACTTGTGGCCGTCCACCTGCGTGCCGCTCACTGCCACGAACAGGCTGAACTTCTTCGCCATCCGAGAATCGATGCACACGCTCTCGATGGCCACGTTGGTGGAGCCAACGACCTCTTCCAGTCCTGCCTTGTAGAGTATGTCCTTTAGAAGCTTCACGATAATTCGATGATGATTTCACGTCCCTTGGTGGCCCTTGTGCCTGCAGTGATGGACTGCTTGCGCACCATGCCCGATCCAATCATGCGCACATGAAGGCCAAGATTCTCAAGAAGGAACAGGGCATCCTTGGCACCCATGCCGATGACGCGTGGAATCAGGTTTTCCTGCACTGTCCGGGCCACAAGCATCAGCGAATCCTGACGCGACTGGGCCACCACCCATTCGGCATCAGGTGCGGCAATGATGGTCTGCACTCCCACTTTGTCGAGTGCATTTTGAAGATCCACATTGCGCGTCACTTTGGATGACGGTGCGCGCGAGGCCAGCATGGCAGTGTCAGTAAGCAGCGCAGGATGCATCTTCAGCTGGGTCGAATACACCTTGTCACTGATCTCTTTGAATACCGGACCCGCGACCAGATTGCCGTAATAGACCGCACTGCTGGGATTGTTGACCACTACAACACAGCTATAGCGCGGACTCTCTGCTGGAAAATAGCCCACGAAAGACGCCTGATAGGTGACCTTGCCCTTCTTGTAGCCCGCTGCACCGGCTGCAACCTGTGCCGTGCCGGTCTTGCCCGCTATCTGATAGGCTGCATGGCGAAGGTTGCTGGCCGTACCATGTTCTACCACGCCTTCGAGCAGGCCACGGACTGCTTTCAAAGTGCCATTGGAACAGATCTTCGCTTCAATCACCTCCGTATCGAATTCCCTCTGCACAAGGCCATGCCTCTTGATGGCCTTGACAAAGCGCGGTTTCACCATTTTACCATCGTTGGCCACTGCATTGTAGAGACTCAGCATCTGCATCGGGGTCATCAGCATCTCATAGCCAATGCTCATCCACGGCAGGGACACGCCCGACCATGTGGCATCCTTCGGATCCTTGATGAACGGTTTTCCTTCTCCGGGAATCTCAGTGCCGAGCGGCTGGTCGAGTTTCATCTTGCGGATGCGGCCTACAAAAGCGCTCGGATTCTTTCGGTAGTACTGATCCACGAGCTTCGAGATCCCCACATTGCTCGAAATTTCGAATGCCTTGGCGATGGTGATACGGTCGTAGACACCGGTCTTGCTATCGCGCATGGTGCGGTCGTAGAACTTGAGAATCCCGCCTTCGATATCCACTGTGTCGGTGAGAGCGATGTGCCCATCCTCCAACAGGCAGATGATGCTCGCCAACTTGAATGTGGAACCTGGCTCGGTGGCCGCACCCAACGCATAGTTGTAGGTCTCACGGTAGCTGCCGTCAGCTTGAAGAGTGAGGTTGGCGATCGCCTTGATGTAGCCCGTCTCCACCTCCATCAGTACCGCGCACCCGGACTCTGCACCACTCTTGCGAAGCTGTGTCTCCAGTGCGGCCTCTGCCACGTCCTGTATGTTGATGTCGATGCTTGTGACGAGGTCCATGCCCTCTTCTGGCTCTATTTCGCTCTCGTCATTCAGTGGTTTCCACACCCCACCTGCAATCTTCTGCATGAGGCGTTTACCGTTCACTCCGCCCAGTTCTTGCGAGTATGCACCTTCAATCCCAACACTGAAACCGGGTCGGTCAAACCCGATGGTGCGCGATGCCAGCTCGCGGAACGGTTTGGCCCTGCGGCTTTTTTGAATGATTACAAGACCTCCTTTGTATTGCCCTTTGTTGAAGAGCGGTAGGCTTCGCAGTTTTTTCAATTCTGCGTGCTCTATATTCCTTTTGATCAGATGGTAGCGTGAACCGCTATTGCGGGCCTGCGTCAGTTCACGTTTCCATGATTCACGGCTGCGGCCGTTGAAAATGCGTGACAGACCTGCCGCCAACGCATCGATGCTGTCGTTGAAAAGCCCATTTGTAATGGTCGGGACACTCGCATCCCATCGCACTTCATAGATGGGTTTGGAAGTGGCAAGCAGACTGCCATCCTCTGCGAAAATGTTGCCACGTGTGGCCTCTATGGTCTCGAAGCGGGTGGTCTGGGTCTGCGCCTTGCCACGCCATTCCTCGCCTTCCACAAACTGGATATTCGCCACCTGTCCCACAATGGCGAGCGCGAAAAGGCACATCAGGCCGTATGCCAGATAAACCCGTTTCCTTATTTCGCTCCGCTCTTTCAAGATTTGAACTTTGAACTATTCTTCGATCATTTCCCTTTTCGTCACCACTATCTTCTTCGGGGGCGTACGGCTTTCGTAGATGCCCATCGACTGCACGGCTTTGGCCACTTCGCTCTGCTTGCTGGCGAACATCAGTTCGGAACGCGTGGCGATGTAGTCCGAACGCAGTTCCTTCACTTCCTTCTCCATGCGGTTGGTCAGGATGACCGTTTTCTCGGCATAATGGCTATTGGCGATGTAGAGGATTCCCAACCCGAATAGATAGAACAGGAAGTGCAGGTTGTTTACCATCGTGTCGCGTGTCAGAAAACTGCCGTCCAGCACACCGATGATGCGCTTGACGATGGCCGCCCCTGAGATGCCGTTGACTTCTTTCTCTTTCATCAGATCCGCTCGGCTATTCGGAGTTTGGCACTTCTCGACCTCGGATTCCGCGCCAACTCCTCCTCGGTCGGCACAATGGGGCTGCGGTTCACGGCTTTGAGCGAGGTGAGCAGATTCCCGTAGAAATCCTTCTCCAACTTGCCGTCCACGTTGCCGCTGCGAATCAGGTCTTTCACCATCCTGTCCTCCAGCGAGTGGTAGCTGATGACCACAAGTCTGCCGCCCTCGGCCAGCAGGTCGGGGGTCCGCGTCAGCATTTCGCGGAGTGCGTTCAGCTCATCATTCACTGCGATGCGAATGGCCTGAAAGACCCTTGAAAGGAAGCTGTTCTCCTTGCCGCGCTGGGCAAATCGTTCGCAGATGGCCCGCAGCTCCTCCACCGTGGCAAAAGGGTGCGATTCGCGCTGGGCCACGATGGCCTTGGCAAGTTTCCAACCCTCGTTGAGGTCGGCATGCTCTCGGAAGATGCGTGAAAGCTCCTCGGCCGACCAAGTATTGATGATGTCTGCGGCCGTAACCACTCCTGCCGTGTTCATCCGCATGTCCAGCGGGCCACTGAGCCGGGTGCTGAAACCGCGTTCACCCGCATCGATCTGGTGGCTGCTAATGCCGAGGTCGGCCAAGATGCCGTCCACAGGAATGGCCTTGTGCAGCTTCAGAAAATTGCGGATGTAGCGGAAATTGTGAGGAACAAGCGTGAAGCGCGGATCCCCGATGGCATTGGCCTGAGCGTCACTGTCCTGATCGAAGGCGATGAGACGGCCCTTGGGGCCGAGGGCGCTGAGAATCTCACGGGAATGGCCACCACCACCGAACGTCACATCCACGTACGTGCCTTCAGGCCTGATATTCAGGCCTTCGATGCACTCCCGAAGGAGCACTGGCTCATGGTATGACATCACCTGCGGCATCAATGTTTCCCATTACATCCTCTGCCAACTTGGCAAAGTCCACCTGAGGATCATTGAGCACCGCTTCGTAGCGCACCTTGTCCCAAACTTCGAGGTAGCTGCCGGCCGATGCCAGAACGACATCCGAACGGATGCCTGCCACCTCAGTGAGTTCTTTGGGAATCAGGATGCGGCCCGTGCCGTCCATCTCAATGATCCGAACCCCGGCCGTAAAGAGCCGGATGAAGTCCACGTTCTTACGGACGAAACGGTTGAGGCCGTTCACAGTCTGCATGGCGCGGTTCCATTCGCCCATCGGATACAGCTCCAAACAGTTCGCGAACACACTGCGCTTCAGCACGAATCCCTCGTCAAGCGTGGCCGTCAGCTGCTTCTTCAAAGGCGAAGGCAGCATCAGGCGACCCTTGGAGTCGGCCTTGCACTCGTATGTCCCTGTAATGTTCAAACCTGCTTACGGTTAGGGTTCAGGTGGTAAAGTACGGGATTGAAAGCCACAGTTTACCACTAAACACCACTTATGTTGAAAACTTTTACCAATTGAACAGTTAAAGGTTTCAATTTACAGGCAAAAATAATGGATTCATGGGAATTCAGAACCAATCAATCGGTGGTAAATCGTGGGAACATAAATTCTTCAAGATGAAAGTTTGAAACCGCATTCCATTTCCAAATCCTAGAAATGGATCCATTGGAAAACCGAGAAGTCTGAACAAGGGGGGAACGCATCCGCGCGCAACGAGGCAGAGCGAAGCGGTAATGGGAAGCAGGAAATATGCGGAAGAATTGTCCCGGCCAACAGGGTCACCTACTGACCCAATGACTGGATCAGGCCAAATAGGAGAGAATGGCGCGGGTGGCCCCCTCCCGCTCGTGCATGAACGCCAGGATGGCCGCTTTGCGGGCATCATCGCCCAGAACCTTGCCCAACGTGGTCACAAAATGGTCGGCATCGCCAATGCTGAAGGCCAGATCGAGATAGACCAAACGGCCCGCATCCGGGAACGTGGCATGGTCTGGGCCGAACAATACGGGAAGCCCATAGGCGGTGGCCTCCAACACATTGTGCAAGGTGCGGCCAAAACCCCCGCCCACGTATGCCACATCAGCATGACCATAAATCCGACTGAGCAGGCCGATGGAATCAACGAGCAGCAGGTCTGTCTGTTGACCGCTGTATCTTGAAAGCCTGACCGCCTGCGGGAACAGGTGCTCAAGCCTTTGCAAATTGGACTCGGCAACCTCGTGTGGCGCTATCGCCCATTTCAGACCCTCAAAGCCGGCCATGGCTTTGGCGATCACAGCCTCATCCTCTGTCCAAGTGCTGCCACAGACCACCAGCCTGTCCTGACCCTTGAAAACATCCAGCCCCGGCAATGGCACCCAATTTTCCGCTACGTGCATCACGCGGTCGTAGCGCGTGTCACCGCAAGCCTCGGCACTGGCGATGCCAATGGTGCGCAGCAGGTCGCAGGATGCGTTGTCCACTGTGAAGATCCGGTCGAATTTGGAGAGGCATCTTCTTCCATGCCAACCATACCAACGGAAGAAATACTGACCTGGTCTGAAAATGGCTGATATGAGCAATAATCGCGCGCCTCGTGACTTTGCCGCTGCGAGAAAATTCCACCAAAGGTCATACTTGACGAAAATGGCCACATCAGGCTTCACTGCATCAACGAACCTTTGAGCGTTGCGTACGGTGTCGGCCGGCAGGTAAAAAACATGGTCGGCCCCTGCATAATCCATCCTCACCTCATATCCCGATGGCGAAAAGAAAGTGAGGACAATCCGGGGCCGGTCGGTGTATGACCGCAGCCCCTCCATAATAGGTCGGGCCATTTCAAATTCACCGAGCGATGCACAATGAACCCAAATGGTGCGGCCACCGAACGGGGTCAGTTCACTCTCAATGCTCCCGATGAGTTCCTCCCTTCCCTGCACCCACAATCGGGCCTTCTCATTCCAAAGGGCCGCGATGCGCACAGCAAACTGATAGATATGTATGAGCAGGTCGTACACTGAACCACCGAGGTCAATTGTAGTAGTACTCGTTCTGGTCGCGCTTATAGAACGGCAGCATCCAGCCCACCCGGAATCCGAATTGAAAGTAGGTGAGCTTGGCATCTATCTTCCTCTGCTCGGGGATATCGTAGTTCCTTCGGTTGCCCATGAAGCCCTGCGAGAACTCGAAGCCCGCATAAAAATTGAGCATACGCGTGTCGCCCTGATAATGGTAGCCGATGAACTGATCGATCACAATGCCATTGGTGAGACGGTCGTAGCCTTTGATGTAATCTCCACGCAATTGGGGGATGGCATTCCCCTCGACACCATAGGAGACCCAATGCTCCATGAATGCCGCACCGATGCTAAACAATGGGCCGCTGTTCTTGTTGGGCCGCAAGAATGGGATGATCTTCCCCACCTGCAGCCCGATGGAGTATCCTGCCTGTCCGATGTTGACAAGCGCAGGGCCACCGTTCTCGGCAATGATGATGTTGTCCGGAGTGAGCAGTTCATCCAGAAGTTTGTCCTGTCCCTTCACATCATCACCGAACACATAGAATCCCCCCAGGGTGAAGAGCCAATTGCTCCGGGTCTTGAAGCCGAATGAACCACCGATGTGATGAGCCACACCGAATCGGTCGCCAAGATCACCGCCCATCGGCACCTGAACGGAGTAGGAGATGCGCAGCAATGGCATGCCCATGGCCGAGTCCTTTCGCGATGCGGAGAAACCCGAATCCTGTGCCTGTGCAAAGCCCACGGAAAGCAAAATGGTCAGTATGGCTATCCATCCTCTCATGGCGGTCAAAAGTACGACTTGGCCGTAGGCCGCTGACTGTACTGAACATGCCGTCAGCATTGAACATGATGCCTGCCTGCGCATCGGCTCAGAAGTACTGGACTTTCCGAGAACTGATAGCTACTTTTGCGCACCTGAAATAAAACTCATAATCCATAACATAAACACATGAAAATCCTTGTCCCGATCAGTGTGGTGCCCGACACCACGTCCAAGATCGCCTTCACGGATGGCGACACGAAGTTCAACGAAGATGGCATCCAATGGATTGTCAATCCCTATGATGAGTGGTACGCGTTGGTGCGTGCACTGGAGATCACCGAGAAGGACGGTGGCACGGTGACAGTGATCAGCGTTGGCGATGCCACGGCCGAGCCCGTTATCCGCAAGGCCCTTGCTCTGGGTGCGACTGACGCTGTGCGCGTGGATACTAAGCCCACAGAATCGTATGTGGTTGCGAAAGAGCTGGCAAACTATGCCAAGGACAAGGGCTTCGACCTGATCCTCCTCGGAAAAGAGACAATCAGTTACAATGGTTCGGAGGTTGGCGGCATGATGGCCGAGTTCCTTGGCTTCCCATTTATCTCTCTCGCCTCGAAGTTGGATGCAAATGGCGGTGTGGCGACACTTGACCGCAGCACCGAGACCGGTACAGAGGTGGTGGAAGTGAAACTGCCCGCTGTGATCAGTGCGGCAAAAGGCATGGCCGAACAGCGCATTCCCAATATGCGTGGCATCATGGCGGCACGCACCAAGCCGCTCACAGTGGTTCCCGCATCAGGAGTTCAAGGAAAGACCTCCACGGTGAAATTCGGTCTTCCGGCTGCCAAGTCATCCTTGAAACTGGTCGATCCGGAGAACATGGACGAACTGGTGCGCCTGTTGCACGAGGAGGCCAAATCCATCTGATCCCCATTCATTCATCCGAAAAAACACTTGAAATGTCAGTCCTAATTGTAGCAGATACCAAGAACGGTGCAGTGAAGAAAGCTTCTCTTGAGGCAGTTTTCTACGGCAGCAAAGTGGCCGCTGCCCTCGGTGGCGAGACCGTTGTGCTCACACTCAATGCAAAAGACCCCAGCAATCTGGGCAACTACGGTGCAACGAAGGTGCTCAACGTGAGCGATGCGAGCATCAGTGCATCTGATCCGCAGAAGGTGGTGGAGGCAATTGTGAAGGCGGCCAACAGCATCGGTGCCAAAGTGGTCGTGTTCGCGCATGACAGCACCGGCAAGGCCATCGCCCCACGTCTTTCGGCCCGTTCGGGCGCAGGTCTGGTGTCCAACGTGGTCTCACTTCCCGATACATCCAACGGTTTCACCGTCAAGAAGAATGTGTTCTCAGGAAAAGCGTTCGCCTTGGTGAACATCCTTTCTGACGAGAAGATCATCTCCATTCTGCCCAACTCCTTCAGCCCTGAAAAAGGCAGTGCCAGCGCCTCTGTTGAACCCTTCAGCGTGGATGTAAGCGGCATCAGCAGCGGCATCACTGTGAAAGAAGTGAAAAGCGAGAGCACCGGTGGCGCTGTTCCTCTGCCTGAAGCAGAACTGGTGGTCTCTGCCGGTCGTGGTCTGAAAGGCCCTGAGAACTGGGGCATGGTGGAGGAGATGGCCAAGATATTGGGAGCCACCACCGCATGCTCGCGCCCGGTTGCCGACATCGGTTGGAGGCCGCACCATGAGCACGTTGGTCAGACCGGTGTTGCCATCCGCCCGAATCTGTATATCGCCATTGGAATTTCGGGTGCCATCCAGCACTTGGCCGGTGTGAACGGAAGTAAGGTGATCGTGGTCATCAACAAGGATCCCGAGGCACCATTCTTCAAAGCGGCCGACTACGGTGTGGTGGGCGATGCCTTTGAGGTCGTGCCCCGTCTCAACGAAGCATTGCGTAAGTTCAAGGCCGCGAACGGCTGATACTTTCCATCTGCAAAAGCAGAGCATGAGCACAACGGAAAAAGTCCGCATGGGCATCTATGGGCTGCAGTATAGCCAGACCCAGACGGGAGCCTATGCGCTGATCCTTGAGGAAGCAGAGGGGAGCCGGAGACTGCCGATCATCATCGGCAGTGCCGAGGCTCAGGCCATCGCCATCATTCTGGAGGATATGAAGCCCACGCGTCCATTGACGCACGACATCTTCCATTCTGTGGCCGAGCACTTTGGTCTCGACCTCACCGAGGTGGTGGTCAACGATTTTAAGGACGGTGTGTTCTATGCCAAACTGGTGTTCGCCAATGGCAGTGATGTGCTGGAAACGGATTGCAGACCCTCTGATGCCATCAGTCTGGCCATCAGGTTCAACTGCCCCATCTTCACCCATGAGTTCATTCTCAGTGCTGCGGCATTTGAGAAAGATGGGAATGGCAGTGGAATTCGGCCAATAGCCAACCTCACTGCCGAAAGCAGTGCGTCTCCGGTGGCCAACAGCCTGTATTCGGCCATGACGCCCGAAGAGCTGAGGGAGCTGTTGAATGATGCAATTGCCAATGAGGACTATGAACTGGCATCCAAGATCAGGGATGAGCTGAACCGAAGGGATTGACCGACTCATGACGAACATCATGGAAAAGTGTGGCGTTGCTCATTCGCTAGAGACCTAGTGAGCACAGAAATTTGCCTCCGTGAGAAAATTGACCCCTGTTCTGTTGTCCGTGGCGATGATGATTCAGGTGTTGAGCGCATCCATCATCCTTCTCCACTATATGCTGAACAAGGAGTTCATTACAGAGCAATACTGTGTGAACAAGGCGAAACCGGAGCTTAAGTGCAATGGCCAATGCCACCTGAAAAAAGAGATTGAGGCCGATGCGAACCATAAGTCGGATCTGCCCGCAGCACCTTCTGAACTGATGACCTTCGCGTTGGTCTGTCAGAGTATCGCTGTCTTCGATTTTTCACCTCTGAGCCTTACACCGTCTCAACTGAACGGGCACTACATCATGGGTGAATATCTCAGCTCGGCAATCTCCATATTCCATCCACCACGGATCTGATCGGATGAACAGCAGTGTCCACTTCCGTGGAACACTATCCCTTCTTGTTTTTCAATCAAATCCTTACAAATGAAAACTTCATTCAAAACCCTATTCGTAGGGCTCACTCTCGTGGGCGCAATTCTCAACGGTTGCAAAGAAGACGACCCGCAACCCGACAATTACCCAAACACTGACAATCTTGAACTGGTCGGCACCGCCTACACTGATGTCGGTGGCATTCAGGTGAAACTGTGGGCAGAAGGCCTGGTCGAGGCCCAGTACACCAGATTCTTCGTTGAATTGCGTGACTCTGCCACCAATGCCCTGCTCGAAGATGCGCATGTGGAACTGGCACCCATGATGGACATGGGCATGATGCAGCATTCCGCGCCATTCGAAAACCCCACCAGCGTTCTTGCCGTGGGAGGTCTCTTCCCATGTGCGGTAGTGTTCCAGATGCCAGGTGACATGGGTTGGACGCTGGACGTTCATGTGCATAACCACGCGAACGATGCGGAAGGTGAGGCCTCATTCACGCTTTCGGTTGCGAATCCCTCCCCGACAAGGACAATGGTCGTGACACCTGAGAACGGTGGTGATCCACTGGTCATCTCCTACGTGCAGCCCACTTCTCCTGTGGTCGGCATCAATGACTTTGAGATCACGCTTCACAGCAAGGCATCGATGATGTCTTTTCCCAGCGTGGACACTTACACGGTGACCATCGAGCCAGAGATGCCTTCCATGGGCCACGGCTCGCCCAACAATGTCAATCCCACCTTCACTTCCCGGGGGCATTATGTGGGCAAGGTGAACTTCACCATGACAGGGCTATGGAGAATCAACCTCACCATCATGAACGGTGCTGAAGTGGTCTATTCAACTGCGTCCTTTGATGTGACATTGTAGCATTGTTCTGATGAATGGTCCGGCCCTTGGAATTCTCTTCGCACTGATGTCTTTCACGGCAAGTGCTCAGGTGCAGGACAGTGTCCTGCATTTCACCAAGGGCAACATTGCCGAGAAGACATTCTCTGTGCAGGAGATCCTCGTCAGGCCGACATGCGCTTGTGTGGGGGCATGTTCGTGCCCAACGCACAAGACGGACAACTATTCCGAGAACCGGTTCCTGAGTTCCGATGCCATCCTTGCCAAGAACAGCAGTATTTCGCTGATCAAGCGAGGAAACTTCGCCTCGGAACCGGTTCTCAATGGAATGGCCTCTGACCGCCTGAACCTGACGATTGACGGCATGAAGATCTTCGGGGCCTGCACCGACAAGATGGATCCGGTGACATCATACGTGGAACCGAACAACCTGAAATCGGTGTATGTGGAACATGGTTCCTCGGGCAGCATGTTCGGATCGAGTCTGGGAGGATCGGTGAACATGGAGACCAACGGGGCGGTCATCAATGCCAAGAAACCGTGGTCGGGCGAGGTCGGTGCGGGATTCCAATCTGCTGCATTGGGGGCCAATGGGCTACTATCGCTCAACTACAGCCGAAAGAAATGGGCCATCGGTGTCAATGGCATGTATCGGAGGTTTCAGAACTACCGTGCAGGAGGCGGGGATATCGTTGACCATTCGCAATTTGAAAAATGGAACGGGGCACTGTCGGCCAAGTATATGCCTACAGAAAGGGACGTGCTGCGTTTCGACATGATCATGGACGAGGCCTACCACGTGGGCTATCCGGCCCTACCGATGGATGTGGCCTTTGCCAAGGCCAAGATATTCGGTCTCACCTATCAGCATTATCCACAGAAGGAGTGGATCGCACGTGTGGAGGCCAAGCTGTATGCCAACACGGTGACGCACAGCATGGACGACACTCAGCGTTCGGATGTGATCATGCACATGGACATGCCTGGATGGACGACCACCTTCGGAGGTCACCTCGATGGTCAGTTCATTGCCAAGAAACACAGAATGACTGCCCGTTTGGACGGCTATCACAGCAACGCGAGGGCAGAGATGACCATGTATCCCGACAATGAGGCACCCATGTTCATGCTCACTTGGCCTGATGTGGACAAGTTGGACCTGGGTATATATTTTCAGGACGACATCACCCTGAACATCAAGCACCGATTGAGTTTCAATGCAAGGTTGGACTTTGTTTCGACCAATGTGACAGACCCATTGGGGGTGCAGCAGGCGAGTGTATTCAACCAGGATGTAGCTGAGGCCGATCAACGCGTGCTCAAGAATGCAAGCATCAGCTACAGGACCACATTGGGCAAGGGATGGACGGCATGGGTCACTGCCGGATATGCAGAACGTGCACCATCCACCACCGAGCAATATGCTTTTTACATCTTCAACGCATACGATGGCTTCGACCATATTGGCGATGTGAATGTGACGACCGAAAAGGCCCTTCAGGGCAGTGCGGGCATTCGACTGGAGACCGGAAAGGTGGTCGTGAGTGCCACAGGATTCTACTACCATATATATGACTACATCCTGAGCGCCATTGACTCATCGCTTGATGCCATGACCATCGGTGCCAATGGCGTGAAGAAGGCCGAGAACCTACCGAGCGCGATGTTGGCGGGCGGGAACCTTTCAGTGGAATACACTCCCATCAGGTCGCTCACCTTCCGCACAACAGGCGCATACACTTATGGAAGCACCGATGCTGGCCTGCCGCTGCCGCTCATCACCCCATTCAGGAACGTGACCTCGGTGAAATGGACGGTCGGTCGCGCCTCGGTGTCTGCGGAATGCGAAAGTGCAGCCCCACAGACCCGCACCAACCCCGATTTCGGAGAGCGCGCCACGGCAGCATACGCGATAGTGAATCTAAGGGCAGGATACTACTTCCCGTTCGGGGACAAGCGCCTTTCGCTCAATGGTGGCATTGAGAATCTTCTGGACACCCGCTATCGCACCCATTTGGACTGGGGAGGCATTCCCCGTCCGGGCATCAATGGCTATCTCAATATCAGTTTCACGTTCTGACCTGAAGGGCGGGACGGACAAAAATGTCTAACCTTGGCAGTTGATAACGCATCAGGACCCTTCACTTCATATCCTTTGGACACCTTGAACTCCATGCCGCTTTTGCTTGATGCCGGCCTGTCGGCCATGTCCATTGTCAGAGGACTTTTGGGCATTGCAGTGCTCATCGGCATCGGGGTGCTGTTCAGCGAGAATCGGAGGCACATCAATTGGCGGCTTATTGGCACAGGCATGGGCATTCAGATGCTGCTGGCCATCGCCATCCTCAAGATATCGGTCATTGAGCGTGGGTTTGAGGCTGTGAGTGCGGGTTTTGTAAAGATCATCTCGTTCACCGATTTCGGCACCGATTTCCTGTTCAGCTCATTCGTATCGGGCAATGCCGAGGCAGCGGTCATCAGCTTTGCATTCCGCATCCTTCCCACCATCGTGTTCTTTTCGGCCCTCACCAGTCTGCTTTACTATGTGGGACTGTTGCAGAAGGTGGTGTATGCCTTCGCCTGGATCATGAAAAAGACCATGAAGCTTTCGGGGGCCGAGAGTCTGGCCGCTGCGGGCAACATCTTTCTGGGGCAGACCGAGTCTCCCTTCCTTGTACGCCCATATCTGGACAAGATGACCCGCTCGGAGATCATGTGCCTGATGACCGGTGGCATGGCGACCATAGCAGGAGGGGTTCTGGCGGCCTACATCGGGTTTCTGGGCGGTGAGGACGATGCCCAACGCATCCTGTTCGCCAAGCACCTGCTGGCCGCTTCGGTAATGAGTGCGCCTGCAGCAGTGGTGGCGGCCAAACTGCTGGTGCCCGAGCGCGAGGAGTTCAACACGGAGATGAAGGTGAACCGCGAAAAGATGGGCGCCAATGTGCTGGAGGCCATTGCCAATGGCACAAGTGACGGGGTGAAACTGGCGGTGAATGTGGGTGCCATGCTGCTGGTGTTCACAGCATTCGTCTATATGGGCAATTGGATCATGGGCGATCTGGTCGGTGAATGGACCGGTCTGAACGGCATCATTGCGGCCAACACGCCCTTTGACAGGCTTTCGTTCCAATTCATAGTCGGCTATGCCTTCGCTCCCATCGCTTGGCTGATGGGAGTGCCCACCAACGACATCTTCCTTGTGGGCCAGCTATTGGGTGAGAAGACCATCCTCAACGAATTCTATGCCTACAAGACCTTGGGCGAAATGAAGACCGCAGCTCTTTTCAGTCACGAGAAGAGCATCATCATGGCCACCTATATCCTCTGCGGGTTCAGCAATTTCGCATCCATCGGCATACAGATCGGGGGCATCGGCACGCTTATCCCCGACCGCAAGGGACTGCTGTCGAAACTGGGGTTGCAGGCCCTGCTGGGCGGCACATTGGCCTGCCTGTTCACGGCCGTGCTGGTGGGAATGCTTCTGTGACAGACTGCGGTGCGCTGATTGAAGATGTATCTCATCCGTCCCCCATTCCTGATGCGCTGGGCCTTTCCGAAGGCGCTGTTCAGAATGCCCGACACCGGGCGGGACGTGTATCTGACCTTTGATGACGGCCCATGCCAAGAGGCCACCCCGTTCGTCCTCGACATCCTTGCCGAGGAACAGGTGCATGCCACTTTCTTTCTCCTTGGGAAGAATGCTGAGAAGGAACCCCAACTGATGTTGCGCATCCGTAATGAAGGCCACTCCATCGGCAATCATGGATGGGATCACCTGAACGGGTGGAAGACCCCGACCACTGAATATGTGGCGAACTGGGAGCGGGCCGTCCCCTTGTTGGGAGGGCAGTATTTCCGCCCACCCTACGGGCGCATCACCCCGGCCCAATACCGTGCGCTGCACCCGCAGACCACAGTGGTGATGTGGGATGTGATCTCAGGTGATTTTGACACCCGCATCACACCAGACCAGTGCCATGCGAACGTGATGGGAAACACCCGTTCGGGCAGCATCATCGTGATGCACGACAGTCAAAAAGCACTGCCCAAACTGAGATGTTCGCTGAAAGTCATTATCCGGTCGATGAAGGCAGAAGGATTCCAGTTCAAAAAATTGTAAGGAGGATGGCTTTTAGTACCTTTGTCCTACACGATTGCCACAGTGACTCTCGTGCTGATATGCTCACTGGTGGATATATTCGCACCGCTTAGAACAGAAGGATTGGACAGCTATCATAAGCACAGACACAGAGAGCGGGTCCGCAACGGGATCATGATCGCGTTGGCCGTGCTGCTGGTCATTGTCAATCTGTGGGTCTATTTCTCCAAGTGGCCCTGAGCGTCTGAGATCAACGCCCTTTGAACTCTGCCGTGCGCTTGCTCAGGAAGGCGCTGGCACCCTCGGTGAAATCCTCTGTGGCACAGCATGCCGCGAAACTGTCGAGTTCAAATTCGAGCCCATCGACACCGTCTGTGAAATAGGCGTTGACACAATCAATGACCTTGGCAATGGCCACGGGCGCCTTGGACATGACCTTGACGAGAATCTCCTCGGCCTTGGCCAGCAGGTCTGCTGCCGGAACAACATGTGTGACCAGTCCGAGGCGCAGGGCCTCATCGGCCTTCACCATGTCGGCCGTCATGAGCAGTTCGAGGGCCTTGCCCTTGCCAATGAGCTGCACGAGACGCTGTGTGCCGCCATATCCGGGAATGAGACCGAGATTGACCTCGGGCTGGCCGAAGCGTGCGCCCTCGGCCGCCACCCTTACATGGCAGGCCATGGCCAGCTCACATCCGCCCCCGAGCGCAAAACCGTTGACCGCAGCCAGGAAGGGCTTGGGCGACCGCTCGATGCGATTGAATATGTCCTGCCCATTGGCGGCCAGTTTGCGGCCCGCCTTGACACCGAGCCCTTGGAATTCGGTGATGTCGGCCCCGGCAACAAAGGCCTTCTCCCCTGCCCCGGTGATGATGGCCGCTTTGATCCTGTGGTCTGAATAGACCTCGGCCACGGCCGACCGCAGATCCTTGAGCACGCCTTGGCTCAAAGCATTGAGCTTGTCGGGGCGGTTGATGGTGATGGTGAGGATGCCGTTGCTCTGCGAGGTGAGAATGTTCTGGTAGGCCATGTTGCAATGATCAGGGATGTGACGGTCTGTGTGGACGATGGTGGATGCAAAAGTAGGGGAAGGCCATGGGGCAATTGTTCCAATCACTTCATATCGGTCCCTGAAGCATCCCATTGAAGCTCCATCTGCCAGTTGGCGCGGACGTCAATGTCGGATTTCAGGGTGATGATGGGTTCGGGCTGCAGGTGGTAGGCATAGCGGCCCGAATCCCATCGGCCGTTGGCGTTGAGGTCGTCCACCATCACCATGGCATACTGCCCTGGGGCGAGCTGTGCGAAATGCTGTTCCCCATTATTGGAGACGATGCGGGTGGCGACCACCTTCTTGGAGGCATCCATCAGTTCCAATACCTTCTGGCCCTTCAGATCGGTCACTTGCAGGGTTATGCTGCCCAACTGCGTGTCGTCAATTCCGGTGAACTCGATCCTCATCGTGTCGTTCCTCAGTCCGAAAAGGTCGGTGGCCGCACTGTCCGACACCTGAACGGTATATTTCTTTCCCACCTTCCATGGATAATTCATTCCGAATCTGCGCAAGGCGGTGTCGGTGGCGGTGAGCTGGTAATTGACCGGCACAGAGTCTTCGCGCAGCTCGATCCTCGAAAGGTCGATGTCTGTAACGGGATGGCTCCAGACCAGCCACAGCGGCTGGTCGGGCACCGGTGCCTTGCCTCCCGAAGGCTCGGTGCGCATGGTGAGGGAGAACAATGTGGCCTTGCCCTTCGACCTCTTTCCGCCCGCGCCTCCCTTGGCAGTGGTGCCAGTGGTCGGTCGTTCCTTCATGATCATCTGCACCGTGTCTGTGCGGCCATCGGCATGGAGGATGAGGTCGAGCGTGTCGGGGGCAGCGGGGGTGGTCCAGAGCGTGATGGTGTCGCGGGCGGTGCTGAACTCGCGGATGGCCCATTGCTTACCGGCAGGGGTTCGGCTGGCAGGCAACAGCGCACGGAAACTGCGAACAGGGCGATTGTAGATGAACGTGAATCTGCCATGCTGCTCTGCTGCGGACTTCTGGAGGAACTGTGTGGTATCGTCCTCCACGAACATCTTCACATTGAGGAATGCGGGTTCGGGGCCGGTCCCCTTCTTTCCTTTCATGCCGAGGGCTGCGGTGTCGGGCTGCTGCACTTTGATGGAATCGGCAGGCGATGCGGGCGGATCGATACCGATGGCCGATGAATCGCTGATGGCCGTGGAGTCGGGCATGGGTTGATGCACAGGCGGGTCGGGACGCACGAGGGTGTCTATGAAACCGATGCGCTCGTCCGGCACATCGAACCTGAAATTGGTGTTCTGATCCTTGAGGGCGAATGCCTTGTAGCGCAGGTCGGGGATGTTGCGGATGTGAAAGTTCCCGTCCTTGCCCGTACGGCCGAAATAGTCTGGCAGGGCGGTCCTGGGCAGCGAGTCCACATCGTTGCGATAGAGCATGAGCATGGCCCCGTCCACCGGTTCGCCAGTGATGGCATCGGTCAGCTTGCCTCTCAGTTCCATGCTGTCGAGCACGGCCCCGGTGCTGAAGACGTAGGTGTAGCCGTTGAGGATGTTGCCCTCGTTGTTGTCCCTGATGGCCTCTCCGAAGTTGAAGATGTAGGTGGCGTCCGGTTGGAGGTCCTCCTCCCACTTCACCACAAGCGACTTGCGTTTGATGGTGTAGGTGGGGTTCTTGCGCAGGGGTGGCGAGATGATGACGTTGTCGTTGGGGTTCTGGATCTGGATGTACTCATCGAAAGCGATCTCGAACGACCTTGTGGTGAAATTGACCGATGTGTTGGGCGGATATTCTGCCTTGACCTTGGGCGCGATCTCGTCTTTCGGCCCACCTGTTGGCGTGACGATCTGCGCACACGATATGAGCAGCAGCAGTGCGGTATAGGCTATGGCGATGACGGTCCTCATAGCAGTGGTGCGATGATATTGGCCACGGCCTCCAGCCCTTGGCGGTCGGCCTGGGTGAAATCGTCCAGCAGGTCGCTGTCCACATCCAGCAGAGCGATGACCGCTCCATCGCGAAGCAGGGGCACTACTATTTCCGACCTCGAACTTGAACTGCACGCGATGTGGCCGGGGAAAGCATCGACATCGGGCACAACGATGGTCTGGCCCCGCTGCCATGCGGTCCCACAGACACCTTTGCCGAATGCGATGCGGGTGCAGGCCACATCGCCCTGAAACGGGCCGAGCACCAATTCTCCCGTCCCTTGTCCCTCGTCCCCCGTCCCCTTAACCATATAGAACCCCACCCAGAAGAACCCGAAGGTCTGCCGCAGTGCCGCACAGCAGTTGGCCATGTTGGCCACGGGATCGGTTTCGCCAGCGAGCAGTGCCTGCAGCTGAGGCAGCAGCGTGCGGTAGCGGCCGGCACGGTCGGTGGTGTCAGAAATGTGCAGTTGCTCGGCCATGCTTGTATGCCTTCTCTGCGAAATTGCGGATGGCGTTGATGCAGAGGTCCGGGGCTTCGAGATAGCCGAGGTGGCCCACGCCCTCCAGTTCTACAAATGTGTGGTCGCCAACAAGCGCGGCCTGCTGCCTTATGGATGCGGTGGGGATGATGGGATCCTCAGAACCGTGAATGAACAGGGCCGGAATGTGGAGATTCCTCAGCACACGGGTCCTGTCGGGCCTTTGCATCATGCCACGGATGTTGGCCACAATGCCTTGCCGCGAGAAGGTGCAGACATGTTCGACCAAGGTGGCGATCTCATCGTGCAGACGCTCTCGGGCACCTTCGGCCGCAAGGCCTGGAATGGAGGCGCTGATGAACGCACCGGCATTGCGCATCATCAGGTCGATGGCCCGTTGGCGGTCTGCTATCTTGGCCTCGCTGTCGGCAATGGCGGTGGAATGGAACAGGCCGATGGCCCTCAGCATCTCGGGGTATCGCTCTGCGAACGCAAGGGTCACATAACCGCCCATCGAGTGGCCTATGAGCACGCAATCCTCTATGTTCAGGTGGTCGAGCACGGCCTTCACCGCATCGGCCATGTCGTGCATGGGGTGAACATAGCCCAGAATGCCACTGCTGCCATGGCCGGGCAGGTCGATGAGCACGGTGCGGAAATGTGCCGAAAGCCGCTCTGCGATAGGACCATAGATGGTGCTGTCCTCCAGAAACCCGTGAAGCAGCACAAGGGCCGGGCCGGTGCCTTTCTCTGTGAAGAAAACAGGTGCATTTCTGAATGTGACGGTCATCTGGGCGGCTATTTTTGCCGGACGGCCAAAAGTAGAGACTAAACAAGGGAGATTCCCGTTATTGAGCAGTTGGGAATTGCCGGGCGGCAGGAAATGACCCTATAATTCAAAACCCATTGGACATGAAAAGGCTTCTCTCTTTCGCAATGCTGACGATGCTGGCGTTGACGGCCTCGGCCCAAGGCAAACTGGGCGTGTTCATCGGTGTGGGCACCATGTTCTATCAGGGCGATCTGGTGGAGACGCCCATCGTGCCGGCCCCCACGGTGAGCTGGACGCTCGATGCGGGCCTGCACTGGCAGTTCCACCGCAGGTGGGCCGCACAACTCAACTACACCGTGGGCGACATCAAGGGCGATGATGCCTTTGCGCTGAGCGATGGCAAACGCGCGCGGGGTTTCGCCTTCCAGTCATTCGAGCATGAGCTGAGCCTGCGGGCCCTGTTCTACATCCTGCGGGCCGACCGCAACAGGTTCGTGCCCTACCTCACGGCAGGGGTGGGCGGTCTGTATTCAGACCAGACCCTCAACGCGGCCAATGCGGCCACAGTGGCGCTCGAAGGCACCGTCTCGCCATTCGCAATCAGCTTCCCCACAGGTGTAGGTCTGATCTATCAGATCAACTGCCGCTGGGCCCTCAAGGCCGAAGGGGTCTATCATTGGACACTGAGCGACCATCTGGACGGGGTGAGTGTGCGGCCCCGTGGCAATCCCGACATGAAGGACGGTTTCTGGGACATCAATGTCGGGGCCATCTTCTTCTTCACCGGGTGCAAGGGCAAAGGCAACCGGTATGAGGACTGCGATGCCCTGAACGGGGGCGTTGACATGGACAAGCTCTATGAGAAGTATGGGCAGTAATGGGGATTACTGCGAAAAGCAGTGAGCTCCCGTTGGTCGGATGTTGATTGATGGTTGTTGATTGATGATTGTCAATCACGGCCGATGGGGGTCAGAAATGTCCGCCCGTTCTGTAACCGACCCTGAAGTCCTTTGCGGGTATAGTAACAGTTTGAAAGATTGTCCCAGTTTCATCCCCGCCATGGTGACACAGGCCATTGCACAAGTAGCGTAAGCGCACCTCACCCCGCCCATTTTCACGGAACCCGCTCCCAGAGCGTGCACGATAAGGTATCCTGCTCGGCAATCGCGTCCGTGCAACTGCACGGATACAAAACCTGCGCGGCTATCGGACCCGTGCAACTGCACGGATGCAAAACCTGCGCAGCTATGGGACCCGTGCAACTGCACGGATGCAAAACCTGCGCAGCTATGGGACCCGTGCAACTGCACGGATGCAAAACCTGCGTGGCTATCGGATCCGTGCAACTGCACGGATGCAAAACCTGCGCAGCTATGGGACCCGTGCAACTGCACGGATACAAAACCTGCGCGGCATGGACATCCGTGCAAGTCCAGACTTCCTTGCGAAACCCGTCATGCGTCATCAAGGCCGGGAACGGGCAAAAAAAAAGCTCCCCGAAGGGAGCCTTTCTACAGCAATATCAACTTCCGATCACTCGCAAGAGCATTCGTAGGTTGTTTCAGAGCGACTGTAACCATTTGAGGTGGTAGATTCTGTGATCTCCACAGGGTTGGATTCCCAGTAACGGAGGTCGCCCTGGCTATCATCGCCATTGCAAACGGTTTCCGTGAAGGCATCCGTGCTGGTCTCAGTGGTAGTTGTCCCTCCAGTAGGAGTGTACGAATCCACTCTGGTCATTGTGCAGTGACAATCCTTGCATTCTGAACACCCAGAAACGGCAAAAACAAGTGCCAAAGCACCGATAGAGAGAAACTTGTTCATGATGATAAGATTAGGTTGATGTTTGATTGATGTCACAAACATATTGATAATTGCTTCAATTGCACAGGGACCGCATTTTTTTAAGTGTGTCCCAGTAGGCCACAGGACAGGCTGCGGATTCTGTGTGGCACATCGCCCTGAACGGGTGCCCTTCCAACAGTTGGGATGCACGGTTCGATGATCGGCCTGACCAATGGCCACCGATTCAATAACTGCCATGGTGAATGATGGGACGGTCTAAGGGCTTTCCCTACTTTTCCGCCCCTCAATCCATCAGCCATGCCCATCTCGCTCGCCAAGGAGAATTTCATCACCCGCACCTTGGTGCCGCTGCTGCTCGTGTCGCTGTGCCCCCCCTTCGCCATGCTGCTGTGGTACACCAACGCCCACCTCGGTGGGTCGCTGCTCGTGCTGGGGCAGACCATTGTGAGTGATGGTCTCTATCAGGTACTGTACGATGCATGGTTCGTGCGCTTCTTCGGCAGCCCCACCGCCTGGGCCATGATAGCCGTGATGGCGGTGCTGCAACTGGCCATGATGAAGCTGCTGCCCGGCAAACCCTTCACCGGCACCATCACCCCGATGGGCAACCTGCCTGTGTATAAGGACAACGGCCTCGCCTCCTATCTCATCACCTTCGCGCTCTTCCTCGGGGCCTCGGTGGGGCTGGGGTGGTTCAGCCCCGGCATCGTCTATCACCATTTCGGGGAGCTGCTGGCCGCGCTCAACATCTCGGCCCTCGTGTTCTGCCTCGTGCTCTATTTCAAAGGAAGGTTCGCGCCCAGCACCACCGACAGCGGCCACAGCGGCAACTTCATCTTCGACTATTATTGGGGCACAGAGCTGTATCCGCGCATCGCGGGCTGGGATGTGAAGATGTTCACCAACTGCCGCTTCGGCATGACCGGCTGGGCCATTGCCGTCACGTCATACGCCTTCGCCCAGTACGAGATCTATGGGCAGGCCGACTGGAGCATCATCGTCTCGGCCGCGCTCATCGTCATCTATCTCGGCAAGTTCTTCATCTGGGAGGCGGGCTACATGCGCTCCATGGACATCATTGTGGACCGGGCCGGGTTCTACATCTGCTGGGGCTGCCTGGTGTGGGTGCCTGCGGTCTATACGCTGCCCGTGCAGTTCATGGTGGAGCATCCCGTGGGGCTGTCGTTCGGATGGGCGGCAATGATCTTCATCGCAGGTCTGGCCGCCATCGGCATCAACTACTGGGCCGACCGCCAAAGGCAGCAGGTGCGCGCCACCGATGGCGACACGCTCATCTGGGGGAAGAAGCCCAGGCTCATCCGTGCCGAATACCTCACCGACACGGGCGAGCGCAAGCAGAACCTGCTGCTGGCATCCGGCTTCTGGGGCATCAGCCGCCATTTCCACTACCTGCCCCAGCTGAGCGCGGCCTTCCTCTGGTCGTGCGCCACGGGGTTCACCCACCTCATGCCGTTCTTCTACGTCATCTTCCTCACCGTGCTGCTCGTTCACCGCGCCTTCCGCGATGATGAGAAATGCCAGAAGAAGTATGGGAAGTATTGGGATGAATACTGCAAGGCGGTGCCCTACAGGATCGTGCCAGGGGTGGTATGATGCCACTCACCCCCACACGCTGACGGCCCGCTCCGCATCGTGCGTGGCAGTGCCCGCAAGCGTCCTGCTGTTCAGCGCGCGCCTCGCCCCTTCCAATAGTTTCGGTCTGTGGATGGATGAAGCCTGCGCGACCTCTTCGAGCAATGCATCGCTGCATCCGCCCACGAACGCCACCGCAATGCCCACGCCCAGCCAAAGGGCGGGCTGGCGGCTCTCTGGGAAGGCTGCGACCATGGTGCGCAACTGCTCCACATCGCCCTTGCTTATGTACCATATACTGCGCCCTACGCCACGGTCGAAGGCGGGAAGCTGTGCGTCCGCAAGTCCTTCGGGAATGCCCTGCGTGCGGATGGTGAGCCTCCTGCGGAAAAGCCCGTGATAGTATCCGTAGCCGTCCAGTATGGAATCCCGGTCGGGCCAAGTGGGGTTCTCAGCAACGGGCCGCTGCTGCTCTGCCAATGCCCATCCGAGGCCGATATGAACCTGCACCGCGTGGGCCGCCCCTTCATTTCCGAGAAATCCCTCCCAAAGACAAATGTCGCTCAGGGCCAGTCCCATGGCCGCGCCCTCAAAGGCCACAGAGCGGTAGTAGGCATCGACATGCTCAAGGTGCCCGGACAGCATTGCACAACGGCCCTCACGTTCGGCCACCTCGCGGGCCGCCTTGAAGATGGTGACGATGCGGTCTATGCGGGAGGCGATCGGGCCTTCCATCACGCCATCACTTCCTCCGGATACGGATAGATCCACATGTGCCGCATCTCATCCGCGATATAGGCATCGCGCCCCAGCACCATGCTGTTCGGGCTGGCAGAACGCGGATCACCGTTGAGACTCATGGTGTAGGGGTCCACTTCAAGGTCCATCGGGGTTCCGTAGGCCTGGTTGCTGGCCAGGCGATAGGTCTCGGCCGCCACTTTCTCAAGAATCGCCAGATTGGCATCGAACTTCTCCAAAAGCTCATCGCGGTCGAACTGCTTCTCCACAATATCCTCTTGGAACCCTCGCAGGAACCCAAGGTCGAAGGGATCCGTGTAGCGGTCTGCGATCTCTGCGTTGTCGTAGGGCAGCCAGTCCTTGAACAGGCGCTGCATCTGTCTGCTCAGCTCACCATACTTCCTGAGGAGCGAAGTGGGGCCTGCCGTGAGCTTGCGCAGCAGGTCGAGGTCGGTGAGGCCGTTGTTGGTGAAAAGCAGCGTGTTGATGCTCCAATAGGCGCCCCAGTCCCAGAAGATCTTGGCCACCATGATCTGGGCCTTGCCCCACAGCGGATACTGACCGATGTATATGGGCATCCAGTTGTCGTAGAGCGCACGGGTCACCTCGCAATAGAACTTCGTTCGGAACAAGATGTCCTCGCCCTTAAGGTCGCGCTGAATAAGGTCGGCAGTCAAGGTGTTGGCCATCGAAATGAAATCCGAACCGGGCGAATAGAACGGATCGGCAAACAGGCCCGCCTCGCCCACAACGCTCCAACGGTCTGTGCTGTACAGCTCGCCCGACCCGTGTGCAAAGTGCTTCATCACTTTGAAGTCGAGAATGTTGCCCTTGCCCTCCATCGCCTTCAGTTCGCGGGAGAGCTGCGGCTCGTTCGTGGCGATCCAATCCAATGCCTTCTCCAGCTTGTTGTAGGTCTCGAAAGGATGGATGGCCTGATCGGCCACGATGCCCACACTCGTCCTGTCGCCCACCAGCGGAATGATCCACACCCAATAGCCTGCGTCCATGAGGTGAACCGTGCTCAGGAACCTCAGGCCGGGCTCCACGTGCGAATGCCACTTGGCATCATCGGTCCAAGTATCTATGTCTATCTTCCAATCCACACGGAACCACACCGAACTCACATCATGGTCTATGGTCTGCGCAAATCCGAGCTTGCGCTTCATGAAACTGCCCCGGCCGGTGGCGTCCACCACCCAACGGGCAGTGCGGGTCACCTTCTCCCCGTCCACAGAATAGGTCACCGTGTGCGATGGGTTCCCCAAGGCCACATCCTCCACCTTGGCGCCCATCACCACCTCGTTGCCAAGGTCGATGCTGAATTTGATGAGGTCGTTCTCCAATATGCCACGGTCCAACTGGTGGCTCGGCACAGGCAACAGCCGTTTAGGGCCAAGCTCGACCCGGTGATGGATCTCGTTCTTGCCCTTGGCCGGAAAGAAGAACCGCAGTCCATGCTTGGGCAGTTGATGCGTGTCCAGATAATCTTTCAGCCCCAACACCTCGCGCAGATAGTGCGTGGCCAGTTCCACAGTGCTCTCTCCCACCTTGTGTGCGGCATCGGGTGCCGCCCCGTCACGCTTTTCAAGCACAAGCACGCGGATATCGGGATTCTGCCGTCTGAGCTGCATCGAAAGGGTGAGGCCCGCAAGGCCACCACCGAGAATGATCGCATCGAAATTGTTTTCCATCTGATCGTGAGATTTGGTTGATGAAACTGGCCTGTCCGGTCTGTTTGCGATGGCAAAAGTAAATCACGCCTGCTCGGCCCGATGGCCTGCCACGCCATATACTGTGACCTACGTAGTGACCGCCACAGTGCGCATCACAGCAGTTCCACCCCTTTGAGGATGCTGCGCAGCTGCACCATCAGATTGCGCTTGTCAACGGCCGGGGCGAACACGAATCCATGAAGGTAGATCACCCTGCCGTTCGGTTCGTCCAATAGCACATAGCAGATGAAGGGGCCGCCCATGATGTCGCCCTCCACATTCCAGATGCCGCGCAGCTCAGATGCGTAGATGTTGGCCACAGAAGTCTCTGCAATGGCCGGTGGATACTCCCGGAAGGTCTTCATGAAGCTGCCCGGCACCGATCCCGGCACGCTCTGTCTGCACACCGAATCCATCACTGTCATCATTCCTTCCTTCGAGAAGGTGTTCGGACGGGTGTACGGTTCCGAATAGACCAGGATGCTCTGGTTGATGTCCTTCGTGTCATGGCGCAACCAGAGAAAATTCTCTTTTCGGCTGATGACGCTGAAACCCTTTGGCACAGGCATATTGATGCCGAAGGTCTCCAACAGCGCATTCGCCACATCGTGGTCGGGCTGCTTGCGATAACTGTTCAGGTTGCGCTCCTCCTCCTTCTTGGAGAAATACTCTGCAATGCGCAATCTGTTCGCCTTGAAGATGCGCACGAACTCCGCAGTGTCCTTAGCGGTGATCTCAATGACCAACTGCGGAGAGGCCCACACATCGGCCCTCACCTCAACAGCAGGTTTGAATCCGCTGCCAATGTTGCAGATGAGGATGTTCCGGTGGGTCTGAAATATCTTGGTGAAAGCATCGGAGCGGATATGCACCGCATCGAACAGCGGTTCGGGCTGTGGCAGTCCATAGACCGGCTCGGTAAGCGCTGCATAGACCGTGTCCCCGATGGCAGACTCCCAAAGCAGGTCGTCCATCACAACCACCAACTCCCCGGCCTTCCCTGTAGTTCCCGGCAATGGCATCACAGGCGTCTCGCAAGCGAAAAGGACAAGTACAGGAGCGATGATCAGCAGCCTCCACATGTCAGCCCACCTTCAGCTTCTGACCGATCTTCAGTTCATTATGACTTCCAAGGCCGTTCAGTTCCTTCAGTTCCTGAACACTGAGGCCGTTGCGCTTGGCAATGTCCCAAAGCGTATCGCCCTGCTGCACCACATGATAGTTGGAACCACCACTGCCGTCCTTCTGCATTGTCTGCGCCTTGGCAGCAGCCGTGGCCGGGTCTCCATACAGCACCAGACTCTGCCCCTCGCGAATGGCATATCCCTTTATGTTGTTCCACGAACAGATGTCGTTGACCCCACAACGGTAGCGTGAAGCAATCGAACTGAGCGTCTCTCCCCTGCGCACCTTGTGGGTCTGCCTGTCCCCCTGAGGAGCAGGTGCCACAGATGATCCCGCTGATGCGAAAGCACTGGAAACAACAGGCTTGGCCACATCATAGAAAGTGGATGCATTGGCCATGAACACACCTACCTTCTTCTTTGGAAGCGTGATGGCCATACCCTGTTCTGTGGCAGGAACAATGCTGGTGCGAAGTGTGGGATTGAGAAATGCGAGCTGCTCATAAGGTATCTCCAGCGCATCAGAGACATGCTCCAGATTCAGTCGTTTGTGTACCACCACGGTGTCCAATTCAAAAGCGAAGAAATTGGGTCTCACCGGATAGATGTTGTGCAATGAGGCGTTCTTCATCACGTAGTTCACGGCAATGAATGCTGGCACATAGCCTTGGGTCTCCACTGGCAGATAGGGCCTCAGTTCCCAGAAGTCGCGCTTGCCGCCCGACCTGCGGATGGCCTTGTTGAGCGTGCCCGGCCCTCCGTTGTATGCTGCCAGCACCAGCTCCCAATTGCCGAACATGGCATAGAGATATTGGAAATACTGACACGCGGCCTCGGTCGCCTTGTAGGGGTCTGCCCGGTCGTCCACATAGGAGGTGGTGTTCAGGTCATAGATCTTTCCCGTGCGGTACATGAACTGCCACAGTCCCATCGCCCCTGATTTGGAGCGTGCCTGCGGGTTGAGTGCCGATTCCACAATGGCCAGATACTTTAATTCCAATGGCAGGTCATAGCGGTCAAGCGTCTCCTCGAACAGCGGAAAATACAGCTCGGCCAGACCCAGCATGTAGGAGACTTTCTCGCGGTGGCGGACAGTGTATGCGTCTATGTATTTCCTTACAGCATCATTATAGACCAGCCTGAACGGTGTGTTCACGTCCAGTTTTGACATTCGGTCACGATACTGCTTGTCTGTGAAAACAGGGATGGAGTCGCGGCTCAGCCTCAGAACATTGAGAATGGCCGGGTCGGAGATGAAGCTGCTGTTCTCGAAATACATGGCAGCCTCCAAACTGTCCAACATGGCCAGAACAGGGTCGTCTGCAGAAAGGACACGCGAGGTAGAATCCTTGTCGATCGCGTGTGCTTGGAAAACCGTCAGCACCGCAAGGAAAAGTATTACTGCGGAATGTCTCATGCTCAAAAATTATGGGTGAATGCGTCAGGTTACAACGCAGGTTCTCACACAAAATTACCCGCCATGACCATAGCGCGAGGTATAAATGCTTCCAAAGTTGTCCACATTTTAGACAAGCACTCCAAAATCATCGCTCAACAGCCGTTTTCCGTAGGCGAGCATTTCGCTTTCGTGGAACGAATCTGCCATCACCTGCACACCGAATGGCAATCCGTCCTTCTCGCCCAATGGAACACTGATGGCGGGAATGCCTGCAAGGTTCGCCAGCACCGTGAAAATATCCTCCAGATACATCTTGATTGGGTCGTCAGAATTCTCTCCGAATCGGAAGGCCACATCAGGCGTGGTGGGCGACAGCATCAGGTCATGATCATCAAAGATCGCCTTCACGCGGTCCTGCACCAGTCTCCTCACTTTCTGCCCTTTGGAATAATAGGCGTCATAGTATCCTGCTGACAGGACGAAAGTGCCGAGCATTATTCTGCGCTTGACCTCGGGCCCGAATCCTTCAGACCTTGACATCTTGTAGGTGCTTTCCAGATCATGGGCCTTGGGACTGCGATAGCCATAGCGCATGCCATCATAGCGCGAGAAATTGCTTGATGCCTCGGCCGTGGTGAGCACATAGTAGGTGGGCACCAGATGCTCCAACAGCGGAAAATCGACCGCTTGCACGGTGTGGCCCTCATTGCGAAGCCCCTCCACCATCTTCATGAAACGGTCGCGTATGTCAGCATCCAGAGCTGGATGTTCCACACAGTCGCGCAGATAGGCGAACCGCTTCTTGCCGGATGCGGTCAACTCCTCGGAATAACGGGGCACAGGCCGCGATGATGCCGTGCTGTCATAGTCATCTGCACCAGCCATCACCTCAAGGATCAGGGCGGCATCATCCACGTTGCGGGCAAGGGGCCCTATTTGGTCGAAGCTGCTGGCATAAGCGAGCAGACCATAGCGGGAAACACGGCCGTAGGTCGGCTTGACGCCCACCACACCGCAGAACGATGCCGGCTGACGGATGGAACCACCCGTGTCGGAACCCAGTGCAACGTGGCAAAGACCAGCGGCCACTGCAGCTGCAGACCCGCCCGATGATCCGCCCGGAACCCGGGTGTTGTCCCAAGGATTGAGGGTATTGCCAAGCGAAGAGTTCTCTGTGGAACTGCCCATGGCGAATTCATCACAGTTGAGGCGGCCAATGATGACCGCGCCTTCGGCCAACAGTCGTTCTATCACCGTGGCACTGTAAAGCGACTCAAAGCCTTCGAGGATCTTGGATGCGGCCTGCACCCTGTGGCCTTCAAAGCAGATGTTGTCCTTGATGGCGATGACCACGCCAGTCAGTTTCCCGAACTGTCCTTCGGCAATGGAAGCGTCCAACGTTTTGGCGCGCTGCATCGCATCGTCAACAAAGACCTCAAGAAAGGCATTGAGATGCGCGGTGTCCGAAATCCTTGCGAGAAAGTCAGAAACGGTGGCAACCACCGTGGTCTCCCCATTTTTCAGGGCACGGTGATAAGGCGCAATGGCATCGATCCCCATCTGGCCGTTCAGTCCTTCTTCTCGACAGCCTTGGTATCCTCGCTCTTCGAGGCCTCCTTGAACTCTTTGATGCCGGTTCCAATGCCGCGCATGAGTTCAGGGATCTTCTTACCTCCGAAAAGTAGCAGGATGACCAGGACGATAACGATCAGCTCTGGACCCATAAAATTGAAAAGGAGCGTGTTGGCAGTCATGGGGCCAAAGGTATTGTTTTTCCGTGCGGAAGGTGGGCCATACCAATGGGACTTTGCACTTGATTTTTTCGGGAGGACGGTGCGGTCAGTTCAGGTGATTCATCCACTCCTCCATCTCCACACTCACCTGGCGGTACATGCGGATGAGTTGGGGCACGTCCTTGCCGATGTTCTCGGGTCTGCCTGCCTCGCAGTCGGCCTCTATGCGCTCGGTGAGGCTGATGATGTCTGTGAAATGGAAGATGCGGGCGGAGGAGAGCATGGCGTGGGCCTTCTTGCGCACATCAGGCAGGCTGCGGGCCGTCAGCGCGCTGGCGAGAGCTGCGAGGTCCTCGTCCAGATGGCTGAGGAACTGACCGAATATCTTGCGGATGAACGCATCGTCCGCGCCCGTGTATTCTCTGATGGCTGCTATATCTATCATGGCGCTATGAATTCTGCGATGCGTGAATGAAGGAGTTCGCGTCTAACGGGTTTGGTGAGGTAGCTGTCCATGCCTGCCGCGATGCATTTCTCGCGCTCGCCTGAGAAGGCGTGGGCCGTCATGGCGATGATGGGCACGCGGCTGCCAGAACTGCGGATGCGCCTCGCGGCCTCATAGCCGTCAATCTCGGGCATCTGTATGTCCATCAGAATGAAATCATAGTCCTTGTCTGCGGCCATCTGCACTGCCTCCAGCCCGTTGACGGCACAGGCCACCACGATGCCCACGGCCTCGAGGAAGCGGGTGGCGACCATGCGGTTGAGTTCGTTGTCCTCGGCAATGAGGCCATGGGCGCCATTGAGCCGGTCGAGGTCTGCGGTAGGCTGTTCCTGCCCGTCCTTTCCGTCAGTCGGTGCCTCCTCCAATGTGAACGGGAGCGTGACGGTGAACACGGAGCCTTGGCCCAGAGCGGATTTCAGCCCCACGCTGCCGTCCATGTCCTCGGCCAGCCGCTTGATGATGGTGAGGCCAAGGCCTGTGCCCCCGAACTTGCGGGTGGTGTCGCTGTCGGCCTGCCCGAACGACTCGAATATCTTCTTCTGGTTCTCGGGGGCGATGCCGATGCCCGAATCGCTGACGGCAAACTCCAGCACCACGCCCGAACCCGTGTCCTTCATCAGTCGTGTGTTCACCTTCACCGTGCCGTTTTCTGTGAACTTGAGGGCATTGCTGATGAGGTTGGCGAGGATCTGGTTGAGGCGCGTGGGGTCGCCCGTCACGGTGGCGGGCACCTCGGGGCCATGGGATGTTTCGAGCAGCAGCCCCTTCTCCTTGGCCTTGAGGCGGAAGATGTCGGCCGTGCGGGTGACCACCTCTTTCACGTTGAACGGGATGCTCTCATAGACCACCTGCCCAGCTTCGAGCTTCGAGAGGTCGAGCACATCGTTGATGATGTTGAGCAGGTTGTCGGATGCGAACTCGATGGATCTGAGGTATTCGCGCTGCTCTGAGTTCAGTTCCGAATCGGTGAGCAGTTGCACGATGCCCACGATGGCGTTCATCGGTGTGCGGATCTCGTGGCTCAGGTTGGCGAGGAATTCCTGCTTGGTGCGGGTCAATGTCTCGGCATGGAGCTTGGCCTTCAGCAGCTCGTCCTCGGCCTTCTTCCTGTCGGTGATATTGCTGTCAATTGCGATGATGTGCTCCACCTCACCATCGTGGCCGAAGATCGGTGTGAGGGTGGTGAGCACCCAATAACCATTTCCGTCCTTATGGAAATTGAGTGACTCGTACTGCACGGAACCCTTGGACTTCATCACGTTGCGGTAGTGCTCCGATTCGGGGTTGAGGCCAGAGATGCTGTCGTCCAGCAGCATGTCTCCGAATGTGCCGATGACATCATCGGCCTGCCAGCCCGAAAGCCGCTCGAAACCCTCGTTCACCCACTCGACCCTTCCATCGCGCGAGGCGATCGCCATGGCGTTCTCGGTCTTGCTTACCATCCAGAGCAGGCGCTGCTTCTCGCTCTCCAATTGGCGCAGACGCTCCTCGGTCCTGCGGTGGTCGATGGCATTGTCGATGGTGACCGGCAGCAGCTGGAGGTAGTTGCGGTCGGCATCCTTTATCAGATAGTCATAGACCCCCGCCTTCATGGCCTCCACGGCCACCTTCTGGTTGCCATGGCCTGTGACGAAGATGACGGGCACGCGGTCGGCAATCACATCAAGCAGTTCCATGCCCGTGCCGTCCTTGAGGCTGTAATCCACCACCGCCACATCAATGACGGTATTTGCCAGCACCTCCCTTCCCTGTCGGATGGAATCGGCCGTCACATACCTGTAGGGCAGTGCGTTCTTCTTCACGAAGCGCTCAAAGGCCATACGGTCTATCTCATCGTCCTCGGCAAGGAAGATGGTGATGTCGCGGTGCTTCAGTGCAAATTCCATCAGTCACGGGGCTCAGGTAGTTGACAATGGGACCAATAGGCATGTATCTGTCTGATGACCTCTTTGAATTCGATGAAATCCAACGGTTTGACCATGTAGCCTGCTGCCTGATAGAAGAAGGCCTCCTGAATGTCGCGCTGGCTGTTGGATGTGGTGAGCATCACGCTCGGTATCCACCTCAGCCGCTCGTAGCCTTTGTAGTTCCTGAGGAATTCAGTGCCACTGATGCGCGGGATGTTCAGATCGAGGAGAATGAGACAGGGCGTGGGGCGTGCCTCATCCAGCAGGCGGGTGAGCGCGTCATCGCACCCTCTGAAAACTTCCAACGGGTTGGCAATCTCCAGTTCGCGGAATGCGCGCTGGGTGGAGAGGATGTCCACCTCATCGTCCTCCACAAGGAGTATGGGCCTGTCCGCGCGCATCAGCTGGGCAGCTCAGAAACGGTCCAATAGCGGTCTATCTCCTTCACCACGGTCACAAACTGACGGTAGTCCACAGGCTTGAGCATGTAGCCGGCCACTCCGAGG
>JAIPBJ010000129.1 GCA_021739625.1 Flavobacteriales bacterium | reverse complement strand
CCAACGCCTTCTTGTAGGCCGCGTCCATGCGGTCTATGTCGGCCTTGGGCACATGGCCCAGACCCGTCCATCGGTCCATGATGGCCTTGATGGGCTCGCGCATGGTGTCCTTGTCGCCTTCCAGTTTTGTGGCTGCCATCTCCTTCAGCATTTCTTCCTTGGCCTTGAGGTTGCCCGCCTGACGGTCGTCAATGGTGTCGAAGAAATGCTTCTTGGTGGTGAAGAACGCGTCACATGATTCGCGGAACTGCTTCCATAGCTTCTGGTCGTCACGCGGGCCGGCCGGGCCGATGGTCTTCCAACGGTTCTGCAGTTTCTTCAGTTCTTCGGTGGTCTCTTTCCAGTCGGTGCTGTCCTTGATGGCCATGGCCGAAGCGATCAGTGCCTCTTTGGCGGCCTTGTTCTCTTTGAATCCGGCACGCGCCTCGCCCATCAGGCCGCGCTTGGCCCCGAAGAAGGCATCCTGTGCCTCTTTGAATTCGTTCCACACGCGCATGTTGGCCTTCTTGTCAACCTGCCCCACGTGCTTCCACAGTTCTTTGATCTCTTCCAGACGTTTGGCGGCAGTGTTGAACCTTGGCAACGAATCACCGCACTGTTCCACCATGCCGGCCACCTCGGCCACCAGGGCGCGCTTGGCCTCAAGATTGGCATGTTGGTCCTCCTTGAGAACGGAATAGTGGTCCTGTATCTTCTTGTGAAGCTCGCGCAGCACGCTGTAATAACGTTCGCGAAGCTCAGGATAGGCCTCCTTGTGAACGGGGCCGGTCTCTTCCCATTCGTCCTTGGCCGCATTGAGGATCAGCTCGATGTCCTTGATCTTCTCCTCGGTGCGCAGTTCCTCCAGCTTGCCCACGATGGCCTTGCGGGTCTCCAGGTTCTTGGCAAGGTCATATTCCTTGAGCTCCTTGTTGATCTTGATGTTGTAGTAGAACCTGTCCACTTCCATCATGTAGGCGGCCCGCAGGTCGGTGAGCCTGTCGGCCGGCACACCGCCAATGGACCTCCACTTGTCCTGAAGGTCTCGGAAATGGTCGAAGCTCTTGCCTATGTTCTCCTCGTTGTCGATCAGGTTCTTCAGCTCAGCGATCACCTGCTGTTTGGCGGTGAGGTTCTTCTGCTGCTCCTCCTGTTTGCGGTGGGCGAGTTTGGTGCGTGCGTCCCTGTATTTCGCATAGAGGTCTTTGAACCTCAGTTCCAATGGACTGACGGGCAGTTCCGCCATTTCGGTCATATCGACCCCGTCTGCCTTCAACTGTTCGCGCTCTGCGGCCCGTGCATCGTTGTGCAGCTTGTAGAACAATGCCTTGAGCTCGGTGGCCTCCTGTGCCACCTCTTCCACGGGGCGCTGCATGAGGGCTTCGAATTGGGTGATGATCTCTTCCTGTGTGATTTCCATGGTATGCGAATAAAGGGCTACAAAGAAACACTGATGCGCGGAATGGGCAACAGATATGCGTCAGACCGGCAGAAGGGTAACTTCGGGCCGTCATTCTGGGCATGGAAGACCATTTTCTCACCATTTCCGGCCCATCAGAGGCCGAGTTCAAGGACAGGGGCAGCCGCTTCATTGCCCACGCCATCCCTGTCATTGACGAACAGGACATCAGAGAACATCTGGACCGCCTGCGCGGGGAGCACCCCAAGGCGCGCCATGTGTGCCATGCCAGTGTGATGGGCACTGACGGCTCGGAGCACCGCGCCAACGATGACGGTGAGCCGGCCGGAAGTGCGGGACCGCCCATCCTCAACCAGATCCGCAGCAAGGGCGTGACGCAGGTGCTGGTGGCCGTGGTGCGCTATTTCGGGGGAACAAAGCTGGGCGTGCCCGGTCTCATCCATGCCTACAAGGCCAGTGCAAAGGCCGCGCTCGATGCCGCTACGGTGGTCGAACGGGTGCGCATGGGCCGCATCGGACTCGTGTTCCCGCACACCGCCATCGGTGAGGTGGAGCGCATCATCCGTCAGCAGCATCTGATGGTGGTGGAACAGGGGTTCGCCATGGACTGCCGTTGGGCGGTGGAGATGCCCGTGGCACAGGTGGACACCGTGCGGGCCATGTTCGCAGCGGTCAAGGATGTGGCGGTCAGCCATTGAGGGGCGGCTGTTCCTGCGCGTCCCCGTCCTCGGCCCTCTCTCCCTTGGCGATGGAATAGATGACGCCCCAGTGGCGCGCCTTGCGCCTCATGCTGGGGCGGTCGCCCGTGTCGTAGGCGGTCTCGATGGAGTTCCACAGGCGCAGCACCAGCTTTCTGGCCTCCACATTGGCCTTGCGCAGGTTCTGCTGCGCATCGGCCAGGGCCAATTTGCGGTTGGCCTGCACGTGGTTGGCACTGCGGAAGGCGTCCACATGCACCATGATCTCGGCCAGCGAGGGGAACGCCATCGGTTCGCCTCCGTGTGCCACGCGATAGGTCTCGCCCACCTGCAGTTTTTCGGCCGCTATGAGCACATCCTGCTCGCCCTTTTTCAACCGGGGGCCACGCGCGCCCGGCAACATGCCATAGACGGTGAGCATGGTCGCGGGCATCGCGTCACGCAGCACGGCATCCACAATATGCTGAAAGCCCTGCCCCACCCAGATGCGTGCCACGCGCAGCAGGGGGGTGACCTCGGCTGTCGATTCGGTCTGAAGGGCCTTGGCCTTGTTCACCTCTTTTATCAGCCCTATGTACACAGGCAGGAATGCTGCGAGGTGATCGACAACGGGCGTAGGCACCGGCACTTCGTTGGGCGGGAACAGTGCCACGCGGTCTGCCACCGCACTGAGGGCCGATAGGCGTTGTTGCGCGGTCTTGGGGAGCTGTCTTGTGGGCATTTTCGGGTCGTATGATGGTCGATGGATTTTCGTTTTGCCCGCTGTCCATGCCGAAAGGGCGCATTGCAATTGCTTTCGGCCCCATCCCGGTCATGCAAGAGGGCAAAATGATCTTACAGCGTCAAATATAATAACTGGAATCATATCCATCCATGTAGATACAAATGTTTCCAGAGCTGTAAGCAGACTCATCCATATAGATGGATAGGTTTCCAGAGCTGTAAGCAGACCAATCCATGTAGATGTATAGGTTTCCAGAGCTGGAAGCAGACCAATCCATGTAGATGTATAGGTTTCCATAACTGGAATCAGACCCATCCATGTAGATGTATAGGTTTCCATAATTGCAAGATGCCGCTGCGGATCTCTGTGGGCAGATTCCCGGCCTGACAGAGGGCCGTTTGTTCTCGGCAGGGCCATACGCACATTCTCCATAGGGCGGAATAATGTGCTGGGATGGGGGTGGCAGTTTGGGCGGTGGGCGTTCTTAAGCCCGGATGTACTTCCGCAACTCCTCCACCAGCTCGAACACCTTCGTTATCGGGTTCTGTTGGTGGGGTGGAATTCTTTGTCGCACTTCAGCTTACCTGAATGTTCCTGTCCAGGCACAGGTCAACTCCCTTTCCTCCCAGAATGGCCGCTGTCTCATTCCTGAATGTCTGGATCGTCTGTGCTCCGCCAATGGCGGCAGCAGGGCGTTGCCTGTTGGCCACGTGGGCCCGTACATGGTCATAGCCACCGAGACCCTGATCGGCATTAAAGTACCTGATGGTCTCCAACAGTTGCCCTTGGCCCCCTCCGAATCCCCTCGCCCTGTCCTTGAGTTCGACAAAGACGATAGACCGACCCCATGTCAGTATGCCATCGCAACGCTGTGCCGCACTCCCATCAGTCCTTCGGGGATCGATGCCTGGGCAGTGATCCACCGCATGAAACTCAACAGCCCGATTGCCCGGGTTGCTGACCTCCGCAATCCACTTGTCGGGGTCAATCTCATCAAGATAGGCAGGAGACTTGGCCGGTTGCGGGTCGTCACAAAGACCGAAACGCGCGATCTCAGTGGTGTGGCGGCAGCCGGGCTGAAAGAAGTTCACCGGCATCGGTCTTCAAGATCAAGCAATTGTGAGAACAGGGTGTTGAACACTGCAAGATGGTTGTTCAGCTCATTCTCATCGGACGGAAGCCCTTGATAGCGCTCAAGTGCAGCGATGGTGCCATTATCATCCAGCTCATAGATGGCGCAATCTGATGCGTCAATTGCGGAATCCAAAGGAACCAACTCATTCACCGCATCCGTTATTCCGCTGTCCTGCCCCGCCTTGGCAATTATCTGCTTGGCTTTGATGGCAAGCGTCAGATAATGGATCACATAAGGGCTGTGCGTGGTTATGATAAGCCTGTTGCCATCGGTCATATTCACATGGTTCAGGAGCGCATTCAGCATTCCCCGTTGCGAAGTTGGATAGAGGTTCTGCTCAGGTTCCTCTACCACATTGACGAAACAATCGATCTTTATCTTGGACGAGAGCACTCTGAGCGACTCCTGTTTCACCTCCTCTGCCAGGCTGTCGTTCAGAAGGATCCGCTCAATGTCCTTTCTGAGCTTCTTCATCTCAGCGCTGGAGAACTCCCGCATCGAAGGGTCGGCACCTTTGCTTATCGTGTTCGCCAGATCGTGAGACACAAGGAACATCGGCACAGTGGACTGAAACCCGCTCGATGCCTGAGACAGCCGAATCTCATAGTCTTCCCCTTTGATATAGGGCACACCATTGGCCACGGTCAGTGCGGCACCGGTGATGGGGAGGCCCAATGTCCCCTTCACACTCTTCAGTGCCCTTCTATACTCGTCCTGAAAGGTCACCAAGGGGCTTGGTAGGTACTTGGCCTGTTGCGCCTGCTCCACGGCAGCGAGGAAGTTGCGCTCGGCAGGCACATACATGATCTTCGGGAGCAGATAGGCGTTGGTCGATACAGGTCTGCTTTCAAATCGGCCGTCCTTGAAAGTGAAACGGTACGCGTTCCCCTCAAACCCTATTTCCGTGTCCTTTTTGAAATATCCACTGAGGTTGTGATAGCTGCAATGCTTCACAAAGCGATTGTGCGTGTTCAGCCAATCGGGTTTCATCACCCCTTTCACCATGCGCTTTTCTATCCACGCCAAGGTGGACGCAAGTTTGGCCACAGTGCTTTTGCCACTGCCCTGATTTCCAGTGAGAATGGTCAGCTTCTTAAGCTCTATCCAGCCTCCGTTCTCTTCAAGTCCTTCTCGGATGGGTCCGAAATTCCTGATTCTGATCTTGTTCATCTTTCCACTTCTTAGAACTACCGTACCGATGGGATGGCCGACCAAACCTTGCGCATCTCACGCGTGGCATCAAACCTATGCACTTTGATGCAAATGAGGGACACCGTCCGGGAGAGAACATCAACGCCTCATTCCGATAAATTGCTGCAACACCACCCCGAATCCCACCACCAGCCCACAACCCACAACGTTGTACCATAGATACCCCATCGTGAGCCATTCAGGTGCTATCTCTTTGGCGTTGAGGTAGTGGATGGCGAGCACACAGGCCTCGGCCAGCAGCGCAGCGATGAACACCGCGTGGCCTTGCACCCGCTTCACATAGAATGCCACGAGGAAGATGCCCAGTATCGTCCCGTAGAACAGCGACCCCAGCAGGTTCACCGCCTGGATGAGGTTCTCGAACAGCGAGGCCGTGGTGGCGAACACGATGGCCAGCACGCCCCACAGGAACGTGAACCACCGCGATGAGCGCAGGTAGTGCGCATCGTCACCGTCCTTGTTGATGATGCGCTGGTAGAGATCGACCGTGGTGGTGCTGGAGAGGGCGTTCAGCTCAGATGATGTGCTCGACATGGCCGCGCTGAACATCACCGCGAACAGCAGCCCGATCATGCCCACAGGCAGGTGGTCTATCACGAAGCCCATGAAGATGTAGTCCTTGTCGTTGGTCTCGGCCTTGGGGTCGTGCAGCAGGGCGAGGGCCTTCACTTCATCGCGGATGCGCTCGCCATCCTCCAGCAGCGCATTGGCATGGTCGGCATGTTGGCGCACCGTGGCTTCATCGCCCGCTCTCTGGGCAATCACCATTTCGCGCAGCTCCTTTTCTTTTTCTGTGAAATTGGCGGTGTAGTCGGCCTCAAGCGCCTCCAACTGACCGCCATGCGCGGACTGACGCAGGTGCTCGGTCTGCACACGGTTGAAGAACACGGGCGGCTGGTGGAACTGGTAGAACACGAACACCATCACCCCGATGAGCAGGATGACGAACTGCATCGGCACCTTCAGCAGGCCGTTCATCATCAGTCCGAGGCGGCTCTCGGTGACGCTCCTGCCCGTGATGTAGCGCTGCACCTGCGACTGGTCGGTGCCGAAATAGGACATGAAGAGGAATAGTGCAGCTGTGATCCCCGACCAGAAATTGTAGCGGTCGCTGAGGTTGAACTCGAAGTTGACCACGTTGAGCCGCCCCGTCTTGCCCGCCACGTGGAAGGCATCGTTGAGGCTGATGTCGGCAGGCAGCATCGACACCACCATGCCACCCGCCAGCAGCATCCCGCCCATCATCACGGCCATCTGCTGTTTCTGGGTCTGGGTCACGGCCCTCGTGCCACCGCTCACCGTGTATATGATGACCAGCGAACCGATGAGCACGTTGGTGGCCGTGAGGTTCCAGCCCAGCAGTGTGCTCAGGATGATGGCGGGCGCATAGATGGTGATGCCCGCAGCCAGCCCGCGCTGCACAAGGAACAGGAGGGAGGCGAGGGTGCGGGTCTTGAGGTCGAAACGACTCTCAAGGAATTCGTATGCAGTGTAAACTTTCAGCCGATAGAAGATGGGGATGAACGTCACCGACAGGATGATCATCGCCACGGGCAGCCCGAAATAGAACTGCACGAAGCGCATCCCGTCCGTGTAGGCCTGCCCCGGAGTGCTCAGAAAGGTGATGGCACTGGCCTGCGTGGCCATGATGCCGATGCCGATGCCCCACCAATTGGCGTCATTGTCGCCCTTCAGGTAGCCCTCCAGATTGCGGCTGCCACGGGTCTTCCATGTGCCATACGCCACAATGAAGATGAGCGTGCCGAGAAGGACTGTCCAGTCGAGGAGGCTCATGCGCAGCAGGGACGAGGGGCGAAGGACAGGGGACGAGAGGTGCGAACCAATCGCACATCGTTAATCGTTAATCGTTCTTCGCAAATCTCAATGTTAGTGGCGTTGCCCATTCGCAAACCGACCGAAGGGAGCTCACTGCCTTCGCAGTAATCACAAATCGTTAATCGTTCTTCGCCAATCATTTTCCCCATCATGAGAAGTACTCCGTCAGCACATAGAACCCCGCCACCAGCACCGCCAGCACCGCCACCAGCAGGGCATACCATCCTTTCCAAGAGGAGAAAACTGGGGGTTTCTGGTCTGGGGACATGGGGCGAAGGTAAATTGCCATCCGTGCGCGGTCACTACTGTATGTATGGCGGCAATGCAAGCTATTGCGGATGGCCCGGACGAAGAGCGGTCAGCCCCAGCAGAAAATTGCCATTGTTCGGGTGTCGGACCATCCTTTGCATCACCGCGAACAGTGGTGTACATAGAACACCTCCGGATAATGGAACCGCTCACAATGGGCAAATGTGTCTTTCAGATAGGGAAGGATCCCATTGTCGGGAAAGGCGAAGTCTGCGGCCGCATCCAAATAGATCACATGGTCGGCCTGCGCCACAGCATCTGAATCCATCCAAACCTTGTCCGAAACAGGATAGACCCTGTCGGCCCTCAGGCATTCACACACGTTCTTTTTTATATCGTCAATGGGAGATGGATTTTCAAAACAAGAGGTATCCCAATAGTAAAGGAAGGACAGGTCTGCCCAGTCGGGACACAGATAGACCGGGCTGGCGGGATAGTGCTGCCGCAGTTCGCGCACCTTGGCCACAGCACTGCGGATGTCCCTGCGGTTGTCCACGTCCAAATGGAAGGTGGTCGCAAAGAGGACGACCAGCAGCAGAGACACCGCCCCGGACGCTTTGGAGGACGGGAACAGGCCATGGGCGAACACGGCCAACGTGAGGTAGTAGGCAGGCGTTACATGCACAAGGTACCTGTCCAACCACATGGGCATCACGTAAGAGATGCCGAACATCAGGAGGAAAGGCACGAGAAACCACGCCACCACCACCTTCTCTGTCGGCCCTCCCCCACCTTTCCTTCCCATGCCGATGCGCACCAGCCCCCCTACGAGAATGAGGATGCAGGCCACCGTGACCAACGGCTGGTTTGAAAAGTTCCATAGCATGGTGTAAAGGCTGTCCAACCCATTGGGCGGACGCACCCAGGTGCCATGTGCCGCAGAGTCTGTGAAACGCTGCCACAGTACCGGCAGGTAGGGCAGGTATCCCACAAGGGCCATGCCCAGCGCAAGGAAATGGCCGTGCGCCCATACCTCCTCCTTCTCTCTCATTCTCATCCAGAGCGCACAGACCAGTTGCATGAACAGCACCCACAGCCCGAAGAAATGAGTATAGACCAGCAGGATGTTCACAATTCCAAGAGCCAGCACAGGCATCCCCCACCGTCCCCTTTCCTCCATCACACGCAGGAAGAGATAGAGGGCGAGGGCCGTAAGCAGGGCCAACAACGCGTAGCATCTTGCCTCGTGAGAGAAGAAGACGTGATAGTCGGAAAAGGTGAAGAGCAATGCTGCGGTCAGCCCTGCACGCCAATGGAAGAACCGCGCCCCTATCCTGAAAAGGACCAGTGCCGTGACCGAACTGAACACCAAAGGCATGAACCGCACAGCGAATGGGCCGATGCCGAACAGCCGGGTCCAGTAGTGCAGCAGCAGTTCCCATAGCGGTGGGTTGTTGCCTGTCATCAGGTGGGCCACGATTTCGCGCGGTGCCATCCCGGCCATGTAGATGGAGAAGGGCTCGTCACCTGCAATGGGTTGGCTGTCGAGGAAGATTACCTTCAACAGCAGGTTCAGCAGCAGTATGCCTATACCCAAATTGGACAGATGCCTCATCTTTTCATTTTTGGAAAAATCCTACCGCAGGCACCGCCACAAGCAGGGCATACCATCCTTTCCAAGAGGAGAAAACTGGGGGCTTTTGTTCCGTGGACATGGGGCGAAGGTCGGGGTTCTGGTCAGAAAGCCCTTCCCTCAGAATTTCACCCCGATGATCACCACATCGTCCACCTGCTCATCATCGCCTTTCCATTCGAGGAAATAGCGTTTCAGTTCCAGACGTTGCTGCTCGGCCTCCAGAGTGGCCACTGCGAGGAGCTCGTTCACAAGGCCGCGCTTCATCAGCTTCTTGCCTGTGAGGTGGTTGAACTGCGATGCATAGCCGTCAGAGGTCAGGTAGATGCAGTCGCCCGGGCGGTAGGCGATCTCCTGCTGCCCGAAAAGCTTCTCAACATCTGGGCGCACCAGACCTCCTATGGAGTTCTTGCTCCCCTCGATCTCTATGATCTCTTTTCCATCGAAATGGAACAATGGGCGGCAGGCCCCTGAGAAGACGATGCGCTGGCGGTCCCCGTCTATCCTGCACAGGCTTACGTCCATGCCATCACGCACAAGGTCGTTGTCATTCTGGTGGAGCGATTCGACCAGTTTCATGTCCAACCTCATCAGAATGTCCTCAGGTTCGTAGCAATGCTGTTCCTTGACGATGTTGTTGAGGAACTCGTTGGCGATCATGGAGAGCAGTGCCCCGGGAATGCCGTGTCCGGTGCAGTCCACTGCGGCCAGAAAATGCATGTCGCCCACATCGAGGTGCCAGAAGAAGTCCCCGCTCACCCTGTCCCGCTTCATCAGCAGGCAGAAC
>JAIPBJ010000128.1 GCA_021739625.1 Flavobacteriales bacterium | reverse complement strand
TGGCCCGAAAATGGGCCAAAGGCCCAATGTTCTTGGGCATTTCTGGCCTTGTCATTGCCAATGCTATCACCTTCACGTTTTTCCAAGGGGTCTTCAGATACTTCTTCAGGTTGTAGGCGATGGAGGCCATGAGCACATGCTTGTTGGCCGCGTCCATGCCCCTTGCGTTGATCCGCTTCATGCCAGTGAAGTTGACCAGGGTGCCCAGAACGGGCTCTACCGTACTGCTCCTGCGTTTCATGATGGCCTTGGCCTTCGGGGTCTGTAGGCGGTCGTGCATGGCATCGTAAAGTGCCTTGTCCACACTGTGGGTGATGGCCTTGAAGTCGCTCTTGCCTATGCACTCGGCCCGCAGCGGGCAATCTCTGCACACAAGGCTGCTGCTGCGATAGACGTGCATGTGGTGACCATCGTGGTTCACCGATTCACGCTTGTAGGGCAGCAGGGCACGCTTTCCGCCCTCCCTTGTGCACTCGTACCTGTTCTCCTGCTCATTGTAGATGAACCCTTCGCGCTCGTGCTTGTACTGCCCGAAGTTGGGGATGTAGGCCGTGATGCCCTTCTTCTCGCAGTGGCGCAGGTTCTCATCGGCGGGGTCCACCAGTTCGGGAAGCACCTGGCTGTCGCACCCCGCCCGATCTAAGGTCTTCACTCGTTCGCCCTATTGGTGAGCGTCCCGCCCACATGCACTCCTACCCGAGCGGGCATCATTGTCAAAACCCCACCGCGCCCTTGCATCCGCTGCGTCCGGCCTGCCTGAGGCGGGCCAATGAGCTGGAACGCGTGAATGCCCCGTAGGCGAACCATCGCATGGCAGCTGGTGAGGACATTCGCGAGTGGCGAAGCAGGCTCACTTTGCCGCCACCGGCCTATACAGCCCTTTGAGCACAAGGCCGCACACCGCCACCATCGCCAACGCCAGCGTGACGAGCAGGAACGAGATGATGGCCTCCTGCCACGTGGCACCCGCAATGCCCCCGGCCAAAGGCATCATGCTTCCCGCCCCGGTAATGGCCGCCAGAAGCACCGCGAAGAAATTGGCGAACGTGCCGTAGAGGATCAGTCCGTAGGTCACCTTCAACCATCTGTCGGACAGCGAAAGGCGGTTCCACACAAGCCCCAGCACCATCAGGAACATGCCGTTCATCACCCCCTCCAGATGCGATGCCAGCCCCATGCGCGGGTTGGCCAAGGCCGGAATGGCCAGCCCTACCAAAAGTCCGAAGAGGAAGAGCAGCATTCCGAAGAACAGGAGTCGGTCTGCATGATGTGTGCGCGGTGAGGGTGCGTTTTCCATGGCCATGATGTTTGATGCGAAAGCGAAAATATGCAATCGACAGCAATTGCAGCACATCGACCGCTATGACACCGGGGCAACGCATCAGAACGCACGCAGACCCGATCAACCTCAAGGAAAGTTCATTCTTAGCTGACTTTCGACCAGTTGATGGACAGACACGGAGCGCACGAGGCCGCACGAAGAAAAAACTCCGTGCGGCTTCGCTACAACCCTGGTCACTGCCCGCTGCCCACCACCATCAGCCGTTGGCGCAGCACAGCCTTGCCATCACATAGGACCACCCCGGTATAGATGCCGGGGGTGAGCGAGGTTCCGATGGACGCACTGCGCCCCCGCACCAAGGCCGATGTCACCATCTGACCATTGGCACCGTAGAGTTCAAGGATGCTGCCATCCGGAAGGTCTGCACCATTGGTGAAATTCACCCTGCCGTCTGTCACGGGGTTCGGGTAAACATGGAGGGCAGCGACCTCTTCAGGGCCATCAACACCCGTGGCGATGGACACGGTGATGCGGCCCTTCATGCCCATGCCCACATGGTTGGAACACACGAAGTAGATGTCCTCATCAGCGGTGATGGTAAAGGTGTGCGCGGTGGTCAGGCTGCCCCATCCGCCTGCCAAGGGCGTGTTGCCGCTGGCATCCCACGTGGCCTGACTTACCTGAACGAGCGGATGGCTGCCCGAGGCCGAGATGGTCACCTCATCGCCTACCACGGCATCTACAAGCGCAGGCGTGTAGGTGGTTCCGCTGATGGTGATGACATGCGTTTCGGCAGACACATGGCCTGCCGCAAGCGTGAGCATTGCAATGGAAAGGAGAAATTTCTTCATGGGAATGGGGGTTTTTAGTTGATGAGTGTCAAAACTACCCATTTTTGGTAAATTGACAATCTGCTTACAACTGCCCCCACGCAAACGTGTCATAGCTTGGCCGCTGATCGGTTTCGATTCAATCGAAACAGAATTTGAACGCTCCTGCCGGCCGGCCTGATACCTCCCTTGTCCAAAATAACAATAGCTTTATCCGTTCAAATGATGTTCAACCTTTACAAGCGGTCTTTCATGCTTTCAACTTTCATCAGGGCCGCAGCGGGCGGTCTGTGCCTATCGGTGCTTGTCTCATCGTGCGACATGGGCACCAAGGCCGATTTCGAGATCATCTTGGATCCCAACGTAAGGGGCAAGATCAAGGTGATGAACAATTCGAGCAATGCGAACAGTTATCAATGGCAACTGGCGTTCTGCGAGACCGAGCATGGCAACTACAGCATTGCCTCCGATTATGGCAACTACGGGACCTTTGAAGGAGACATGTCCGGATTCTTCATCAAGGAGAACACGTGGGTCGAGGTAACGCTGGAAGCCACCGGGTTTTCGCAAGGTTCCCTCTCCAAAAAGGTGCATGTCAACAACGTACCTAACCAGGTGGTCATCGGCAATCTTGTCGTGACCCGGGTCAATCTGTCCGATGAATTGGGATACGAATGGGACGATGCGGACGGCACCACCGGTAATCCCGGCTACGAGACCCCGGGCGAATTCCCCGACCTGTTGGTCAACAATTCCCCGACCTTACATGCCTATTCGGCAAGTGAGGCGACATGGGATGTTGATATACGGAACGGATTGCCGGTCACCCTGGTGCCCGAAAATGAAGTGTTCGATAATCTGAGCCCTTCCTCATACACCGATTATTACATCGAACTGGTCGATTTCGATGGGCCGCAGGGTTCTATCTACTCAGCCCCGGGCAAACGTATAGGGATGCTCACATTGGACCTCTATCGGCTCACCCACGAACAGAATGGAGGACGGGACGACAACTACCCGGACATATACAAGATAGTGGAGGACGGCTTTGAGGCCGATCTCTATCTGCACTGGGATTAGTTCACCCCGCCCAACGTTCACAGCGTCCTTCCTGCCTTCACTCCAAAGGCACATAACACCCCTGAGCGTCTTATCTATCAGACCAGAAATTGCTGCAAGTCCACATGCTCCCTTGTCGATTTACAACCGATGTGGATCAGATGATAAGACAATGAGCGAAACCGTCCCTACAGGACTTTGAGGGCCGCTGGCCGTGTCGGCTGCGCATGTAAATTAGTGTAAAAGAGAGGAAGCGGGCTGGCAATGGCCTCCATGCGCCAGTAGCTTTGCGGCATGACGATGCGCTTTTCGGTCCTAGTGCTCCCGCTGCTGATGTGCCTGCTGACGTCAACGGCACACGAACCCGCGCTGCGCGATCGGCAACATAGCATGGTGGCCATGCGGGCGGTGGGCCATCAGCTCCTGCTGAGCGCGGGCGACAGCCACTCGCGCGTGTTGCCCATAGAGCAGGAGGCCAACGGCTACAGGATCCGTTTCGACACCACATTCTCGTTCGACCCCGACCGATTGGTGACCATCGTTGACAGCGTGATGCGGCAGAGCGGCATCGCCACAGCGTATCTTGTCGAAGTCCAGCAGTGTTCCACCCTGCAGGTGGTGTACAGCTATTCGGTGAACCCAGCGATCGGCCCCGGGGCGGTCGCATGCAGGTCCAGACCGCTGCCCGCAGACTGCCACACACTCTTCATCAGCTTTGCCGAATCCAAGGCTGTCATGGCAGACGACCACACCATGGGCGCGTCACCTGCCGATGGGCTGTTGCCCATTGCTTTGGCTGTTGCCCTTGTTATTGGGGCCATAGGTCTCATCTGGGCTTTCAGAGGGAAAGGACGACATCATCTCGGGAGCGGTACTGATCCGGCCCTTATCCCTATAGGCCGCTACCTGTTCGATACAAGGAAGATCGTCCTACAGCTCGGTGCCGACAGGGCCGAACTGACAGGCAAGGAGGCCGACCTGCTCGCTCTGCTCCATGCATCGGTCAACACCACCGTGGAACGTGATGTGATCCTGAGAGATGTGTGGGGAGACGAAGGCGCTTACGTAGGACGCACACTTGATGTGTTCATCTCCAGGCTACGGAAGAAACTGGAGGCCGACCCCGATGTGCGCATCGTCAACGTGCGCGGAGTGGGCTACAAGCTCATCGTAGGCAGCACCGAGATGGCCGACCGATAAGCGGTCAGTTCACCTTCGTACAGGTCGATTTATCCAACTTGGGATATTTCTGAACCATGAGTTCGCCAGACTGATGCGAGATGGAAAAAGGGATCTCTTCGAGGGTGCATTTGGGTTCAATGACGAACCGGACCATTCCCAGTATCTTGAAGTCCTCCTCAGAATTGACGGTCATGTCATAGCTGTAGGAGGTGTTCTGCTCCACAAAATTGGACATCCCTCCCTGCCATTTGTCGCGCTGCGGAACAGACCGGGGCATTTCAATGAATGTGCCCAAGTGGAGGCTGTCATTCTCCTTCAGGCTCACGTTGAAGTAACCCTGATAACCTTGGGCCGAGTAGGGCGATACGAACCAACTGCCGCTGTCCAATGCCACGTGGGTAACCAGTCGGTAACCACCCTGCGCTGACTCCTCTGTACGCAGCGTCAGGGTATAGGGGTCGGGTGCGAGCATCTGGACTTCCCGTGCGTCCACTTCCGGTGCATCCAGCCAGGGCTGTGCCTCGCATGAAGTGATCAACGGGAAAAGAAGCGTCAGGAATAGGAAGGGCGAGTGCAGAAAGGACCTGTTCATGATGTCTGGTTTTTGGTTCGGCAGCGAAACTACCGCGCTCCCTTGGCCTGCCATGTAAAACCCGATGTAAAACATTGTAAAATGAATGCTTTACGCATGCAAGGGGCCTTTTATACCAATGGATGTCGCTTAAAACCGTTGCTGAATTCCCTTGTCCAGATAAACTACTGATCATCAGCATTTTCACCGTTTCAGGAAGCGCTTTTCACAGGCCGGCATCCCTTCTCCTCATTTAGTGGACACTGCGGCCGTGGTCGGAACCACTTCGCACCCGGTCGGAATCATTTCGCACTTGCCCCGAAGGTCTTCACAGCCACCTACTGGCCAATGGCAGGCCTACCCGTTGATCGCCACCACCTCCCGCACCTCTCCAGGCAGGCGATGTTTCAACAGCGACTCTATACCGTTCTTCAAGGTCACCGTACTGCTCGGACAGCCGCTGCACGCACCCCTCAGCACCACGCTCACCACCCCATCGTGAAAGCCCCTGAACGTGATGTTGCCTCCGTCACGCGCCACAGCCGGGCGAATCTCGTCCTCAAGGATGGTAATGATGCGTTCCTCCAGCTCATTGGCAGGTTCGGTGTGGCCCGCCATGGAGGTGGCCTCCTGCACTGTGGCCTTGCTCATGTCAGGCAGCTCGGTGATCACCGCCCCACCGCTGTTCAGATGGTCCCGCACGAACTCCCGCAACTCCAGCACCACATCCTGCCAGCCCACCATGTCGTTCTTCTGCACCGTGATGAAATTGCTCTGGATGAAGACCCCCTGAACAAATGGGAACTTGAACAGCGCCAATGCAATAGGACTGCCCTTCGCGTCCTCAAAAGAGGTGTATTCGACAAGACCGTGCTCCAACAGCGTCCTATTGGCCACGAACTTCATCGTGGCCGGATTCGGGGTGCTCTCTGCATAAACCGTATAGACCGACATGATTGATTTTGAGTTAATGATGATCTCTGGCATCCCGCCATGACCGATAATCTGAAACCTGCTGCCTGTGGCCCGACTCTGGCCACCGGTTGTCCTATCCCTTGCTGCCCGCGCCTACTCCACCACGATCCTTCTGTTCAGCATCCCGCCATCGGTTGATATCCGCAGCAGATAGATGCCCCTGACGAACGATGACAGGTCGAAATCCTTTTGCCAGTATCTCCTTGCACCGAGGTGCTCCCGGTAAACACGCTGCCCCATCATGTTGTTCAGCTCAATGTTCAGGGCCGAGGCCACGTCAAGGTCCAACCTCACGGTGAACTGTCCCGTGTTCGGGTTCGGATAGACGCGCAACTGCCCCTCGTCAACGGCCTCCTCGATGCCCACCCCATATTCCACCACCGTGATGCCCAAAGAAGTGCTCGTGGTGCAGTTATAGTTGATGGCCGTCAGCGTGATGTTGTAGCTCCCCGGCTGTGTATAGGCATGGATCGGGTTCACATTGGGGTTCTCGGGCGATCCATCACCGAAATCCCAGGCAAACTGTGTGGCGTTGGTGCTCAGGTTGGTGGCGGTGACGGTTCCTGCGGCCGAGAGGGTCACAGGGTCGGGCCACAGGGTGAAATCGGCAGTCAGCCCCAGCGTGTTGCAGTCATAGATCACCTTCACGATGGCATAAGCCGTGTCTGAACAGATGTTGTTGCTGGCGATCATGAACACGGGCCGCTCACCAATGGCCAAGAAACTGTGCATCGGGTTCTGCGTGTTCACGATGGGCGACCCGTCACCGAAGTTCCAGGCCCAGTTGCTGGGAGCAGGGTTGGTGGCATCCACGAACTGCACCGGCTGGCCCAACTCTGCAATGGCAGGAGAGTTGAAGGCCGCGTTGAGCGAGGGGAAGGTGAATACCTCCAGCTCATCCGTGGCCTCGCATCCGTAAATGTTGGTCATCACCACGGTGAACACTCCGCCCTGGGTGGGCTGATAGGTCTGCTGTGTGGCTCCGCTGATAGGCTGCCCGTCAACGGACCACTCGAACGAGGCCCCGGGGTTGTTGGCATCCAAAGTCGGGAAGGCGGCATTGGCGCACACGTTGATGTCCTCACCGAGGAACACGAAGGGCGTGCTCACCACCACTTCCAGCCCATCATTGCCCGCGCATCCGGACTCTTCCGTCACATTGACCGAATAGGTTCCCGGAAGATTGGCCTCCAAGGTCATGGCATCCGTGCCGATGGGGTTTCCGTTGAGTGTCCAGCTGTAAGAGGCGTTCTCTATCCCGGCATCGAGCATCGGAAGCGGGCTTCCCGCACAGATGGCCTGATCGGGGCCAAGATCGACAGGGGTGATGGTGTAGATCTCCACATACACATCGTCCGTCCCGGAACAAGCGGAGCCATAGCTCACCGTGACCGCATACGTAGCGGTGATCAATGTGCTCTGCAATCTGCTGTCCGATCCGTAGGCACTGCCATTCATAGTCCACGAATAGGTGGCCCCGGGATTGCCGCCAGCGTCCAGCACGGGTGCTCCGTCAAGGAAGCATGAGCGGAGGTCTTCTCCAAGGTCCACCTCCACCTGCTCCAGTACATGGATGGTGTCGGTGGTGCGCGAGGTGCCGCAGCAGCTCGTCACTGTGAGCGTGACCATGTAATCGCCCGGTTGTGCAAAGGAGACAGTGCCCGGGTTCTGAGCAGAGAAGGACGTGATGGATCCCCCGGGGATCGTCCATTCATAGCTCAGTCCATCGAAAGTGGTGGTCAGGTCGGTGCTTTCACCAACGCAGATGGTGTTGCGTGTGGCATCGATCGTTGGCGGGTCGAAGTTCTCTCCCACCAGAAGGTAGTTGGCGTAGAAATAGGGCACCCCGTCCACGATCAGTGTCAGGTTGCGCGATCCGAGCTGCCCGCTGTACTGAACAGTGTCCGATACGCTCGTGCTGTTCTGTGGCGATGCCCCGAAGCCGAAGATCCAAGTGAGGTTGCCTGTGGCATCGGTCGATACGGCCACATCAGAATTCGTGCAACCGAAATACTCCACGGTGATGGTCGGTTCCCAAGGGTTGTAGATGTTGGGGTCGAGCACCGGGGTTCCCTGCACCTGATGCAGCCCGCGCCTCATGCCGTCCGAGCCTTTCCCGCCCTGTCCGCCATAGCCGCCCGGCCCGCCCGGTCCACCGTCACCGCCCTTGCCCACGTTGCAGCTGTTCACGGGGCCATTGTCACCGAGGAAACCACCGAGTCCGCCTATTCCGCCCATGCCTCCGGCACCGCCTGCACCGCCCTGTCCGCCCTGACCACCGAGGCCTGGCGTGAACCTGCAGTCCTGCACCACTCCGTTGGCCCCGTTGTTGAAGGTGAATACGCAGAAGGTGCCACCGCCACCGAGTCCGCCAAGGCCACCGAGTCCGAACTGGCCGCCTTCGCCCCCGCCACCACCACCACCGCCCGATCCTGCCGTGTTGTAGGCCGTGTCACCGTTGTAAGGTGCAGGCCCGCTTGTGGGGAAATAAGGCTGAAGTGCGGCCGGCTCGCAGCCTTTGCCACCACCACCACCGCCACCGCCACCGCCCGAACCATGGGTCTGACCCGGGTCGCCCTGCGCACCGATGCCGGGCGTATAGAACCCGCCCACCACGCTGGCAAATCCTTGAAGGCCTGGCCCACCGTCTATTCCTTCATAGCCCTGCGTGCCATTCTTCCCATAGTTGATGGGCTGTGCCGGACAGGTCTGCACCGCGTAGGTGATCTCGCATACTCCAACGCCCCGCTGGCCTCCCATTCCCGCACCGGATCCCGAGCCGGGCATGCCGTTGTAGCCCGGATGGGTGAACTCGCTGCCGGGGGTGATGAGCCATTGGCACAGGTTCACAATGGGCACGCACACTTCCTGAACCTCGAAACCGCCCCATTCACCACCGTCACCGCCCTGCCCGCCACCATTGCTGCCCGGATATGAACCGCTGGCACCCGCACCCCCTGCACGGCAGCAGTTGCCCTCATCAATGCCTCCCTGCCCGTTCTGTCCAGCGGCCCCGCTCAGGCCCGCTTCGCCCGTGGAACCGTCAACACCATCAGAGCCGTTGCCGGTGAAGACCTGACAGCGCGAGATGACATAGCTCGAACAGCCCGACAGGTACATCCCATAGACAGAGACCCCGCTTCCCGGGGCATCGTCCACACGTATCTCCAATTCCTGAACACGGAAATCGCTCTGGCCCACTGCCCGCAGACCGATCAGGGCCTTGTTGGCCACATCATGATTCGTGGCATCGCGATGGAAGATGGTGGTGGACGAATTGGATTTCATCCAAGTGGTGGCGATGAAACCGCCTTCGAGCGTTATGCCTGATGGGATGTCGAGCGTCTGGTTCAGCGGATAGGTCCCATGGCCGATGCGCAGGTGGCCGCCCGCTGCCGCAAGGGTCATCGCATAGTCCAACGATGCAGGGTTGTCGCGTGTGCCCGCTGCACCGGAGGCTGCACCGTTGGGAGTAACGTAGATGTAGCCGCACTCCTGTGCCTGGGCCATCGGGGCCATGACCATCAGCAGTGCAAGGACGGTAAGTTGGCGGAGCTTCATTTCAGGGTCACAATTTTACGGAAAAGAGCGGGGCGCGGGGGAGGCATTTGAACCATTGACCGAGACGGCCGCGATGGACCGGAGGCCCTTTTCGGTTCCGAAGCAAATGACGCTGCCGATGGCCGAAGGTTGCGGGAATGGAAAGTCTATATTTGCGGCCCCTGCCGAAGTGGCGGAATTGGTAGACGCGCACGACTCAAACTCGTGTTCCGTAAGGAGTGCCGGTTCGATCCCGGCCTTCGGTACAGGCAGCCCTGTCCCCCCCCCCCGGACAGGGGTTTTCTTTCCATC
>JAIPBJ010000009.1 GCA_021739625.1 Flavobacteriales bacterium | reverse complement strand
AGCAGGAAGCCTTGGAGTGCCGCGTGGCGCACACTGTCGGCATGGGTCTGCATGTCGGCCAGCGGATACATGCGGTCCTTCTCCAGCAGGGCATACTCGTAGTTGGCCTCGATGACGGTGCCCATATTCTCGGTGAGCACCCCGTGCAACTGATAGGTGACCAGCAGCAGGGCCGACACCGCCAGATGCCAGCGGTGCGCCCGTAAGGTGTCGGCAATGCTCCGCCCTGTGAGCACCCCATGGGCCATGAAGAACGCCAGCATGATGATGGCCGAGTGCATGCGCATGAACAGCCCCAGTAGGAACAGCCCCGTGTCCATGGCCTGCGGCCGCTGTCCGTTGCGCTGCCGCTCGTGCATGAACAGCAGCCCGGTGAACGAGGCGATGATGGAGAACCGCACGATGTGGTGCGAAAGGGCCTCGCTCAGCAGCAGCAGGGCAGTGGCCCACAGCAGCACCTGCCCTGCGCGCGTGGCCTGCGCAGTGCGCCCCGCCACGAACATCACCACGGCCGCAAGCCATGCCACAAGCTGCGCGGCCCATAAGAGCCCGAACACTGGCACGCCCGGCAGCAGCTCGCACCCCCACGCGATGATGGGGATGAGGAAGGTGTAATAGTCCGTTATCCAAAGCCCAATGGGCGGTGACGAGATGTAGCCGTAGAAGATGGCGATGACGATGGTCATGTTGTCCTCCACGAACGCGCCCACAAACAGGTAGGCAAGGGCCGATAGGAGGAGCGCCACGGCCATGGCAGCGGGCCAGCGGGCAAGATGCGCTATGATGGACCGGGGCATGGGCACGTTTCAGGCGGCATCCTGCACAAGGGCCGTTGTTTCCGGCTCCACGGTCGGCATGGGCACATCGAACGTCACATCCTCAAACACCTGCGAGGCCTTGCCCACCTTGAAGCCCAGTTTCCTTCCGGTGAATTTCCACAGGTGGTAGAGGTTGTGCCATGCATAGGCGCTGAACTCGGGGTTGCGCTGCTTGAAGCCCGATAGGATGTCGGCCAGCAGCGACAGCGGGCGGATGAGGAAATGCGGCAGCCGCTCGAAGTGGCGCACCTGCACCTTGGCCTTCCAGCTTTCGGGCAGGGCGGGCATCACACGGAACAGCACCTCGTAGGCCTGATAGCGCGCCATGAGCTTCGGATCGGTGATGTTGTCGGTGTTGCGGAAGAAATAGAAGTCCTCGCCCTCGTTGATCTTCTCTGCCTGCTCCTTCGATAGCGAACCGTTGGCTTCGGCCTCCTTCATCATGGCAGTGCCGGGCAGATAGCAGGTCCAGAAGGTCTGTATGCGCTTGGGGTGATGGGTGCTGTACAGCTCGCGGGCCAGCTCCTGCGCCTCCACCGGCTCGTTGGGCAGGCCGAACATGTGATCCACCTTGGCATGGAGGCCGTGGGTGTGCATCAGTTGCAGGGCGCTGCTCACGTGGTCGCTCTTCTCGTAGCGCATCAGGTTGTCCTTCTTGAAATCCTCATCGAGGCTCTGCACGCCCATCTGCACCCACTGGCAGCCCGACTCTTTGAGCCACGTGGCCACCTCCGCATCGAAATAGCGCGGATGCGTGAGGATGTTGTAGGGCGTGCCTATCTCCCTTTTGTAAACCTCTGTGAACTCCTTCAGCCATTTCTTGCTGGTGGTGAACACATCGTCCTGAAAGTCGATGATATGGGGCCTGTACCTGCGCTTGGCGATCTTCAGCTCGGCTATCATGTGGTCCACGCTGCGCAGGCGCACATACTTGCCACTCTTCTCCTCGGGCAGCTTCGCAAAGAAGTTGTTGAAGCAGAAGGTGCAGCGATAGGGGCAGCCGCGCGATGCCATGGTGAGGTAGAGGTCACCTATGCGCACATGGTCCTCCCACAAGGGCTTGTCATAGAACGGCAGCGAGTCGAGGTGCTGCAGGAAACCCTTCTGCATGCCGGCCACCACGCGGCCATCGGCCATCTTGTAGCGGGTGTTGAAGATGGGGTCGCCATACGTTCCCTCGGCCACCATGCTGAGGATGCGCGGAAAGGCATCGTCCCCTTCGCCAATGACCACAAAATCGACCTGCGGCCGTGCCAATACCCGCTCGGGCACTGCCGATGGATGCACGCCCCCGAACACGGTGCGCACGTTCGGGTCCATCTCCTTGGCCTTGGCCGCCACTTCGAGCATCCACTGGTAGGTGCTGGTGAGGGCCGAGAAGGCCAGCACATCGGGCCGCTGCTCGCGTATGGCAGCGATGGTCTCCGAGGTGTCGTCAAAGAAGGGCGAGATGGTAGGGAACTCCAGATTGAACCTGTCGTGGAACAGCGATGCGCTGAAGGCCAGCCCCACCTGATGCCCGTGCTGCTTGGCGATGGCGCTGAGCTGGCTCACGCCCAACTGCTCGGTGCCGAGCCCCACGAAGGTCACTTTGAGTTTGCGCATATCAGCAGGTACAGGGTTGGATGCCCATGCCCAAAAGTAGGGCTTTGCGGCCATAGCGCCCTTTTGCATCCTGCCTATCTTTGACAGCCCATGCCGCCAGACAGCCACGCCCGTGCCATGAACATCTGTCTTGTAAACCCCCCACGGCTCATCAGACTGGCCTCTTTGGCCCACAGGCCCTCCATGCCGCTGGGGCTTGCCTACGTGGCCGGTGCGCTGCGCGATGCCGGCCACCGTGTGCAGGTGATAGACGCATTGGCGGGCGGGATGGAGCAGTATGTGAGGTATGACGGTGACATTCTGGCGCACGGCCTCACCCCCGACCAGATGGCCGCCCTCATGGACCCTGCCACGGAGATCATCGGCATCTCCATGATGTTCAGTGGCAACTGGCCGCTCTACCGTCAACTGGCCGCTCTACCGTCAACTGGCCGACCGCCTTGGCGAGCTGATTCCAGCGGCCACGATCATCGCGGGCGGTGAGCACGCCACCGCCATACCGGAGCTTTGTTTTGCGCAGACCCGCGCCCTCTCGGCCATAGTGATGGGCGAGGGCGAGGAGACCGTGGTGGAGCTGGTGCAGGCCATCGGTCTCGGCCTGCCGATGGAGGGCATGGCGGGCATCGCCTTCCGGGACAGGGAAGGCCAGTGTCAGCGGACGCCCGCCCGCAGCCGCATGCGCGACCTCGACAGCGCCCCATGGCCCGCCTGGGACCTGCTGCCCATGAAGGACTATATGCAGAACCGTGTGACCTTCGGGGTGGAGCGCGACACCGTATCGCTGCCATTGCTGGCCACGCGGGGCTGCCCCTATCGCTGCACCTTCTGCAGCAGTCCGCAGATGTGGGGCACGCGCTACTACATGCGCACGCCCGCTGATGTGGCCGATGAGATGGAGACCTACATCGCCACCTACGGCATCAGCAACTTCGATTTCCACGACCTCACCGCCATCATCAAAAAGGAGTGGATCATGGAATTCACGGGAGAGTTGACCAGAAGGGGGCTCAACATCACGTGGCAGATACCGGGCGGCACGCGCAGCGAGGCCATAGACAGGGAGGTGGCCCATGCGCTGTACCGGTCAGGTTGCCGCAACATCACCTATGCGCCCGAAAGCGGCAGTGTAGAGATGCTGAAGGCCATCAAGAAAAAGGTGTCGTTGCCCAACATGCTGCTGTCCATGGGCCATTCGGCCAAGGAGCGGATGAACATCAAGCTCAACATCATCCTTGCGTTCCCTGACGAGCGGCACCGCCATGTGTGGATGACCATGCTGTTTCTGATAAAGGCCAGTTGGCATGGGGCGCACGACATGTCGCCCGGGTTCTTCTCGCCCTATCCGGGCAGCGAGCTGTTCGACCGTCTGGTGCGCGATGGGAAGGTGGACCCGTACTCGGATGCCTATTTCAAGGAGATTGTGAGCGTGGACAGCGTTTCGGACGCGCGGATGTACAACTACCATATCGGCACAGCGGCACTCCGGGCATATCAGGTGCTCTACTTCGTGGTGTTCTACGGTTCCAACTATCTCTTCCGCCCTTGGCGACTGCTGCGCACGCTGCGCAACGTGATAATGGACAGGGCGGAGTCGCGCGGGGAGATGACCATCATCGAAATGATGAAAAGAAGGAGGGTGACGGTGCTGGAGCAACCGCCCAAGGTGGCACCGCAACCCATGAACATAACTTGAGCAGAATCCTTCTCAGAGAAAAGTCAATCTGCGCTGAATGGGCAGATAGAGCCGCCAGAAGATGCTGAAGGATGCCACCATCAGCTCATGCACGGCATTGGGCAGCTTGCCTATGAACCTGAACCTGTCGTAGAGGACATTGAAGGTGGAGGTGCCAAGGTTCTTGGCGCAGATCTCCATGGTGCGGTGCCTGAACATCTCCGGCACAATGTCGATGATCATGATGTAGCGCCTGTGGTCCGAGCGGTTCCATGCCTCGTGTCTGTTCACAATGGTGAAGGTGAGCAACTTGCCTTCTTCCCAGCCGTGCATCTCATCGCCCACCTTTATGGCACAAACAGGGGCCGGAGCGGGGATGATGAGCGCAATATGGGCGCGTACAATGCCGTTGCTATTGCCGCAGTGGGGCAGGATGTCCGTGTGCGGAGGCAGCACGCTGATGGTGGCATACACGCAGTTGGGAATCTTCTCAATCACACTGGTGATGACCGGGAACCGTTTCAGATTGCGGTGAAACTTCCACAGGTAGTTCATCAGATAGATGTGACTCCATTGGTCTTTGGTGTTGGTGGGAGGCACATGCGAATCCATCTCGGCCATGATGCCTTTGGTGCGCTCGTGGGCCACGATCTCTTCGCGCAGCAACTGCCAGTTGTCCACCAGCGGTTGCAGTTCGGGGAAGAGGGATGGGTCGTAGAAGTACTCCAGTTTTCCGGTGTACTCTTCCTTGGGAGGCCTGAGATAGACGATCTCCTCGCCCTCTGGCCAAACATAGCTGTCTGCTGGCATGCTGTTGAGCTGTTAGTGTAGGGTATGATGTGGGCTGACGGGGGCCACACGCGTCTCGGAATCCGTCCTACTGTGAACCGCAGACCGGGTTGTCCTTACAGACCGTCCGCGTATGAGCGACTTGGAAATGAAGAGCTCGAGCCGCGACTCGTGCCGGTCGCTCATCACGTTGCGCATCAGGTGGAACAGGCGTATCGGCCTGAACAGAAAGTTTGAACCGTAGAACAGGGCCATGATGACAAGGGTGTACAAACGTACAAAGAAGGGGCTCACACATTCTGCATAGACCTTGCCCGGCCAGAGGTCATAGGAGTTGATGATCTCCTTGATGTATCGGTCATCGTAGAGGTCCACCTGTCCTTTCTTCAGCAGGTCATCGAACATGCGCGATCCGGGATAAGGCGAGAAGACGGCCGGGGAGGTGTCGTTCGCCCCGTGCCAACTGGCCTTTACAAGGAACCAGATGGTCTTCCAGATGTCGAGATGCGTCTCATCGGGAAAACCGATGATGATGTTGAGCTTGATGTTGAGCCCCGCCCTGTTGGATTCTCTGATGGACTTGAGCATCCTATCGAGCTTCACCTTCTTCCTGATGTCCTTGAGAACACGGACCGAGCCTGACTCTGGGGCATAGGTGATGTTCTTGCACCCCGACCTGTACAGGTATTCGGCCACCTCAAGGTCGATGGCCTCCGCACGGGTTCCGGCCGGTATCTGGTAGGTGATGTTCAGGTTGCGCCTGATGATCTCCTTGGCGGTGCGTATGATCCACTCGCGGTGAATTATGGCAGTGAGGTCATAGAGCTCAAAGTTGGTGACGCCATGGTTGTTTCTGAGCATCTCAAGCTCATCTACAAAATCCTCCGGCTCTCTGATGCTGTAGGTTCTGCCCCACATCTGTGGGCTGCTACAGAAGGTGCAGTCATAAGGGCAGCCGCGCGAGGCCATGACCGGGAGCGTCCTGCCCCTGTAGATGCCATACGCCACACCGTTCTCAAAGTATTTCGACAGCGGGAACAATTCCCATGCGGGCCTGGCAATGTTCCCGATGGCGCTGATCCGCTTCACGCTGCCCTTCCGGTTGACCCTGATGCCATCACCATCCCTGTAAACGATGCCGTCCACATCTTGAGGGTTCTTGCAATTGGTCAGCAGATCAATGATGGTCGCCTCTCCCTCACCGAGCACTATATGGTCCAGGCCGGGCGCCTGATGCAGGCAGAACTCCGGTGCTGCAGTGGCATGCTCCCCGCCCGCCACCATGATGGCGTGTGGAAAGGCCCTGCGCACCTCCGCCACCAGATGTCTGTCATAGAGCCAGTTGTTGGTGAACATGAAGCTGAAGCAGATGACCTCGGCATCAGGGTCCATCCTGTCAATGATATCCCTTGCGTTGAGTCCGAACAGGTAGATACCGTCCTCGAAAAGCTCCGATCGGCTCAGACCTTCAGCAGTGGCATCGATCACCGACACCTCGTGGCCTGCGGCCACAAGCGCCCCGGCAATGTATGCCAGTCCCAACGGAGGCGAAGGCATCAGTGACACCGACACGGCCTTGTAGAGAACAGGAGGTTTGATAAGACAGACCTTCATATATGTTGATGGGCTTTTAAATGGAGCATCTGTCCTGATCCCACTTTGATTCAAGGGGCATCGGGACACAAATGTAGATGAACCACCTTAGAGGGGTTGGAGTGCATAGGAGGAATTGGATGCGGTGTCGGAATAAGGGATTGTGGGCAATAGCAGCCAGCCCGGTCAATGCGGTGGCACGTTTGCATCCCATGCGCTGCGGATGGCAGCAGTAATCCGCTCTGCCTTCTTCTGTTCGCCAAGGCCATTGACATGAATGCCGTCATTGGCGATGAACAGGTCGGGCGGAAATTCGGCCTTGTCCAACTTCAATAGCGGCACCTCCATCTCGGCAGCCAGTTTCGTCATCAGTTCGGCATTCCATTCGATCCCGCCCTCGAGCATGCTGCGTGCTTCAACGGGCATCATGGAGTATTCCACCACCTCGGTCACCAGAAGCACGGCCTTCCCTTCTTCCTTCAACAGTTTTATCAGGGCCTGTAGGTTGCGGTAGAATGCGTTGTATGTGGTGTCGCGCGCAGCCACGTTCCCTGAGGCAAGCCACTGATCGCGGTTGTGATAATCAAAGAAGTCGTTGGTGGTGAAATCTGAATTGACCTGAATAGGAAAGTAGTGAGGTATGAGAATGCTCGCCAACGTAAAGGAGCGGCACAGCAGGCGAAGGGCGGGGGTCACTGTGGGCATGTCCTGCATCACCCGCTTGCTGGTGTGATAATCCGGCTGATAGACATAGCCAGGAAGGGCGGGATAGGCGAATGCGTCATTGATGCCTGCGTGTATCACCACCATGTCGGCATCGAGGTAGCGATAGCGCATGAGGTAGTGGGTAAAGATCTCGGCCGATGTGGCCGCGCCCATGCCCCCGTTCAGACATTCCACCGTCCGTGCCCCTGAAGGGAGCGCCACTTCCGAATGGTTGAGGGTCTCCTGCACAATGGCAGGAAAGGCCTCTTCAGGGGTGTCCACCTCCCCGAATGTGGTCGATCCGCCAAGAAAGAGCATCCGGTAGTTTTCGGCAGGTTTCGGCAGGGTGGCCTCAGTGCGATGGCGCAGACCCATCCGGTTGATCTGCGACACGCCCTCGGGATCGGGCATCCCCGGAAAATTCATGTAGTTGAGAAAGGGCTGCGCCCTATACTGCGGGGAGCTCTCTGTGGAAAGCACATAGTTGCGCACGCCATTGTAGGCGCTGCTGTCTTTGAAGACCACCAGTCGTACCGTAATCTCTATGGCTGCCACCAACAACAGGATGAACAGCCCGATGACCGGCCACTTCCATGGGTGTGCCTTGGACATGTCAGAGGGGATGCGTGGCTTTTTCGTTCCTACTCCGAAGTATTTCTACAATGGCCGCCTCCATCATCTGTGCCTTGAGCTCCTCGCCCTTGGCGCTCACATGCAACCCGTCATCATTGGTGATGAACACGTCCTTGGTGAACAGCTCGGTGGACAGATGGCAGTAGGTGGCGTTTGGTTCCAGCGCTGCTATGCTTTCGAGAAAGCCGCAATGCATCCTGAGCGACCGAGGCAACACCTCGTTGAACGGCTCAGGCATGAAGGTGCTGTCAATCACCTCAGGCACAAGCAGCACATCGGCTTCGCGCATGGAGGCCAGTTTCACAATGGCGCTGATGTTATTGTGGAAAGCATTGTACTTGGCAGAGCGAAGTGAATCGTTGGCCAGCGGATGCCACGGCTCGCCCGGCCTGAAGCTGAAGAACGGATTGTGCTCGAAGGTGGTCTCAAGATATTCACTGAACTTGAGATGTATCAGCACGAAGGCCACGGCCCGCGAGTGCATCAGTGCCTTGTCCACATCTGTGGCCACGGTGATGTCTCTGAAAACCCTTCTACAGTTATGATAGTCGGGCTGGTAGGTGGCCCCGTTCACATCGCAATAGCAGAAGGCGTCATTGGCACCCGCATGCACCACTACCAGATCTGGTTCCACATACTGATGACGGAACTGATAGTGGGTGAGCAGTTCTGCTGATGTGAGGCCGTGTGCCCCGGCATTGAGGCATTCCACCTTGTTGAAACGCGGGTCGATCGAGCGGATCTTTCCGGCCAGCGAGTCTTCAATGATGGCGGAGAACATCGGATAGTCGTCATCCACATCGCCAAAGGTGGTGGAGCCGCCAAGGAAGAGAATGCGGAGAGTGCTGTCGGGTTTGGGGATCTCTATCTCGTTGGGATAGCGGATGCCCATGGTGTTCACCTGATACTCGCCCCGGTCATTCCTGAGCTTAGGGTTGTTCACATAATTGAGAAACGGGGCCGAGGCATAGCCCGGTGTTCCGTTTATGAGCCCGTGGTGCAGGTTCTGGTACATTGTACCCTCCTTGAACACTACAAGTCTGAATACCGCTTCCACCAGCACGGCTGTGAGCAGCACCGCAATGGACACATTTACAAACGATAGGCCTGACGGGCTTTTTGATGCCATTGGAGACGGGAGGGGAACGCAAACCTAAGGCTTTATTGCACAGATGGTGGTCCTGCGACCTGCGCCAAGGTTTTACCCGCGCCAATGGGTTGGCTACATTTGCCCGTAGGTCCGGACAGACCGATCAGGAATGTTCTCCAGATTCAAATTCGTCATCGGACCGGGCAAATCATTCTAAGCAAAGGAGTAATGAAGATATGTCTGATAAACCCCTCCAGGATCGTGCGGCCCATGACCGTGAGCCTGAAGCCATCGCCCCCGCTGGGTTTGGCGTTCATAGCCGGTGCGTTGAAGGCAGCAGGCCATACGGTGCAGATCATCGACTCATTTGCGCATGCTCCAAAGCAGTTCGTGCATTTCAATGATGATATCGTTATCAATGGTCTGACTGAGGCCCAGACCGCTCACCTGATCGCACCGGGCACAGACATCATCGGTTTCACCATGATGTTCAGTGGCAACTGGCTGTTCTACCGCAAGCTCATAGACTGCGTTGGCGAGGCATTTCCCAAAGCCAAGGTGATCGCTGGAGGCGAGCACATCACTGCTGTGCCCGAGCTGTGCATCAAACAGACCAAGCACCTGCAGGCCTGTGTGCTTGGCGAGGGCGAGGAGACGGTGATAGCTCTGGTGAACGCCCTGCGTGACGGCACACCGCTGGAGCACGTGGCGGGCATCGCCTACCGTGCCGCAGACGGCACCTGTGCGAAATCGGCAGCAAGGGCCAGAGTTAAGGATGTGGACAACATGCCGCTGCCCGCATGGGAGCTTTTTCCGTTGGACGATTACAACCGCCATGGCATAACCTACGGGGTGGATCACGGTTCGTTCTCGCTGCCGCTGATGGCCACCCGCGGATGCCCGTTCCAGTGCACGTTCTGCAGCAGTCCGCAGATGTGGGGCACGCGCTACTACATGCGCTCACCGCAGCTCGTGGCCGATGAGATAGAATCGTATGTGAACCGTTTCGGCATTCACAACTTCGACTTCTATGACCTCACGGCCATCATCAAGCGGGAATGGATCCTCGAATTTGCCCAAGAGATAATGGCCCGCAACCTGAAGATCACTTGGCAGATCCCTGCCGGCACCCGCAGCGAGGCCATAGACCGAGAAGTGGCCCATAACCTGTATAAGAGCGGCTGCCGCAACATCACCTATGCGCCTGAGAGCGGCAGCAAAGAGATGGTCCGACTCATCAAGAAGAAGGTGTCGCTGTCCAACATGCTGGAGTCCATCAGCTATTCATCGAAGGAGAAGATGAACATCAAGATCAACTTCATCCTTGGGTTTCCGGACGAACACCACAAGGACCTCTGGCTGAGCATGTGGTTTCTGGTGAAGGCCAGTTGGTATGGGGTGAACGACATGGCACCGGGGGTTTTCTCGCCCTATCCGGGCAGCGAGCTGTTCAACCGCCTGGTAGATGAGGGCGACATCGATCTGGAGAATGACGACTACTTCTGTCAGATCATCTACGTGGACACATTCGATAAGACCCGTTTCTACAACAAGCACATCGGTGAGCGGGCACTTCGGATCTACGTCATCCTATATCTGCTGGTGTTCTATGGGTCCAACTATCTGTTCAGGCCGTGGAGGCTGTTCCGCACCGTATGGAACCTGATGACCGATCGTGCCGAGAGCCGTGCCGAGATGGCCCTGTCAGACCTCATCAAGCGCAAGAGTGTGCAGATATTGCCCGCAGACAAGGCTCCGGTACTCATCCCGTCCATGGCCGAATGAGTTTTTCAAAACATCTTGGGGCGAGTTTCATTGTGCTGCTGCTCCTGACCCTGCTCACCGACCCGGTGTGGGGATTCTATGAGGGATTTGCGGCCATCCTCATCAGCGGAACCATTACCAACGGCCCTTTGACCGAGTTCTATTTTTATGGTGCCGAGCCACTTGGCAAGCTGCTGGCTCCCCTGCACGGCCTTTTGCCAATGTGGCCATGGATGGGGGTGGCCTTTTGGCTCAGCCTGCTGGTGTCGTTGGCCGTGACCGGCCACGTGCTGGACGGTGTGCTGCAAGGGCGACCTGAACATCGGAACATCCCTCCATGGGCCATCCCTCTGCTCATGCTGCCGGCCTACGGTTTCGTCATCACCGAGTTGTCGGGTTCATCGGTGAGCTTCCTCACCACTGCGTCCGCCATGCTGGGCATCTGGCATCTGACTGCCAAACAGGAGGGGCCGATACCATGGGGCAAGGTGTGCCTGTTGTCGGTCTTCTATATCACCGGCTATTTCTCCCGCATCGACTCTGCGCTGGGCGGCACATTCATCGCGCTTCTTTTCATCGGCATCGTTGCTCCGCGACCATTATTGCCAAGGTTCAAAGCGTTGTTGCTTCCCGGGACCATGTCCGCTATGTTTCTGTTGACCATCGCTTATGAGTATGCCCGTCTTCCCTTTCTGAGCCAGATAGAACCATACATATTCTACGTCACCGATTCGCGGTTCCAGCCCCCGGTTGACAGCCAGAATGCGGTTGACAGCGTGAAGGTGGAAGCCATCAAATACTCGTTCTTCAACGACACCTCCCAACTGAACCTCGCTCTTTTTGAGCGGCTGGTGGATCAGAAATCAGAGGCCATAGCGTTCGCTGGCGGAACTTCTGCGCGGTTCATCCCGGTGGCCCTTTCTATCATCGGCCCCTCGTTCGCCACCAACCAGGTGCTCACATGGGTCTTTGTGCTCATCATGGTACTGGCCCTATGGCTTTCGTTCCGCGAGGCCGGCAAGGCTGGCCTGCTACGTGTGCTGATGTTCAATGTCCTTCTAATGCTCACCATCATGGTATTGGCCTATTTCCTCAAGATGGAGAAATGGCATTACGTTCCCATGTTGCAGACAGGCATCCTCTTCAACCTTGTGACCATGGTGTTCTTTGGGGCGGGGCGGTTCGTTGCGCAAAACAGGGTCGCAGTAGGGGTCATGGCCTTGGTGAGCACCATAGTGGTCGTCAGCATGGTCTTCGATGCTGCTGCGCTGGGACGCGAGGCCGCATCGAGGGCCGCTGTGCTTGAGCGCGTGCAGGGCCATCGTGGCGAACGCACGCTCTATCTCGATGCCAACGCCCGCGAGATCCTGAACGGGCATGTGTTCCGCATGTACAGGCCCATGGGCAGGGTGCTGCTCTACGATCAGGGACAACTGTCCATGATACCTCAATACCGTGAACGGCTCGACAGCATCTGTGGCTGCCGGTCGGCAATGTTCACCGAGTTCATGGACTATATGGGCCGCGAGGGGAAGGGCATCATGATACTCTCGTCCGATGGCCGCACCGATCTGTTGAGCAGGTATGCCAGCACGGTGCATGGCATGGACATCCGATTCATCCCCGAAGCGGACTTTGAATCCTTTGAGGCCTCGGGTCAGCGCATAAGGGCTTATTTTGCAGCGCGATGACCATACAGCAGGGACGGATAGGGATGGAGGATGCAGCATTGGAGCGATCGCTCGCCACGGTGGGCTATGGCGTTGTGCCGTTCATCGGTGATGTGGAGATGGTGCAGCTGCACCGGCTGTTCCATGCGCACGTGCACGAGCAGGCGATCGGAATCAAGTTCGACAGCCTGACGGAGCCCACGGTGGCCGTGCGCAGGGCGCTCCATGATGGCATCATGCGCATCTGCGGCCATCGTATCGCACAGCTCATGAACAATTACCGCGTGGTGATATCCATGTATTATGTGAAGAAGAGTGACAGTGGCAGCGAACTGGGGCTTCATCTGGACCCCTCCATGACCATCGAACCCAATGACCACATCGGCATCTGGGTGCCGTTGATTGATGCGGACGGCAGTGGGGGCGAGTTCTGCATACTGCCAAGCAGCCGCCATTACACCCATCCCTACCATGCGCTCTCCATCCCATCGCCCTATGGGCAGGTGGGAGACCTAGCCAAGGCACACATGGACAACCTGAGCGTGAGGGCGGGGCATGCGGTGGTGTTCCACAACAACATGCTCCACTATTCGCGGCCCAACGTGTCGGGGCGCACGCGGCTGGCCCTGGTCATCAAAATGATAGCGGTCGAGGCGCCACTGGTCACCGCCTTTGGAAGACAGACGGACGATGGCATCGAGATAGACCTCATACACGTTCCTGACGATTACTATCGCACAGCGGCATTCATCAAGAGCGGCCGGCCCGAAGGGCAGGTGATCGCGGGGATGAACATCTGTCACCGGGTATTGACCGAGAAGGACCTCATGGCCCTGATCGGTGACTGAACCTGTGGACGAAAGGGGGCGTAGCGAGATTGCAGGTGGCACTCTGACCGCACCAAGGCCCACGGTCTGCGGCTATGAGCGCACTGATTCGAGCCACACCAGCACCGCGCCTGAAAGCCAGCGGTGGCCGAGGGTCAGGCTGGAGAGTTCTTCCCCGACAAGGAGGGTTGCGGCCATCGTGTCCTCTGAAATGTGGTGGACGGTGATGGGTGCACGGAAATCGTGCCTCTCTGTGGCGCAGAACTTATAGACCGTCTCCTTGGCGGCCCACAGCAGGGTGGCCGTGTCCATGTCCGGGGCCATGCGCTGCTCCTCAGGTTTCAAGTAGCGTTCGCGGAGTTTCAGGATGCGGGGGGTTATGGCCTGCACGTCCACGGACACCGGGCCGGGGCCCAGCATCACGGCCGCGAAACCGTCCGTGTGCGATACGGAGACATTGAGAGGGCTGTTGGTGAGCATGGGCCGGCCATCGGCATCCTTCTCCAGTTCGGGGCGGAATCCGAGCATCTGCGCGAGAAGCAGCCGCGATGCCTTGCGTTGGAGCGAAGTGCGGGGATGAACCGTGCCCTTGGTGCCCACAGAAGGGAATTGCAGATCGTAGCGCGCCTCCTCGGTGCCATCGATGCGCCAAAGGCCTACCCTTCCAACGGGAATTTCCAACGTGTCGACCAGAGGCATGGCACAAATCTGCGAAACAATGTCTGCGCAACCGACCTCCGACCGCATCATTCGTTTTCTTTGCGCCCGCGCAGCAAAAACCCCGCGCCTCACCGTCAGGAATTGGAGAACAACTACTACAACCTCATCGACCAGACCTTCGTCTTCCCTCAGGACGGCTTCGAGGTCAAGGACAATCAACTGTATTTCCGGGGCATCGACCTGATGGCCATTGTGAAACAGTACGGCACTCCGCTGAAGCTCACCTATCTGCCAGTGATATCGGAGCGGATAAAGCACGCCAAGAGGTTCTTCTCGAAGGCGATGAAGAAGGTGGACTACAAGGGCGACTACACCTACTGCTACTGCACCAAGAGCTCGCATTTCAGTTTTGTGCTGAACGAGGCGCTGAAGAACGACATCCACCTGGAGACCTCCTCATCGTTCGATATTCACATTGTGCGCAACCTCTACGGGCAGGGGAAGATCGACAAGGACACCTACATCATTCACAACGGCTATAAGCGACAGCTTTATGTGGAGCTCATAGCGGGGCTTATCAACGATGGGTTCAACAGCCTGCCGGTGCTCGACAACATGGTGGAGCTGGAGCATTTCCGTCCGCTGGTGAAGAAGAAGTGCAACATCGGCATCCGCATTGCCACGGGCGAGGAGCCGCAGTCGAACTACTACACGGCCCGGCTGGGGATACGTCATCGCGAGATTGTGGACTATTACACCAATGTGATCAAGAAGGAGAAGCTGTTCAAGCTCAAGATGCTCCACTTCTTCATCGACAATGGCATCGAGGACAGTCTCTATTACTGGAATGAGTTGCAGAAATGCCTGGCGGTCTATTGCGAATTGCGGAAGAAGTGCCCCACGCTCGATTCGCTGAACATCGGGGGCGGTTTCCCGGTGAAGCATTCGCTGGCAGAGGAGTTCGATTATCAGTATCTGGCCGATGAGATCGTGCGGCAGGTGAAGGAATTCTGCAAGGAGCAGGGTGTGCCCGAGCCCAACATCTTCTCGGAGTTCGGCAGTTATACCGTGGCCGACAGCGGTGCGGCCATATACAGCATCATCGACCAGAAGAGGCAGAACGATGTGGAGTGGTGGAACATGATCGACAGCTCGTTCATCACCACGCTGCCCGACACGTGGGCCATCAATCAGCGGTTCATCATGCTGGCGGTGAACCGTTGGGGCAGCCCCTTTGAGCGGGTGAATCTGGGCGGCCTGACGTGTGACAGTCAGGACTATTACAACGTGGAGGCGCACGTGAACAACATCTACCTGCCGGAATACCGCAAGGAAGAGCCGTTGGTGATCGGGTTCTTCAACACGGGGGCGTACCAGAATGCGCTGGGCGGCTATGGGGGCATTCAGCACTGCCTGATCCCGTCACCGCGCCAGATCGTTGTGGACAAGGACAAGGATGGGAACATCACGTCCGAACTGTTCTGCGAGGAGCAGGGGCATGAGGGGATGCTGAAGACGCTGGGGTATCTGTGAACCGTGACCAAGGGTAGGAATAGTTGGAGGAATAGGCATTTCTTCCCCTGACTGTTGCTCAAGCACAACAGTGAGTTGTCAAAGCACAGCAGTACGGTGCGAGAGCATAAATGTCCACTGTGAAAGCATAATCGTCACTTGTGACAGTACATGTCACCATTCATAATGCACAACAGTGAGATGCAAAAGCACAACAGTGCGGTGTGAAAGAATAATGGAACGATGTGAAAGAACATCTGTAGGTGGTCAAAGCACAGCGTAATGTGGTTGAGAAACATGATATTTGCGGTGTAAAACGGAACAGTGATGCTGACAGTGAATGTAGAGCGGCTCGTGTTGTCGCGTGGGGGGCGGAGGGTGACGAGCTATTTGACGCAGCGGGGTTTCACCTACGCGGAGGCGCGTGGGATGGCGCATGGTGACAGGGTGGTGCAGCTGAGGGACAGGACGGTGCAGCGGCTGTGCGAGGCGTTGGTGTGCATGCCGAACGACCTCTTCGGTTGGCTCGGTGCAGAGAATGATCCACTTGCGTTGCTGAACAAGGGCAGCGTTCGGCCATTGCAGGAGCGGTTGGAGGGGCTGAGCCAAGCTGAGGTGGAGAAGTTCTGGGCGAAGGTGGAGGAGCTGACGGCCGCCATGGGGCCTTCTCCGAAGGTGAGTGGCGGGGTGCTTCGGCTTGACGTGGGGCGGCTGGTGAGGTTGAGGACCGTTGGCAGTCCGTATGCTTTCCTACAGGGAATGGGGCTGGGTGCGATGGTTGCGCGTATGCTGCTGAACGGTGATCACCGGGCCTTGCGGCTGAGCGTGATGACGAAGCTGTGCCAGGGTTTCGGTTGTCTGCCGAGCGACCTGTACAGTTTCGAGGGGCCTGAGGACCACGTGCTGGCGCCCTTGAGGCGGCCGGTGCTGCCGCGTGCGGAAGATGTGCCGGGGGAGGTGCTGAGGAAGCTGGGGCACTGAGAGGGGGTTTGATGGGAGCGGAGGTTCGACACGGCAGGGCCAACGCATCAAATCCAACCCCAAGGAGAGTATTTTGAAGTCTTCCTTCGGAAGACTTTGATTTTCAACACAAAGGCACACGAAGGGCTTTCACAAAGGCACACGAAGAATTTTCTTCGTGTGCCTTTGTGTCCTTTGTGGTTAAGAGCATTTGGTTGATAATCAATGTGTTTTCGTGGTTGTGAATTTTGATGCGTTGGCCCTGTTCGACACGGAGTCTGAGGCGCACATTTCCAACATTTGTGAGTTACTTTGCCGCCCGCCCGCCTCAGGCTGGCACGAAGCCCAAGACCATGGAAGAAAAAGCACTGAAGGCCGAGCTGAAGCAGCACATCATCAAGTATCTGAACCTGTTGGACATCAAGCCGGAGGACATCAAGGACGATGAGCCACTGTTCGGTGAGGCGCTGGGCCTGGACTCGATAGATGCGCTGGAACTTTCGGTGCTGATGGAGCGCGAATACGGCATCAAGATCACAGACCCTGCGGAAGGCCGCAAGATCCTGTATGACGTGAACAGCATGGCCGCCCACATTCTGGCCAACCCGCAAGTGGTGTGACCATGGGCAGGGTGGTCGTCACGGGCCTGGGGGTGGTGTCTGCGCTCGGGAACGGAGTTGCGGACAACCTCCATAACCTGCGTGCAGGACGCACGGGCATAGGCAAGGCCATTCACCTCGATTCATCGTTCACAGAAAGATTCCTTTTCGGGGAGGTACACCTGAGCAATGCGGAGCTTCGCACGGCCACGGGGCTGCGGGATACGCGTGGTCTGACGCGCACAGAACTGCTGGCCATCAGCGCTTTCAACGAGGCGGTGGGCGATGCCGCTTTCACCAAAGAAGACCTTTCTGATTTCGATACTGCGCTTGTTTCGGCCACAACGGTGGGCGGCATGGTGGAGACGGAGGCCATCCATGGCGATGCGAACACGCACACGGAGCCCTCGGAATTCGTGAACTGCTACCGCAGTGGGGCGCACACGCTGGAGCTGGCGCGGATGTTCGGCATAAGGGGCTATACGGATACGATCAACACGGCCTGTTCGTCATCGGCCAATGCGATCATGCTGGGCGCAAGGCTGATAAGAGCGGGCAGGGCGAGGCGGGCCATTGTTGGCGGGGTTGACAGCCTGTCGAGATACACGGTGAACGGTTTCAACGCGTTGCAGATATTCTCGGATGAGATGATCCGCCCCTTCGATGAGCACCGCAAGGGGCTGAACCTGGGTGAGGGCGCGGCCTATCTGGTGCTGGAACGCGAGGAGGATGCCGAGGGGAAGCGGACCTATGGAGAGGTGCGGGGCTATGGGAACGCCAACGATGCGTATCACCCCTCGTCCATGTCGCCCGATGCGGTGGGCGTTCGGGGGGCCATCAGCGGGGCGTTGCAGACCGCAGGACTGGCCCCTTCGGACATCGACCACATCAACGCGCACGGGACTGGCACGCAGAACAACGATTATACGGAGCTGCTGGGCCTGAGCAGGATATTCGGGCAGGTGCCGCCCTTTGTCAGCACAAAATCCTTCACCGGGCACACGCTGGCCGCTGCCGGGGCGATGGAGGCGGTGTTCAGCCTGCTGAGCATTGCGCACGGGGAGATATATCCCAGCCTCAATTTCGCCACGCCCATCGCAGACTTCGGCATTGCGCCACAGACGGTTTACCGGAGCGGGGCGGAGCTGCGCCACGTGCTGAGCAACTCGTTCGGTTTCGGTGGCAATTGTTCATCGCTCATCTTTTCGAAGGTATAGGCCATGTATATCAGGGATCTGCGCTGCATATCGCCCCAAAGGACCTTCGATGGGGAGGGCCTCTTTGCCGAAGGGCCGATCGTACACAGCGGTTCGCAGTACTGGGCCGAGGAGCCGAGCTATGCAGGGGTGATACCCAACGGGCTGCTGCGCAGAATGGGCAAGTCGGTGCGGTTGGCCACGGGCGCGGCCATGCCGCTGCTTACGGAGCACGCGGTGGACGGCATCATCATAGGCAGTACGGACGGGGGCATGGAGGACTGCCACCGTTTCCTGAATCAGATCATCGAATACAACGAGGGCACGCTGACGCCCACCACCTTTGTGCAGGGCAGCCCGAGTGCGGTGGCGGGCGGATTGGCACTGATGGCCAAGAATCCGGGCTACAACAACACCCATGCGAACAAGGGCATCTCGTTCGAGAACGGCCTGATGGACGCGTGGCTTCTGATGAGGGAGGGTGCTGCGAAACGGATGATGGTGGGCTGCGTGGAGGAGATCTCGCCTGCGCAGTTCCGCATCGAGACGCTGGCGGGGTTCATCAAGAAGGATGAGGTGCGGGCGGACGGGCTCTACCTTTCCAAGACCCCGGGCGCGGTGAACGGTGAGGGTGCCGCCATGTTCGTTGTGCAGGATGTGCCCGAAGATGCTGTGGCGGAGATCGTGGACTTCGATGTGATCTCATTTCCCACGATGGGCGACCTATTGGCAAAGGCCACGCAGCTACTGAAGCGGAACGGACTGGCCTATTCGGATGTGGATGGGGTGATGATGGGCCTTTCGGGCGATGCCGGTTCCGACCCTGTCTATCACAGCTTCGCAGATGCGGTGCTTCCGGGAGCGGGCAGACTTTCGTTCAAGAACATTTTCGGGGAATCGCCCTCGGCCAGTGCTTTCGCCACGTGGTATGTTGCACAGTTGCTGAGTGGAAGGGAACCTGTGCCGATGACGGTGCTTCGCCAGGCTGTAAAACCATTGCGCACCATTCTTATCCACAACCATTATCAGGGGAAACAGCACGGGTTCGTGCTGATGAGGGGAATGGGCAATTGAAGGAAGGGCTATGATGCTTCCTTCTCAAGGATTGCCCTGATGGTCGTATCCAATTCGGGAATGCTGTGCTGAATCACATCCCAGACAATGGTGTAGTTCACTCCCATGTAATCGTGTATCAGTCGGTCGCGCATACCTGCAATCGCCTTCCAATCTATCGCGTTCCATTGGAGTTTCACATCAACGGGTATCTTCTTAGTGGCCTCGCCCAGCACTTCGAGGCTTCTCACCACGGCCCGTTTCAGGGTCTCATCTGCCATGAACTTTCCGAATGAGAGTCCCTTCCCTTTTTGGGAAAGAATGAACTCACATTCAGAGAGCATGTGGTGGAGGATGAGACGATGGTCTTTTTCAGACATAGCGGACTGAACTGAGAATGGCATTGCGCAGGAACGGGCTGAGACCTTTCTTTGTGACGATGTCCACTCGGACTCCTTTGAAAGCGGCTTCGAGAATCTCGCAAGCCTTCAGGAAATTGCCATAGGTCTCTTCGGTCTCTGCGAAATCAATGAGCACATCCACATCGCTTCCTTCGTGCCGCTCGTTTTTGAGGGATGATCCGAAAAGCCCGACCTCTGTGACGCCCGCCTCACGCAGCTGAGCCTTGCGATCCGTCAACTGTCTGATTATGTGTTCGGTGCGAAGCATGGGCCAAAGTTACCGAAGATTGCGCTGTTCGGTCACTTCACCATCCTTGCCTGAAAGAGCTGATAGGGCACACCGCCCATCTCTCCGCCAGTGCTCACTTGGAACTTGCCTTGAAAGGTGACCACCTGATCGGTATTGAAACGCGGGAACTTCTCTGCTCCGAACAGTTCGACCACTGTCTCTGGCCCTGCACCACCGCAGAAGAAGCAGTTTGCGAACGGATTTGCCGAGACCATGTAGAGGCCCAGTTCCATGTCCACGGGAATGACGTAGCCGCGCACCCTCACGGTCTGCCCGTGCAAAGCGAGTATCTCGGGGGCGAACCTGGGCGGCTTCACATTCACCTCAAAACCGAACTGCTTGGAGAACTCGCGGGTGAAGGTGACGTTGGCCAAAGTGCTCCAGTCCACCATGCGCTGCGCCACCGCAGATTGCAGCGAGAGGGCGAAAGCGATGGTGAGCAGGAGTTTCATCTGTAGGGAAAATGGGAAATGGAAAATGGTTGGGTGCAGTACTGAGACCAGTTCGTCAATCCGCGATCATTTAACCACCTCGGCCTCTTCAAGGATATAATTGCAGTGCATGAGGTCCTCGTAGTTGAGGCGTAGCGTGCCTTTGAAGCTGACGACATCATCGGTCTTGAATCTCTTGCCGCCTGCTTTCATCTGCAGCTCAAGAATGCTCTCTGGGCCGGCCTGCCCGCAGAAGAAACAGCTCGCGAAAGGGTTGGCCGACAGCACGAAGTAGCCGGTCTCGACATCGACAGGGATGACGTAGCCCTTGATCTGCACGGGCTGTCCGTTGACGGCCAACACCTCCGTTGCAAACTTGGGGTAATAGAACACCTCGTCATGCTCCTCGGAGTACTTCTCCGACCACTCGACCTTGGCGAGGAGGTCCCAGTCGATCCTGCGGTGCTGGGCGATGACAGAGGAGGAAATCAGGAGCAGGAGGACAATGGGGACAAGGGAGAAAAGGATTTGCGAAGAACGATTGACGATTGACGATTTGCGATTCACCGCCCTTTGCTTCTTCGCATCTTCGCGTGAAACAAAGTTCGTGCGCCTTTGTGATAGGCCTTCGTGCGCCTTCGTGGTCAAGGCACTGATTCGCTGATACCCTGATCTGCTGATACGCTCCATTTTCTCACTCATTGCGAAGTATCTCTGAAATATCCGTCCTGTATGCCTGAAATGCAGGGATCAACGCAGCGAAGAGGCCAATGAGCAAGGTGATGGGCAAGAGGCACAACTCCTCCGCGCTGAACCATCCGCCCGAAAGCTGGAACTGCATCTGCTGTTCGCTCAGATATGACATCAGCAGCAGTGCTGCGCGGCCCAAGGCGATGCCTGCCGCATAGCCGATGGCACAGAGCAGGAGGCTTTCCATGATGACCATGCCGAACAGCTTGGCAGGCGATGCACCGAGCGAGCGCATCAGGGCCAGTTCATACTTGCGGTCCTTGAGTGAATTGAGCAGAGAGATGAACACGCTGATGGCCGCAATCGCCATGATGAGCATCCCGATGATCTGCAGCGTGGTGAAACCTACGCCCAGCAGTTCGTAGAGCCTGTTGATCTCGATGGCGGGGAGCGCGGCCTGCATGGAGGTGTTGGCGTTGATGTGGCGCGGCAGCTGCATCATGCCCATCGGGCTTTTGAACTTGACGAGGAGTGCGGTTATCTCGCGGTCGTCCTCTGCTGCCTGGTGGGCATGTTCTTCGTCCGCATGGCCGTGCTCCGCCTGTGCTTCCTCTGCTGCATCTGCATGCTCGCCATGGATATGCCACACACTGCCAATGTTGGTAAGAATGAGCCTGTCCAACACGGTTCCTGTGGGATTCAGGATCCCCACCACATGATATGCCGCTTCTTCGTGAACCTGCATATCGTCCACCAGTCCGTGCGAACCATGGAAATGGTCGCCCAGTCTGAGACCGAGATTCTCGGCCACCACACTGCCCAAGACCGCCTCAAAATCGTCTGTCCAGCCCTCTCCCGCAGCGAATTGGGCCCCATAGTGTTCCAGATACCGCACCTCGGAGCCAACTATGCGATAGCCCTGATAGCTGTCGCCATAGGCCAGCGGAATGCTGTATTTCACCAATGGGTGTTTCTGCAATTTCTGCGCTTCGCTCAAAGGGATGTTGCCCGTGGGGCTGTCCATCTGATAGACGGCCGAGAGGATGAGCTGGAGCGGACTGCCCTTGGCGCCCACCACCATGTCGATGCCACGAATGTCGCGGTTGAAGCGGTCCAGCATCTGCGCTCCCGCCACCATTACGAACGACACCATGCCCACGCCAATGGCCAGCAGCATGATGCTGAGGACGGTGCTGAGGCGGTCGGCCCGGAGATTGGCCCAGCTGAGGCGCAGCATGTTCATAGCTCCACAGCGTTGGTGAAACGGTCTTTCAGTCTTCTGTCATGCGTAACGATGACGAGGGCAGCACCGTGACGGCTGGCGGCTTCTTGAAGCAGATGTGCCACGCGGAGGCAGTTGGCGTCATCCAGGGCCGAGGTCGGTTCATCGGCCAGGAGCAGGCCGGGTGAGGTCATCAGGGCGCGGGCAATGCTGACCCGCTGCCGCTCACCGATGCTCAGCGACTGCGGCATCTGCGTTGCCTTTTCATCCAATCCGAGCTCTGACAGAAGCTGATTGGCGCGATGGGCATCTGCCGGAAGCCCCGCGAGGGTGCGGGCCAATTGAAGGTTCTCCATCACATTCACCGAACGGATGAACAGCGGCTGTTGGAAAACCAGCCCGATGTGCTGCCCTCGGAAAGCATCCATGCCACTGCCCGAGAGGGTCGAAAGGACTGTACCGTTCACGGTGACCGATCCGCCCACAGGCGACATCAGCCCTGCGAGCAGATGCAGCAATGTGGTCTTGCCCGAACCTGACCTACCGAGCACGAGCAGCACCTCTTGAAGCCCTACATGCAGGTCGGGAAATGCGAATGACGGGCCTTGTGGGTAGGAGTAGTGGAGAGAAGAGGTCTGCAGCATGACGATGGGCTGCAAAGGTAGGGGCGGAATGGTGCGGGGCAGAGTGGGGAGCCCTTGTGGTACGCATCGCTCTGGAGTATGAAAGACCTATAATTCCAGCGACCGGATCAGCACCAGCCAATGCTAATTCATCACCTTCAACTGACACGAGTCCGCACCATTGATCATCCTCACGATATAGATGCCATGGCTCATCGCGCGCATATCCAATTGGGTGCGAGGTTCGGTCACGGCTCGTTCGCAGATCTGACGACCCATAAGGTCGAGTATCTGGATTGTTGCTGTTTTCGCAAGGGCCCCATCCATAACAACGGTCAGAATTCCCTGATAGGTCCATCCTTGCATCCGTTGCACTGTCGGGCCTTCTTCTACTGCTGTGACCAACTCGGACGAAACATGCAGAAAGAATCGGTCGCTGTAGTGCGCCTGTTCGCTCATGAATGTGTAGTCACTTGCACGCAGGTCATGGAATATATTGAGGTGACGGTCTTCAAGAACAATGTCCTGTCCATTGAGATTGTCCGTGCTGTCCAAAGCTATGGTGACGATCGTCTGGAAGTAGGAATGCAGGCCGAGGGGAACAACCCGTCCAGCGCCCAATGGGCCAAAGCCTTGGATGGCATACGGTTCATCATTCAGAGAACTGTAGAGGCTGAGCTGTCCTACAGGGTTCAATTTGGGTGCGTCATATAGCCAGTCCACTCCATCAGTGCCATCTTCCATGAAACCTATCAGGGTCTGATTGAACCTGTTGCCTGCACTGAGGGCCGATAGCCAGAGCCGCTGGTTCTGTGACTGGCGGAAAAGCATGGGACTATTTCCCGTGGTTCGCATGGCATTGGTGAAGTTGATGTTGCCATTGCCATTCACCTGCACTTTGAACCCTTGGGCAGTGCCAATGATGTGAGTCGGAGTGTGGCCTCCACCTCCGGCAGTTCCGCCTGTTCCGTTGCGGGTGGCGTAATCGCCCGTCACGTAGGTGTTCGTGCCCGGATCGTCCCAGAGATAAATGGCCCCAGTGGCCAACAGCGCACTGTTGGCAGTGAGGAATGTGTTCACATCCACTCCGCAAGGGTAAGGGTTGCCAATAAGGTTGTAGCTGACGTTGGGCAATGGGTGGGCGGTGACCCCGATATCGACCGGGCCGTTGTTGACAATACCGATGAAGGTCTTTGTGCCTGCTCCATAGGCGGCAAATCCCTTTCCGGGGGTCATGGTTGCGCCAGGGGCCACCCAGCCCGGATCGAAGGCATCATCCCCATGATCGGCTGTTCCGGTGGACGGGTCGAACTGGTAGACCGTGGTTCCGAGAAAGTTCGGGGTGGCGGAGGATATGGGTGAGCTCCAATAGTCATAGACGCTGCTTCCCACACGCTGCAATTGGAACTGGCCGCTCCCGAAAAGATCACTTCCAGTGGTCTGCACCAGACTCCCGGCATTATTCACGTACACGGTGCCATCATTGGTCAGTGCGCCTTCCACGGTAAGCGCGTTGCCAGAGGTGACAGTGAGCGTGGCACCGGTCTCTATCTCGATGTCGTTCACAGAGGCTGTCAGGATGTTCACCGTTGGGAAGTTTCCACCGATCGGTGTGGTCGGAACAAGCGCGTTGTCGGTTCCCGATGGAACAGTGGCGTTGCTCCAGTTGAGCGTGACGTTCCAAAGCTGACTTGAGTTACCTGTCCACACGTTGGGACCGGTGATGACCGTGATGAGCTGAAGCAGCGAGTAATGACCCCATACACCGTGGTCGTCCTTGGTTCTGACATACATGTTGTGGTCGCCAAGGCTGAGGGCAGGTATGGTGGCTGTCAGTGTCCAACTTACCGAGTCAGAGGCAACGCCAGGGGTGAGTGCATTGCCGTTTCCGATTCCTGGGTCGGTATCGAAGAATATCTCTGCGGCCACGATCGAGGAGGAGATGTTCATTCTTCTTGGAGCTTGGAGCGACCATTTTCCACGGTCATCTCTTGTACGGACATAGAGCATGTGAAATCCGCTGGAAAGTCCTACGGTGTTCACGGTAGCATTGAAGGCCACCGAATCGGTCGTGTTGGCAACAGCGATCGCAGTGCCGTTGCCCACCCCTGGATCTGTGTCGAAGAAATACTCGGCCCCGGCCATATTCAGGTCGCGGACCTCTATCCTGCGTGGCGCATGCAGTGACCATTTTCCTCGGTCGTCCCTGGTGCGCAGATACAGAAGATGGTATTCATTGGCAAGTCCGGTGGTATTTATCGTGGCATTGAAGGCCACTGAATCGGGCGAGGTAGAAACAGTGATTGCGGTGCCGTTGCCAACCCCTGGATCGGTGTCGAAGAAATACTCGGCCCCGGCCATGTTCAGGTCGCGGACCTCTATTCTGCGTGGCGCATGCAGCGACCATCTTCCCTGATCGTCTCTGGTGCGCACATACAGCAGATGGTATCCATTGGCAAGCCCTGTGGTATTCACTGTGGCGTTTAAGGCCACCGAATCGGGCGTGGTGGCAACAGTGATCGCGGTGCCGCTGCCCACCCCTGGATCGGTGTTGAAGAAGTACTCGGCCTCGGCCATATTCAGGTCGTGGACTTCAATTCTCCGTGGTGCATGCAGCGACCATCTTCCCTGATCGTCTCTGGTGCGCACATATAGAAGATGATATCCATTATCAAGCCCTGTAGTGCTAACCGTGGCATTGAACGATATGGAATCGGGTGTGGCAATGATCGGGATGGCAGTGCCACTGCCCACTCCTGGATCGGCATTGAAAAAATATTCAGCTGCACTTATGCCCTGGCCCAATGCAGCATGGCTCCAACAAATCGTCAGGGCAACGCAAAGCAGAGACCGGATCTCCCGTTTCATTTCCTCTTTATCAAGGATTATGGACGGATGGTGGACTTGACACTGATATTCACCGTGCCTCCGACCGGAACCGTGGTGGCAGACGTGATATTGAACTCGCGCAACTGCGGAATGCTCGGAATACCGTTCTGCTCATAGTATCCCATCGACCCTCCGTAGAGACCGATGTCTTCGGCATCTATGCCATAATCAATACATGGCGAAGTGCCTTGCAGCCGATAATTGTGTGTCAGACTGAAACTTGCACCGGCCAATGGAAAGCTCACGAACTGTGGATCCTGACCGATCAGGTTGGTGCCATTGGGAAAGCTGTTGTTGGTACACTGATAGGACAGGTTCCGCTCAAACACCGATGCGGAGATACTGAGGCTCGGCACAGCGCGGTAGAAAATGTTGTTGTACACATAGCAATTGGACATGCCGATAAAGGACTGAGCATTGCGCAGGAACAGGTTATTGAAGAAATAATTGTAGGAACCTATAAAGTAATCAATGGAGCCATTGAACACGTTCTTCACGACATACCAGTTGTTCGTGCCTCCTGTGTTGCCGCCATACATGTTCTGACCGGTTGCCGCAAAGATGTTGCTCTCCACCCGCCAGTTCGGGCATGTGCTGGAGAGATAGATGCTCCCAGAAATGTGGTTTCTGGCCACAGTGACATCTGAAATGGCCGCAGAGGATGAAATGTTTCCGAGCATGACCAGCGCATAGAATTTGGAGCTGTTGCTTCCCGCCAACAGGGTTATAGTGTTGACCAGCGAGCGGGAGGAGTTCTGATTCTGAGGATTGTGACCCGAACCAATGAAAGTCAAGCTCTTATTGACTGAAAAACCGCCATAGTTGATGTTGGTCCCTTGAATGTAGATGGTGTCGCCATTGCTGGCAGCGGTGATGGCTGCTGCAATGGAGGTGAACTGGCCCGGACTCTGAGGATCGTTGCTAACGGTGCGCACGGTGGCCTGCGCTGCGTGGGCCGTCAGGATTAGTCCAAGGAGAGATGCTTTGAGGTTCGGTTTCATGATTTTGCTTCTGAGAAAGCAAAGGTAAAAGGGAGTAAACCGATGTTTCTAAGTGCATTCGCGTAGTAAAATATGATTTATGTCAGTTCAACTGGCCGTATAGGCGATGCATCGATGTGCATTGCATACTGCCACTGACAGTACAAGCGGCAGTAAAATCCCCGCTCCCTGTTTGGGCGGTAGACAATTGAGTCCCGAACAGGGGCATGTGGCCGCCTACTACTTCCGTATGACCGGTAGCACCACTTTGCTCGGATGGGTAAAAGTGCGGTGTATGGTGTAGGTCGGTTGGTCTTTCGTCATGTTGCGGTAGTGCTCGGCATCGGCCCCGGAAATGGCGATACGGATGCGGTGCCCCTTCTTGAAGAGATACGACACGGGAAGCATTCCGAAGTTCAGCTCAGCGGCCTCGCTCGGCACCAACGGCAGGGCATCGGCCTTCAGGTAGGTGTGGTAAGGCTCGGCCATGGCATAAGGGGCATTCTCTCCGATCTTCCTGTGAATGCCACGGAAAAGTCCCTCAGTGACGTATTCGACCGAACCATCAGGCGCCACATCCTCCAGATAGACGAACACCTGTGCGTCATTGGAGGAGGAGGACAGATGCAGTAGCACCTCAACATGCCCGGTCACTTCCATGTCAGCGTCCAGTGGAGCGGAGTCATAGACCAGGAGGGCCGAATCGCGGCTGGCGCGGTCGGGATAGACAAGTGGTGTCTTCAGTCTTCCTGCAACACTCTCATAGCGCGTCACCTGACCCGTATTCACAGTGGTGTCCACCGCAAGGATGTCCTGTCCAACGGAGTTGTCGCGCAGCTCACGGATCTTCGGGGCGATGGCGTTCAGCTTCGCCAGCGCATCATTGAACTGCTGTTCCACCTTGCGGTAGTGCGCCAATTGCTTCTCGTCCGCATCGCTCAGACGGCCTTCACCCTTTATGCCGTCCAGTATCTTCAGAACGCCCCGGCTCTTGAGCACGTTCACTGAATCGCCCCAGAACTTGAGGTCGGCCTTCATCTGCTCGTGCGCGCTGAAATCGTTGCCCCAAGTAAGGCTGTTGTTCTCGGCCAGGAACACCGACAGTGGCTTCGCCTCCTTGGGTGGCCACACATCGGAGGTCTTCCATTTCTCCTCCACCATGGTGAAATAGTGGACGGGCTTCTCCTTGTCGATGCCAGTGTCGTGGCCCTTGAGGTGATGGTCGAAGAAACGCAGCACCTCCCCGATGTGGTCGAAGCCTGACGGGCCAGGGTTGGTGTGGCCGCAGTTCCACCGACCACCATGCTCCCATGGGCCGAAAATGAGGCGGTTCTGTGGGTTTGAAAGTGTGATATGGCGCTTGGCGGCAGCATTCTGATAGGCCCCGTCATACCAGCCGCTCCAGCTATAGACGGCTGCTCCGGACGCATCCTGCGCCTTCCAGCGCATGTGCGGACTGAACTCATCGGCATTCTCGGCCGCACCGTTCTTCGGCACATCGTCACGGAAATCCATGGTGAGGGCGCCTTCATGCACGTTGCGGTTGTCGCGCTCGCGGATGTGGCGTTCCAATATCTCCCGTCCCTTCTCATTCTTGAATCCCGCCTTCACGGGCAGCACGCCTTTGATGAATTTCTTGGCCTTGCTGGCATGGGCAGGCAGCGTGTTGGCATCCAGCGCCTCGTTGGCCTCGCCCCACACACGGGTGAACCATGCGTTGTGCATCCCACCCGTGAAGGCGTTGTCGGTATAGACATCGAACAGCGAGTACATGTTGACCACCGCCTTCACCGCAGGATGTTTCACGGTGAGCAGGAACTCGGAGGTGGTGCCACTATAGGATGCCCCTGCTGCGCCCACGATTCCATTGCTCCATTGCTGCTTGATGATGTGATCCACGATTTCGGTCATGTCGGCCACCTCGTCCTTGCTCCACGGATGATGTCGGAACCCTCCGGACGCACCGCTCCCACGCGAATCGATCACCACCACGGCATAACCGTTCAGAATAACAGGTTTCATGAAATCGCCTAGCGGGCCTATCGGGTTCTTGCGGAACCATTTGTAGGGCCATTTCAGCTCAATGCTGCGCCAGTAGCGGGTCTGATGGAGAATGGTGGGGAACTTCTCATCCTTCACCTTGGTCTTGGGCAGATAGACGTCCACTGCAATGGGAATGCCATCGCGCATTTCGATGTAGTAGGACTGCATCGTGTAGTCCTTGTATTTCGTTTCCTTTTTCCAGTGATACTTGGCGGGAGACACATCATTGCCATCTGAAGGCCTGTATCCCTTAGGGGCCTCATACTGCGAGAATGAAAGGAAAGGAAGTGCCACAAGGGCAAAGGGTAAAAAGTGTTTGAACATCAGCGGTATCCGGATTTTGGGCGCGAAGATACCCTCACCTACAGCGGGAACTGGAAAAGATAAACATCCGGGACGTGGCTTATTCATACAGCCATGTTGTGCCAACGCAGTCAGGAGCCCTGCCTACCTTTGCATCCCCCCGAAACATCACACCATCGTGGGCGATGACGTAGCATCCAAATAATGGCACAGCACGGTCTGCTCATAGAAAAACTGGATGCGTTCACCCGCAAGTATTACCTCAATCAGGTGATACGCGGTGCGCTGCTCAGCACGGGCCTCATCGTGGGGCTGTTCGTGGGGCTGGCGGTGATGGAGCATTTCGGGCATTTCGGCACGGGCACGCGGACGGTGCTTTTCTACGCCTTCGTGTCAGTGTCCCTGGCCGCGCTGGGGCTGTGGGTGGGGCTGCCAGCGGTTCGACTCAGGCGCATCGGGCCGGTTATCAGCCACGATGAGGCTGCCACCATCATTGGAAAGCATTTCCCCACCATAGAAGATAAGTTGTTGAACACGCTGCAACTGCAACGGCAGGCGCAGACAGCGGGTGCGGGGTCGGAACTGCTGCTGGCCAGCATAGACCAGCGCACGGCCGAGCTGCGCCCCATGCCCTTCGTGGCGGCCATCGACCTGCGCGAGAACAGGCGGTTCCTTCGTTTTGCGCTGCCGCCCGCACTCGTGCTGCTAACGCTGCTCATAGTTGCACCCAGCATGGTGCGCGACAGCACCACCCGCATCGTGCGCCACGGTACTGCGTTCGAGGACATGGCCCCGTTCCGCTTTGTGGTGATGAACGATGGGCTGGAGACTGTGGCCCTGCAGGATTTTCCGCTCAGCATCCGTCTGGAGGGCGATGAGGTGCCCAGCGATCTGTACATAGAAGTGGACGGGACCCGGCAGATGATGGTGCGAGAGAATGCCGCGCTGTTCACTTACGTGTTCCGCCAGCCTCGAGAGAGCCAGACATTCCAGCTCTACGGAGGCGGATTCCGCTCGCAAGGCTACGAGTTGAAGGTCTATCCCAAACCAAGTGTACTGGCCTTCGAGGTGGAGCTGGACTATCCCACCTACACGGGCAGCAAGATGGAGACGCGTCAGAACAACGGTGATCTGCTCATTCCCACGGGAACGAAGGTCACCTGGCGATTCCGCACCTCTGAGACCGAGCAGCTGCACCTGCTGATGGACGACTCGCTGCACCTGCCTGAGCGCACGGGAAAGGACGGTTTCAGTCTCTCGCAGCGGTTTCGGCAGAGCACGGCCTATACCGTTCTGACCAGCAACAATTACCTGAAACATGCCGACTCGCTGCGTTATACCATCGGGATCATCCCCGACCTCTATCCCAGCATCGCGGCAGAGGAGACACCCGACTCGTTGAACCCCAAAAGGCTCTATTTCAGCGGGCAGATAAAGGACGACTACGGTTTCTCGGCCCTGCGTTTCCGCTACTCGGTCATCCGCAGCGGCAAGGGCGAGGAGGCCGTGCAGGAGCAGGAACTGGCCGTTCCGAAAGGCAGGACCAGCGAGGATTTCTACCATTTCTGGGACTTGGGAAGAATGGAACTCGCGCCTGGCGATGTGCTGGAGTACTGGTTCGAGGTGTGGGACAACGATGGTGTGAACGGCAGCAAATCGGCCCGCACCGACAAGCGCACCTACCGCCTGCCCACCCTCAACGAACTGGCGGAGGAGAATGATGCCAAGGGCGAGAAGATGAAGGACGAGCTGAGCGAGGCTGTCAAGCAGGCCCAGAAGATGCAGAAGGAGTTGGGCAAGATGCAGAAGGACATGCTCGACAAGCAGCAACTCACGTGGGAGGACAAGGCGAAGATGCAGGAACTCATCGAGATGCAGAAGGATCTGAAAAAACAGGTGGAGCAGATGAAGCAGGAGAACCAGCAAAAGAACTCCAAGATGAGCGAGTTCATGGAGTTCGACCCCGCGCTGGTGGAAAAGCAGAAGCAGTTGGAGAAGCTGTTCGATGAGGTGATGTCGGATGAGATGAAGGAGCTTTTTAAGAAGATGGAGGAGCTGATGGACGAGCTTACTAAGGACAAGGCGCAGGAATTGCTGGAGGACATGAAGTTCAGCGCGGAGGATCTGGAGAAGGAACTTGACCGCAGCCTCGAACTTTTCAAGCAATTGAAATTTGAGCAGAAACTCGAACAGACCAAGGAGCGTATGGAAGAATTGGCCAACGAACAGGACAAGCTCTCGGAGGAATCACTGAACAAGGACAGCGACAAGGACGAACTGGCGGAGAAGCAGGAGGAACTGAGCAAGGAATTCGATGGCCTGAAGAAGGACATGGACGACCTGGAGAAGCAGAACGAGGAGTTGGAGAAGCCCAACAAGATGGAGGACATGGCGGACGAGAAGGAGTCCGTGAGCGAAGAACAGAAAGAGGCCGAGGACCAGCTTCAGAAAGACCAGAAGAAGAAAGCTTCTGAATCGCAGAAGAATGCCGCCAAGCAGATGGAGAACATGGCTCAGAAAATGGGCGAAATGATGGCGCAGATGCAGCAGGAGTCGCAGAGCGAAGACCTTGATGCACTGCGGCAGATCGTTGACAACCTGCTCACCCTCAGCTTCGACCAGGAGAAATTGATGCTGACGCTGAAGGGCACCAACCGCAACGATCCCAAATACACTGAGCTTGCCCGTGAGCAATTGAAATTGAAGGACGACAGCAAACTGATCGAGGACTCGCTCTACGCCCTCAGCAAGCGTGTGCCGCAGATCGAGACCGTGGTGAACCGCGAGATACGCTCCGTGAACAGCAACATGGGCAAGGCCATCGGTTCCATGGCCGACCGCAGGACGCCCGAAGCGGCATCGCGGCAACAGCAGGCGCTCACCTCGGTGAACAACCTCGCACTGCTCCTGAGCGAGGCCATCGAACAGATGCAGAACGCCATGGCACAGGCATCAGGCAGCGGTTCGTGCAAGAAGCCCGGCAAAGGCAATAAGCCATCGGCAGCCACAATGCGCTCGCTACAGGAACAGCTCAACAAGCAGATGGAGCAGATGAAGAAGGGCATGGAAAAGGGCGGACAGGAGAAAGGACCGAAGCCGGGCGGCAACAAGCCCGGGCAGGGCGGCATGGGCATGAGCAAGGAAATGGCCAAGATGGCCGCGCAGCAGGAGGCCCTACGCCAGATGGTGCGCGAGTACGAGAACGAACTCAAGAAACAAGGGGGTGGCAAGGGCAGCGGTGGCGACATGGACGACCTGAGCCGCCTGATGGAGCAGACCGAGACCGACATCGTGAACAAACAGATCACCCGCGAGACCATGATGCGCCAGCAGGAAATACTTGTGAAACTGTTGGAGGCCGAGAAAGCTGAGCGCGAACGCGAACAGGAGGAGCGCAGAGAGAGCCGCGAGGCAAAAGACGAGGACTACGGTAACCCTGAGATTTATTTTGAGTACAAAAGGCGGAAAAACAACGAGACCGAACTGCTTCGGACCGTGCCCGCCAATCTCAATCCGTTCTATAGGGAGAAAGTGGACGAGTACTTCAAGAAGCAGATGGAATGATCTGCGCTGATGGAAAAATTGACTGTAAACTTTGAGTCAAAGGCCGACAATATCGTCATGGCCGAAAAGCTCGTGGATGATGTGTGCTCCAAGTTCAACGTGGATGAGGACTACTATGGCAACATCCTCATTGCGCTCACCGAGGCGGTGAACAACGCTATCAATCACGGCAACCGCCAGAACCCGCTGAAGCAGGTCGATATCGAGTTCTATAGCAACGGTGACAGGTCACTCCACTTCATTGTGAAGGATCAGGGCGAAGGCTTTGACCACGAGCACCTGCCCGATCCAACAGATCCCGCCAATCTGGAGAAGATCAGCGGCCGGGGCGTGTTCCTGATGCGCAATCTTGCAGATGTGGTCGAATTCCGAGACAACGGGGCCACGGTGGAAATGGTGTTCAAGGTGGCGGCTTGAAGGATTTTGGCAGACCACTCTTTGTTTCCTTACAATCTGCTCACCCACCACTTCATGCTTTAGATGGACTTCTTCTCTGAAGACACTGAATTTCTCCCAGATCAGCAGGAGAAACTTTCCCAATGGATCGTCAAGGTCATTGAGTCTGAAGGAAAGACCCCCGGTGCGGTGAGCTTCATCTTCTGCTCTGACGAGTATCTGCTGAAGATGAACATCGACCATCTTCAGCACGACTACTACACCGACATCATCACATTCGATTACTGCGAAGGGCCAGTGATATCAGGCGATCTTTTCATCAGCGTGGACCGGGTTCGTGAAAATGCGGCCGACCTCAGTATTGCGTTTGAGGAAGAGCTGCATCGCGTAATGGTGCATGGTGTGCTGCACCTGCTTGGCCATGGTGACAAGACCGAGCCAGAGCAGAAAGCGATCCGGGCCAGAGAGGACGGCTGTCTGGCCCTTCTCTGAATCACATCAACAAAAAAGCCCTGCCGTTTCCGACAGGGCCTTATGCACTTTGGTGCCCAGGAAGGGAGTCGAACCCCCACGCCTTGCGGCACACGCACCTGAAACGTGCGCGTCTACCAGTTCCGCCACCTGGGCAAGTGGGCGGCAAAGGTAATCTTCCTTTTGATTCGCTGCATGCTTCAAGGAATTGTTAATAAAGCATGCCTTGGAAACTTGCCGTCACTTGCCATGCTGGGCATTAGGCTACTTTTGCCCCGTCTAACCTTCCCTCCTCAAAATGAGAAAACTGCTACTTGCCCTCGCCATACCCGCCTTTTGTGTCAATTCACAGGCCCAGACACAGGACTGCTCCGAACTGTTCATCTCCGAATATGTTGTAGGCAGCGGCAACAACCGTGCGCTTGAACTCTACAATCCGACCAATGCACCCATTGATATGGCCGGATACAATGTGGGACGGTTTCGTGACGGAGCCGGCACCCCCATGCTTCTGAACGAGGAAACAGGAATGCTGACAGGCACAATTGCCCCTTATGGCACCTATGTGATCGTTGTTGACAAACGCGACCCGAACGGAACAGGCTTCGAGGCTCCCGTGGATGACGCTTTGCTTGCTGTCGGTGATGTGTTCGTGAATCCCGTTTACGTCCAGTCCAACTCGCCTTTCTATTTCAATGGTGATGATGCCGTGCCGTTGATCAAAGGAACGAGCGATCTGATTGATGTTGTTGGTCGCATCGGTGAGGATCCCGGAACTGCTTGGAGCGATGGCAACGGCACATGGTGGACTGTGGACAAGACCCTGATCCGTAAATCAACCGTGTTGAAAGGCGACACAGACGGTCTGGATGCGTTCCTGCCGGAGGTGGAGTGGGACAGTTTGCCAGAGGATTCATTCACCAACCTCGGTTGGCATGACTGTGCTTGTTCTGCACTCAGCGTGCGCAATCAGGAGCCTGCGAAAATGAATGTGTTCCCCAACCCGTCTGCCGACAAGGTGCTGATGATTTCTGCCAACAAGGACATTGCTGCCATTGAGGTGTATGACATCATCGGACGTCAGGCAGAGGAAGTGAAGATGGCACAGGGCATCCGTACGAACCGTCTCGACCTCAGTACGCTGCAAGACGGCATCTATGTGGTGCGTCTGCTGATGGCCGATGGCACCGTGGCCTCCCGCAGGGTGATGATCGGCAAGGGCAACTGAACCCTTCCATGATGATACAAAGGCTGCTGCCCTTTCTGTTGGCGCTGTCGTTCACGGCCAGTGCGCAGAAGACGCGTCTCTATGGAACGGTGAAGGACGCCACATCGGGCGAACCGCTCATTGCGGCCAACGTACTTGTGGCCGAGGGTCTGGGCGTGGTGACCGATCTTGATGGGCGTTACTCCCTCGATGTCGCCAATGGAGATTACACGCTGACCATCTCCTATATCGGCTATGAGACGCAGACGAAGCCCGTTTCGCTGAGAGGCGGCCAATTGGAACTGCATTTCGCTCTGAAAACTTTCACTTTGAACGAGGTGCAGGTGGTGGCCGATATGGCGGTAGGTCGCGAGACTCCTGTGGCCTTCACCAACATCGACCCGGTAAAGATCAAGCAGGAACTGGGCGGACAGGACCTTCCCATGCTGCTCAACTCCACCCCGGGCGTCTATGCCACCAATCAGGGCGGTGGCGCAGGTGATGCACGGGTCACGATCCGCGGTTTCTCGCAGCGCAACATCTCGGTGCAGATCGATGGTGTGCCGATGAACGATATGGAGAACGGCTGGGTGTATTGGAGCAACTGGTTCGGGCTAGATGGCGTTACGCAACGGGTGCAGGTGCAGCGCGGGCTGGGGGCCAGCAAGCTTTCCATCCCTGCGGTGGGTGGTAGTATGAACATCCTCACCACGGGCATCACCTCCAAACGCTCTACCGAGATACAGCTCATGGTGGGCAACAATGGGTTGGTGCGCACCAGTATCGGCTATAACTCTGGCAAGCTCAAAGACGGATGGGGCGTCACAGCGGCATTTGCCTACGACCGCCAGGACGGATGGGTAGATCAGACCTATGCCAGCCGTTTCTTCTACTTCATCAAGCTACAGAAGCAACTGGGCAACCATACCCTGAGCGTTGGAGCTATGGGCGCACCACAAGATCGTGGTGAACGCAAACAGAAAGAGCAGATTCATATATATGACCGAGAGTATGCAGCCGAACTTGGCGTGGATTTCAATTCTAACGCGGTAACCTCGAATTTATATGGCGGATATGGCCCGCGCTACAATGCAGATTGGGGCGTTTTGAGACGCAGTAGAAACAACCCGAACGCATCGTTAGAGACCCTTAACACCAACCAGAATTTCTATCACAAGCCTGTCTTCAACCTGAAGCATTTCTGGGCAAAGGATAAGGTGGCGGTTTCCAACATAGTTTATGGTTCGTTGGGGCGGGGTGGCGGAACAGCCCTAAGGGGCAACACATCTGAACTGGACAATAGGGGCCAATTGGACATGGGAGCCATCTATAATGAGAACGTTAATGGTACTGTGTTCGTTCCGCCCTATGATCTCCTCGCAGTAGATGACACATCCCAGTATAAGTCCAAGAATTTTGTGCAGGCCAATATGAACAATCACTATTGGTATGGCCTGCTTTCAACCGTGAACTACACCATCAGCCCCAAATGGGAAATGTCGGTTGGGGTGGACGCAAGGGTCTTCTGGGTAGAAAAGTACAGTACCCCTTACGACCTATTAGGAGGTGACTATGTTGTGTCCAATTCAACGGCACAGCCTTTCGAACTCTTTAACCCGGACGACAACGTGAAGCGTGAAGGAGATGTGGCGGGGTTCCGTACCAACACATCGGTGTACACTGCTGGAGTATTCGGCCAGTTAGAATATAAAGCCAAGAAGTTTTCAGGATTCCTGAGTGTATCTGGAGGGTATAATGCCTACATCCGCTCTGACCGGATGCGCAAGCGCGACCTTTTTCTGCCTGACACCACGATGCGCCTAGCGTTGGGAATCAATGATACCATCAACTATAACGGACAGAATTACACGCACGAATCGGAAGAGGCCGAGATTGCCTCTATGGATTGGGTAAGTTATTGGGGCGGCACTGCAAAAGCGGGTGTAAACTACAATATCAACGACCATATGAACGTGTTCTTCAATGGGGGTGTGTTCTTTCGTCCACCAACCATCAATGATGTCTATGTGGGCAGCACGTTCTCGTTGGTTCAGGGCGTTGGCAATGAATTCGTTTGGGGACTGGAGTTGGGCTATTCGGTGAAGTATCCACGTTGGGCAGCCAACCTCAACCTCTATCGCACGACATGGGAGAACCGCCCGGTGCGTAGCCGTTCCGTCCTCATTGGAGGCACATTGGTTGCGGTGGCAATCCCCGATCTGGGAGCTGTTCACCAAGGTATTGAGCTGGACGCGGTGTACAAGACTCCATATTTCTTCGATGTAGAAGGGCTTGTCTCCATAGGCGATTGGACCTGGCAAGGAGCCACCACTGCATATTTCTATGCCGAACAGAGTGATATGCCAATAGATTCAATAGACTTTGATGCCACGGGTGTAAAAGTGGGCGATGCTGCACAGCTCCAAGTTGCGGGAGCATTGAAGTTCTATCCCTTGAAGAATGGATATGTCAAAGGGCAGTTCACGTATTTCGATTGGAATTATGCCAACTTTGATGCGACCACACTGCAAGGGGACAATAGGCGGAGGCAATCGTGGCAAATGCCCGCGTACTACCTCTTCGACATTCATGCTGGTTATACTATTAACCTGAAAAAAGCCGACATCACGCTGAGCGCAAGTGTGCTCAATGTACTTGACGCTTTCTACATTTCTGATGCCGACAACAACGCCTCCGGTTCGCAGACCTTTGATGCCACAGGAGCTTCGGTTTTCGTAGGCATGGGGCGCAGATGGACGGCTTCAGTGGCAGTGAAGTTTTAGACTTTAGATCAGAATACAGTACTTGAACATTAAACCTTGAACCGATTCCTTTTGAAAAAGCTCCTCTCTTTCCCTATTGCCCTGCTGCTTTGGCTCAATGCTGCCGCGCAGGCGCCCCTCCCCACCTCTTTCAATTTCGATGACCCGTTGCCAACGGGTTGGTCAGAACTCCTTGATGTGGTGGTGGGCAACACGCGCTACACCAACGGCCTTGTGAATGCCGCCTGCCGCTTGGACGCAACTGGTGAGTATGTGCTGGTGAACTTCGGTGACGTGTGCGGCTCGGTCACCTACAACGTCAAAGGACAAGGCACTGCGAGCGGAGACTCATTCAGCATTCAGGAATCGACCAATGGCAATACTTGGACCGCAATGCGCGTATTGAGCACGGCCGACCTCAATGCCGCCTCCGATAATTTCGTTGAGTACACGGATGTCCCGCAGGCATCGAGCCGTTATATCCGCTTCTTCTTCACCAATAAACAGAGCGGACGGAATATCGCGCTCGATGAGATCTCTTTGGCTCCGCAGGTAGCCACAAACGCTCAGGAGATCAATGTCTCAGTTGCCGGAAATGCGGTATTCACTGGCAACACTTATGTGATCGGCAACTTGCCATCGACCACTTTCACCATCACCAATTTCAATCTTTCAGGTGGCAGCGCATTGAATGTGACCAGCATGAGCATCACCGGAACGAATGCGGCCGATTTCTCCATTTCGGGCGTGTCAACCCCATTTGACGTGGCCGCCAACGGCACAGAGAGTTTTGATGTGAATTTCAGTGCCGGGGCCAACGGATCTCGTTATGCAACGCTGACCATTGAGAACAATGATGCGAACGGGGACGAGAGCACCTACGTCATCAACCTATTGGGAATTGGCGGGAATCTCGCCACCGAACCGACCGCATCCGCCATCAACCTTTCCATCAGCGACCTGACCACCTACGGCTATGATGTGAGTTTCAGCGCTGGTAGCCCAGTTGCGGAGAAGTATCTGGTGACGCGCGGCATCAACGCGGCCTTCCTGACCCCGCCCACAGACGGACAGACCTACGTGAAGGGCGATTACATCGATGCCATCACACAGGTGGTGCACGTGGGTCCTGCCGGCAGCTTCCGCCCTACGAATGTGGTGGCCAATACGGAGTACAACTTCTACGTCTATGCCTTCAACGGGCCGAGCGGCTACGAGAATTACAGGACGGACAGCCCGCTGATCGGTACTACGCAGACGCCCGACAACATGATGGGCAACTATTATCAGGGCATCGATGCCACGACCGCCAACTTCCTCGGTACGCTGCAGAGCCGCCTCAACAGCCCATACAGCCAGACCTACTACAGCAATTATGCGCCAGTGATGATCGACAACTTCGCTGCGCGCGATACCACGGACGGACAGCGGGTGGTGAACTGTGTCTATTCGGGCTACGCGCATCTCTATCCCGGTGCGTTCTTCTATGATGTCATCAGCCGTGAGCACACTTGGCCGCACAGCTGGATGCCCACATGGCCCGATGAGGAAGGCATGGAGTACAGCGACCTGCACAACCTCTTCCCCGCCCATCAGAACAGTGCTAATGCTGTGCGCAGCAATCGTCCGCTTGGGGTGGTTGTGAACCAGACCAGCTCGTTCCTCGGTGCGAAGTATGGCACCGATGCCAACGGCAACCTCGTCTATGAACCACGCGACAGCCACAAGGGCGATGCCGCACGCGCCATAATGTACATGGCTGCCAAATGGAATGGCACCGGAGATAGTTGGGAGCTTCCGAACCCGATTGACTTCCTCGTTCAGTACGGTCAGGATCAGGATGTGCTGAAGCAGTGGCATTGGCAGGACCCACCGAGCAACTACGAGATCGCCCGCAACGATTATGTGGAGAGCGTGCAGGGCAACCGCAACCCGTTCGTGGACAGCGTGAACTGGGTGTGCTACATCGACTTCAGCGACATGACGCTGGTGGAACCGACCGAGATTCCATGTCTCACCACGCCCAACAGCATTGAGGAAGTGGCTTTCGGCACTGTGGGCATCTACCCTAATCCTACTGAAGGTCTGCTGAACATGACATTGGACATGCGTCAGTCGGATGTACTGAATGTACACCTGTTCGACATCTCAGGCCGCAGCGTGTATTCCCATGCTATCAATGCACCGGCAGGCGCATCACAGCATCAGCTTGACCTCAACGGAACCGCGAAAGGGGTTTATCTGCTGCAGGTGAATGGTGCGAACGGCACACTTTCGCAGAAGGTCATCCTGCAATAAACACCTTCACCGCCCCGACCAGTCCTGCGGGGTCTTCGGCATGCACCCAATGCCCTGTGGGCAAATAGATGAAAGCGGCATTCGGGAACAGCTCCCGGATGCCTTTTTCGTCTTCGGGCACCACATAACGCGACTGCGAACCGCTGATGAACAGCGTTGGGACAGCACTTCCGTTGAAAATGGGCATTCCCATCTCCTCAATGTCCTCGGCTATGCGGTCGAGGTTGAAACGCCACGCATATTCGGCAGAGCTGTCCTCGTTCTTCTTCCGATAGATGTTCTTGGTGAGGAACTGCACCACGTCCTGCTCGCTGATGTAGCGGGCAAGCTCTTCTTCGGCCTGCTTGCGCGATGAGACATTCGGGAGGTCGATGGCCTGCATGGAGCGGAGGATGAGGTCGTGGTGAACGGGATATGCCTTCACGCCCATATCCACCACGATCAATTTCGACAACAGTTCGGGGTGCTCTGCTGCGAACCGCATGGCCACCTTTCCGCCCATCGAATGGCCGATGAGCACGGCATCCTTCAATCCATGTTCCTGAAAGAAATGGAAGAGGTCGTCCGCCATTTCGCTATACGTATGCGAGTCGGTGTGGGGCGATTGGCCGTGGTTACGCTGATCGACCAGATAGACATGGTGGTCATCGGCAAATGCCTTGGCGAGCGAGAACCAATTGTCCAACGAACCGAACAGCCCGTGGAGGATCACCATCGGGCAACCGGTGCCATAGTCCTTGTAATTGAGGGCGATCGGGTTCAAAGCTCAAGGTTGGGACAGGCCATGGTCAATCGGCCAAGAACTCTTTGAACCAGAGGCCTGAATCCTTCATCACGCGCTCCTGTGTCTCGAAATCCACGTGAACAAGGCCGAAGCGGGTGTCATAGCCTTCGGCCCATTCAAAGTTGTCGAGCAGCGTCCAGCAGAAATAGCCGTTCACATTCACCCCCTCGCGCTTGGCCCGCAGCACCTCGCGCAGATAGTCCTGATAGAACCTGGTGCGCTGCACATCATGCACCCTTGCGTTCTCCACCTTGTCGGGGAATGAAGCACCGTTCTCGGTGACAATGATGTTCTTGATGCCGGGATACTTGGCGAAGTACTTCAGCATCTTGTAAATGCCCATGGGGTGTACCTCCCAGTTCATTTCGGTGATCTCGGGGCGGGGCTTCAGGTTTTTGGGCTGCATGGGCGATCCTTTGACGAAGGGGATGATGCCATTGCCTTTGATGACCGATCGGGTGTAGTTCTGCAATCCATAGAAATCGAAGTCGAACTTCACCTTTTCCATGTCGCCTGGTTGGATCCAGTTCTCCAGTTTCCGCAGCATGGGCAGGTCATCGATCGGATAGCCCAGTCCCTGCGGAGGTTCGATGTAAAGGCGGTTGAAGAGCACATCGAGGCGCTTCACAGCCTCGCGGTGTACCTTATTCCCATTGACGGGTTCTGCTGATGAGCACGAGAATGTCGTGCCCACATTGGCCCCCGGCACATTCCTTCGGATGATGCGCCCGCCCTCGGCCTGGCAGAGTGTGGCGTGGTGTACGGTGGGAAGGAAATTCTTGGGCCACTGCTTTCCCGGAGCGTGAACCCCCAACAGATAGCCGATCGCAGTGAACGCCATCGGTTCATTGAGCACCATCCAGTTCTTGACCTTGTCGCCATAGGTACGGGTGACGAGGTCTGCATACTCGGAGAACCATCCCACCACATCGCGGTTCTGCCAGCCGCCCTTGTCCTCCAGGGCCTGAGGAATGTCCCAGTGGTAGAGGGTGGGCCATGGCTGCACTCCATTTTCCAGACAGGTGTCTATGACACGGTGATAGAAGTCGATGCCTTTCTGGTTGACCTGCCCCGTTCCATTCGGTAGGATGCGTGCCCATGCCGTGGAGAATCGGAACACGTCCATGTTCATCTGCTTGACGAATGGGATGTCGGTGGCGAAGCGACCGTAGAAATCGCAGCTCACATCGCCATTCTCATTGTTGTGGATCTTGCCGCGCCTGTGCGAAAAGGTGTCCCAGACGGAAGGGCCCTTGCCGTCCCTGTCCCACGCGCCCTCGATCTGATAGGCGGCAGTGGCCACGCCCCAGAGGAAATCCTTGCCAAAATCTGCACGGGTGAAATCGAGGACGGGGCCCAAGAACGGGTTCATGCCTTTGGCATAAGGGGCCAGCGCCATTCCTGCGGTTGCCATTCCGAGCTTTCTGATGAGGTCGCGTCTGTTCATCGCTGTCTGTTGAGAATCCGTCAAAAATACCCCGTCATTCCTTAGTTCTTCCCTTTTGTCAAGCCCTATTTTTGCAGGAAAGAAAACGGCTATGAAATTCGGTGTGGTGATTTTTCCAGGCTCCAACTGCGACCACGACATGATCTATGTGCTGCGCAACATCATGGGACAGGAAGTGGTGGAACTGTGGCACAAGGACCACGACCTGCAAGGCTGCGACATGGTGGTGCTGCCAGGCGGGTTCTCCTTTGGCGACTATCTGCGGTCGGGGGCCATTGCACGTTTCTCGCCCATCATGACCGAGGTGATCGCCCATGCCGACCGTGGCGGCTATGTTTTCGGGGTGTGCAATGGCTTTCAGGTGCTTTGCGAGGCAGGTCTTGTGCCAGGGGCGCTGTTGCACAACGGCACGCAGAAGTTCATCTGCCGCAATGTGAACATCCGTTGCGAGACTTCCAGGTCGCTCATCACCTCGGCCATCGAGCCGGGGCAGGTGCTCACCATTCCAATTGCACACGGAGAGGGCCGTTTCTATGCAGACTCCTCCACATTGGCAGAGATGCAGTCTAACGACCAAGTGCTTTTCCGCTACTGCGACCCTACCGGCAAATTGGACGATGCGGCCAACCCGAACGGGGCCACTGGCCACATTGCAGGTGTGTGCAACAAGGGCAGGAATGTTTTCGGAATGATGCCTCACCCAGAGCGCGCGTCCGACCTTGAATTGGGCAATACGGATGGCAGGATTATCTTCGAATCTATGCTTGGAGCACTACTGGAACGGTCCTAACCCTTCGCCAGCAGCTTGAATCCCTTGCCATGCACGTTCACGAGCTCCACTTCGGGGTCTTCGCTCAGGTATTTGCGCAGTTTGGCGATGTAAACGTCCATGCTGCGTGAGTTGAAATAGTTGTCATCGCCCCAGATCTTATTGAGGGCGTAATTGCGGTCAAGCACGTCATAGCGGTTGGCGCAGAGCATGAAAAGCAGCTCGCTCTCCTTGGTGGTCAGTTTGCGCTCCACGCCCCTGTGTGTCAGCGCCTGACGGTCATAGTCGAATAGGAACTCGCCTACGGTGATGGCCTGCTTCTTCTGCGGACGGTCGCTGTCGGGCTGTGTTCTGCGCAAGATGGCCTGCATGCGCATCAGCAGCTCATCCATACTGAAGGGCTTGGTGATGTAATCATCGGCCCCCATCTCGAAACCACGCAGCTTGTCGTCCTTCATGCTCTTGGCCGTGAGGAAGATGATGGGAATCTCCTTGTCGGTCTGGCGGATCTCCTCGGCCATGGTGAATCCGTCCTTCACGGGCATCATCACATCGAGTATGCAGATGTCGAATCCGCCCTGCCTGAACCGTTCATAGCCCTGCTTTCCATTGATGGCCAACGTGGTGTCAAAGCCTTTGGCTTCCAGATACTCGCGCAGCAACGTGCCGAGGTTCGGGTCGTCTTCTGCCAGCAGTACTTTCATTGTCTTGTCGCTCATGGTTGTTTGATTGGTCAATGGTCTTCAATCCATAGACCACAGCATCGGAGACATCCTGCTATGGTCTATCGTCTATTGTCTGTGGTCTATTCTTCACTCGTCCCTTGAATAATCATGGGGTACAAAGATCTCAAATCTGCTGCCTTTGCCCAGTTCGCTCTTCACAGTGACCCAGCCATGGTGTTTCTCCACAATGGCCTGCACGTAGCTCAGGCCCAGCCCGAATCCTTTCACATTATGGACATTGCCGGTGGGCACACGGTAGAGTTTCTCGAAGATACGGTTCTGGTTCTCCTTGCTGATGCCGATCCCGTTGTCCTCCACAAACAGGATCACCCCGTTCTCTGTGGTACGCGTCCCGACCTTTATCAGAGGGATGTTCTCGGTGTATTTCAATGCATTGTCGATGAGGTTGAAGACCACGTTGGTCAGATGCACCTGATCGGCCTCGACCACAGGGTCCCGGGCATCCAGATGCAGGGTTATTTCGCCCCCCTTCTGCTCCAGTTGAAGGCGCATGGTGTCGCTCACGTGGGTGATGATGGCGTGGATGTCCAGCTCTTGGATTTTCAGCTTCAGTTCGCCCTTGTCCATCACCGCGGTGCGCAGCACGTTCTCCACCACCATCGCCAACCGCTTGTTCTCATCACCGATCACGCGAATGTAGTTGTCCACTATGCCCGGCCTTCCTTTGATGTCGGGGTCTGCCAGTGCCTGACAGGCGAGCGAAATGGTGCTGATGGGTGTTTTCAGTTCGTGGGTCATGTTGTTGATGAAGTCGTTCTTGATCTCCGACACCTGTTTCTGTCTGTAGATGGTGGAGACGGTGAACCAGAACGAGAAGATGATGACCAGGATGAGCAGTGCCGAACCGATGAGCAGCACCCACATCGTGCGGAGCAGGTAGCGTCCTTCATCGGGAAAGAACACCGAGAGATACATAGGAGGAGTGAAAACGTTGCCCGGGGTGACGTTGACACGGTGCTGCGAGGCCAACAGCCCATCCAAGTCATTTGCGGTGGCATCTGAATGGAAAGGATTCATGAAGGGGTCGAAGATGCCGAAGACGTAGCTGGCACCTATGCCCTTGTCAGCGAACTGTTGCTGCAGAAGTGAGTCGAGCATGTCGGGGTCCAGGTCGTGCTGCTCGGTATAGAGGTCGGCATTCACCAGTTCCTCAAAGATTTCATTGACCATCTCGGCACGCCTCTCTATCCATTGCATGTTCACCTGATTGGCGTGGTTCAGGCTGTCGGTGGTCCAGGCCGACCGGTCCTTCTGTTCCAGGTCGTGAGGCGGTCTCAACGGTGCGAAAACGGGAGCCCTGAACTGCCTTTGACGGCTGCGCTTGACCAGTTGTCCACCTGAATCGACCAGAAATTCCTCGTAAACATCAATTTGCAGGTCGGGGTCGTAGTCCTTCCATAGGTTGTTGCCGTCCAGCTTGAAGCGCTCCTGATGGGTAGGGCCCGACTGTGTGGCGCTGATGGCCCGGTTGATGGAGTCCATCTGCATGAGGATCCGCCTTCTGCGCTGCTCAAAGTCCATCTGCATGGAGAGGCGGTCGGCCGTCATCAGCTTGTCATATTGATAGACGACCCCGTTGAGGGCCTCGTTGACCGCATTGTGAAAACGCTGCTCGCGCAGTTTGACTGCGCTGTTTATCCAATACAGCTGTATGCCCACCAGCCCTATGAGGGCCACGGACATGATGACGATGATAGGTCTGAGTGTTCTTTCTCCCAAGAGAGGCAAAATTAGACGGGCGGGCAGACCACTGCCTGCCATTAACAGATTTTGGGGCAGCTGACCGCTGACGCGTCATTTAGCATCTGAGGACACAGGCCCTGATGGGCAGTGAGATTCCCGCTCGGCAAGCGGTCTGAGCTGCGGATTCAGGGAGAGAAATACAGAAACGTTCTAAATTAGATAGATGTCCAATTGCTACCTTGACTGTTTTAGACCCCCATGTTACATTTGCGCCCCGAATGCTGAGGTCTTGGCGTTCCTAACAAAAACAATTTTCCGATGTCGGTTTCCATCGTCAGAAAGGTAGCCATGGCCCTTTCGGGGTTCTTCCTGCTTTCATTTCTCCTGCTGCACGTGAGCATCAATCTGCTTTCGGTGTGCTGCCCTGCGGCCTTTGACAGTGCTTCGCATTTCATGGGCACGTTCTGGCTCATACAGTTCGTGATGCAGCCTGTGCTTGCCTTCGGAGTGGTGTTTCACCTTGTGCTGGGATTCATATTGGAACTGAAGAACCGCAGCTCGCGCCCAGTGAAGTATGCGTTCAGCAACGCAGCGGCCAGCAGCACGTGGATGAGCCGCAACATGATCATCACCGGAGTGATGGTGCTGCTGTTCCTGGGTCTTCACTTCTATGATTTCTGGTTCCCAGAGCTGAATGTGAAGTATATGCAAGGAGATATGAGCGGTCTTGTGGAGGGCACAGACCGGTTCCGCTACTGGGAGGAGCTGCATCACAAGTTTCAGGACCCGATCCGTGTGGGTCTTTATGTTCTGGCCTTCGTGTTCCTGGGTCTGCACCTGATGCACGGGTTCCAGTCGGCCTTCCAGTCGGTGGGGTTCAACCACAGGCGCTATACGCCCATCATCAAGAAACTGTCTAACATCTATGCCATCGTGGTGCCACTGGGATTCGTAATCGTGGCGGTGTATCACTTTCTGGCACAGTAACCAAGGATAAAATCAAGCGACATGTGTGCATTGAATTCCAAGATACCAGTAGGGCCGGTCGATAAGAAGTGGACCGACTACAAGGACCACGCGCTGTTGGTCAACCCATCGAACAAGCGGAGCATTGACGTGATAGTGATCGGGTCGGGCCTTGCCGGGGCATCTGCAGCCGCATCGTTGGCAGAGATGGGCTATGCCGTGAAGTGCTTCTGCTTTCAGGACAGTCCGCGCAGGGCGCACTCCATTGCAGCGCAGGGCGGTATCAACGCGGCCAAGAACTATAAGAACGATGGCGACAGCACCTACCGCCTGTTCTACGACACTATAAAGGGCGGAGACTACCGTGCCCGCGAGGCCAACGTACACCGTTTGGCAGAGGTGTCTGCGGCCATCATTGACCAGTGTGTGGCGCAGGGTGTTCCATTTGCGCGTGAGTACGGTGGACTATTGGACAACCGTTCGTTCGGTGGAACACAGGTGCAGCGAACGTTCTATGCTGCGGGTCAAACAGGGCAGCAACTCTTGTTGGGAGCCTACTCGGCCCTTTCGAAAGAGATATCGAAGGGATCGGTGAAGATGTACAACCGGCATGAGATGATGGATGTGGTGAACGTGAACGGAAAGACCCGGGGCGTCATCGTTCGCAATCTGGTGACGGGCAAGATCGAGCGTCACGGTGGCCATGCGGTGCTGCTGTGTACCGGAGGCTATGGCAACGTGTTCTTTCTGAGCACCAACGCCATGGGCTGCAACGTGAGTGCTGCCTGGAAGGCACATAAGCGTGGAGCATATTTCGGCAACCCATGCTACACGCAGATACACCCTACGTGCATACCGGTATCGGGTGACCATCAGAGCAAACTGACGCTGATGTCAGAGTCGCTGAGGAATGACGGACGGATATGGGTGCCGGCCAAGTTGGAAGATGCCAAGGCGATACAGCAAGGGAAGAAGAAGGCCACAGAGCTGGCAGAGGCCGACCGCGACTATTATCTGGAAAGGCGCTATCCTGCTTTCGGCAACCTTGTTCCGAGAGATGTGGCGAGCCGTGCGGCCAAAGAGCGCTGTGATGCGGGCCATGGGGTGAATGCAACTGGCGAGGCGGTGTTCTTGGACTATGCTGCCGCATTTGAGCGCTATGGCCACATTGAGGCCAACAAGCGGAACCTGGTGAATGCCGACAGTGCCACCATCATCGCCATGGGCAAGGAGGTGGTGAAGGAGAAGTATGGCAACCTGTTCGACATGTACCAGCAGATCACAGGCGAGAACCCTTATGAGGTCCCCATGAAGATCTATCCTGCGGTACACTATACCATGGGCGGACTGTGGGTCGATTATGAGCTGATGACCACGGTTCCGGGGCTATATGCTTTGGGCGAGGCCAATTTCAGTGATCACGGAGCCAACCGGTTGGGGGCATCGGCACTGATGCAGGGCCTGGCAGACGGATATTTCGTGATTCCCTATACCATCGGCAACTATCTTGCTAACGACATCCGCACCGGGAAGATCCCGACCGACACACCAGAGTTCGATGAGGCCGAGAAGGCGGTGAAGGACCGCATCAGCTTCTTTGTGAACAACAAGGGAACGAGGACGGTGGACCATTTTCACAAGCGCCTTGGCAAAGTGATGTGGGACAAGTGTGGAATGGCGCGCAATGCCAAGGGACTGACCGAGGCGGTCGGTGAGATTCGGGCGATCCGCGAGGAATTCTGGAAGGATGTGCGTGTTCCGGGATCGGAAAGCGATTTCAACCCTGAACTGGAGAAGGCATGCCGTGTGGCAGATTTTCTGGAACTGGCCGAGCTGATGTGCCTTGACGCACTGAGCCGCGAGGAATCATGTGGAGGTCACTTCCGCGAGGAGCACCAGACCGAGGAGGGCGAGGCGAAGCGCGATGACGTGGGCATGGCGTTCGTGTCCGCGTGGGAATTCGCAGGTGACCCCGGCAAGGCCGTCCTGCACAAGGAGGAGCTGGTGTATGAGAACATCAAGGTGGTTCAACGTTCTTACAAGTAATCGGAGAAAAGACTGAAAATCATGGCAGATCACGGAATGAAACTCACATTGAAGATCTGGAGGCAGAAAGGCCCCAAGGATGCAGGAAAACTGGTGGACTATCCGGTGACGGACGTGTCGCCCGACATGTCCTTTCTGGAGATGCTGGACGTGCTGAACGAGCAACTGGTGATGAAGGGAGAGGAGCCAGTGGCCTTCGACCATGATTGCCGCGAGGGCATCTGTGGCATGTGTTCGCTCTACATCAATGGGCGCGCACATGGCCCGCAGACGGGCATCACCACCTGTCAGCTTCACATGCGCTCCTTCAATGACGGAGACACCATCTATATCGAGCCGTGGAGGGCCGAGGCATTCCCAGTGATCAAGGATCTGGTGGTGGACCGCAGTGCATTTGACCGGATCATTCAGGCGGGCGGTTACATCAGTGTCAACACGGGCGCGGCCCAGGATGCAAACTGCCTTCCAGTGAACAAGAAGGACGCAGACGCGGCATTCTCGGCCGCCATGTGCATCGGTTGCGGTGCCTGCGTGGCCACGTGCAAGAATGCATCGGCCATGCTGTTCGTATCGGCCAAGGTGAGTCAGTTGGCATTGCTTCCTCAGGGCCGCATCGAGGCCGAGGAGCGCGTGCTGAACATGGTGCAACAGATGGATGTGGAGGGTTTCGGCAACTGTACCAATACCGGTGCCTGCGAGGTGGAATGCCCCAAAGGCATCTCGTTGCAGAACATTGCGAGGCTGAACCGCGAGTATCTGAGCGCAGCCCTGATGAGCGAGAAGTAATACAGGGACACGACTTTATAGCAAGCCCCCGGTCCTTATCGGCCGGGGGCTTGCTGTTTATACCCCTGTGGATAATTCCCTTGTCAGTGTGGACTTGCGGCATCTGTGACGGGGCGCGTGCCTGTAACTTTCCGATTCCAAAGCACCCTAATGGCCAAGAAGAAGGAAGCGCGCAAGATCTTTGTGCTTGACACCTCAGTTATCATCTACGACCACAATTCGATCCACCATTTCGCTGAGCATGACGTGGTGATCCCGATCACAGTGCTGGAGGAGTTGGACAATTTCAAGAAGGGGAACGACACGAAGAATTTCGCGGCCCGCGAGTTCATCAGGATGGTGGACCAGTTGGCATCGGGCACCACGCTGCAGCACTGGATACCCTTGGGAGGTTCGGGTTCAGGTTCGTTCAAGGTGGTGATGACGGCCCCGATCGACAGTAAGGCGGTGGATGCCAACCGGGTGTTCGGAGAGGTGAAGGCCGATCACGGCATCCTCAATTCGGCATTGGAGGTGCAGCGTGAGTATCCCGACAGGAAGGTGATCCTTGTGAGCAAGGACATCAACCTGCGACTGAAGGCCAAGAGCCTGAGCCTACAGGCAGAGGACTATGAGACGGGCAAGATCAAGGATGTGAACTCGATCTATAAGGGAGAGAGCAGCATTGCGGGCATCGACAGCGCTATCATCAACGACCTGTATCAGGACGGGACGTGCGCACCTTCGAGGATCGGGCTGAAGGATCCGCAGAACAACCATTACTACATTCTGAAGAATGGGAAGAAGTCGGCCCTGGTGCACTACAACGGTGAGACGGGCCTGCTTGAACGCATAGAGAAGACGGAGGCGTACGGCATCAGGCCGTTGAATGCCGAGCAGGTGTTCGCGCTACATGCCATACTGAATCCGAATGTGAAGCTGGTCACGCTTCAAGGGGTTGCGGGCACGGGCAAGACACTGCTGGCACTGGCGGGGGCGTTGGAGCAGAAACGCGACTATTGGCAGATATACCTTGCGCGGCCCATCGTGCCGCTGAGCAACCGTGACATCGGTTTTCTGCCGGGCGACATCAAGAGTAAGATCAACCCCTACATGGAGCCGCTGTGGGACAATCTGAAATACATCCAGAGCCAGTTTCCAGACAAGGGCAAGGAGGTGAAGCAGATTCAGCAGATGGTGGAGCAGGAGAAACTGCTGATCACGCCATTGGCCTACATCAGGGGCCGGAGCCTGAGCAACATCTTCTTCATCATTGACGAGGCGCAGAACCTGACGCCCCACGAGATCAAGACCATCATCACCCGGGCGGGCGAGAACACCAAGATCGTGTTCACGGGCGATATTTTCCAGATCGATACGCCTTATCTCGATACGCAGTCGAACGGGCTGTCCTATCTCATCGAGAAGGTGAAGGGCAACCCGCTGTGCGCCCACGTGACGCTGCAGAAGGGTGAACGGAGCGCGCTGGCCAATCTGGCGAATGAACTGCTTTAATAGAGGCTGCAGGCTTGGGGCCCTCGTGCTACGCGCCCCGCAGTATCTTCTCCATCTTCCGGCCCTTTGCCAGTTCGTCCACGAGCTTGTCGAGGTAGCGGACCTGTCGCGTCAACGGATTCTCAATCTCTTCTATGCGATAGCCGCAGATCGTCCCGGTGATGAGGTGTGCATTGGGGTTCAACTTTGCCTTGCGGAAGAAGGTCTCGAACGTGGCCTGCTCCTCTACGAGCTTGCCAAGCTGCGCTACTTCAAAGCCGGTGAGCCACGCGATCACCTCATGCAGTTCCTCCTTCGTGCGGCCCTTGCTTTCCACTTTGTTCACGTAGTGCGGATACACCGACCCGAAGGTCATGCTGGCGATGCGCGCATCATGTTCGGGGGTGGTTGTCATGGTTCTATAGGTTGCGGAATCCAAGAGCACATACCTTAACTGACCGTCCTGTCAAATGTAGCAGGTCCACAGCGATCGGACCGGACCGCACGGCCGCCATCCCGGAAAATGTCCACAGCCACCGAACAAAACCCCGTGCATTCGCTTTGAGTCTATGTGCGAGCAATTCACCTTCGGGTGATGAATGGCATCGGGAAGTTCCAGATCTGCAACATCAGACCACGTGGGCCGGGGCCTCCAACAAGGAACATGAACCTCATCAACAACAAAGGACATGAGTAGCAACAGCACTGGCAAATGCCCCGTGATGCACGGGGGCAATACCGTTAACAGCAACACGGTGATGGACTGGTGGCCCAAGACGTTGAACTTGGACATCCTGCATCAGCACGACACGAAGACCGACCCCCACGACAAGGATTTCGACTATGCGGAGGAGTTCAAGAAGTTGGACCTTGAGGCGGTGAAGAACGACCTCAAGGCCATGATGACCGAGAGCCAGGACTGGTGGCCGGCCGACTGGGGCCATTATGGCGGCCTGATGATACGCATGGCATGGCACAGTGCTGGAACCTATCGCGTGGCAGACGGACGCGGGGGCAGCAGCACCGGCAACCAGCGCTTTGCACCGCTCAACAGTTGGCCCGACAATGGCAACCTCGACAAGGCCCGCAGGCTGCTCTGGCCCATCAAGAAGAAGTATGGCAACAGCATCAGCTGGGCCGACCTCTTCATCCTTGCGGGCAACATGGCCTACGAGTCCATGGGGCTGAAGACCTTCGGGTTCGCTGGCGGACGAGAGGACATCTGGCATCCTGAGAAGGACATCAACTGGGGATCGGAGAAGGAATGGCTGGCCGAAACGCGGCACCGCTATGCGAGCGACACCGACCGCCAATCGCTGGAGAACCCGCTGGCAGCAGTGCAGATGGGCCTCATCTATGTGAATCCCGAAGGAGTGGACGGCAACCCCGACCCGTTGCGCACCGCGCAGGACGTGCGCACCACCTTCAAGCGCATGGCCATGAACGATGAGGAGACCGTGGCCCTGACCGCAGGAGGCCACACCGTGGGCAAGGCGCACGGCAATAGCGATGCCTCCAAGCTGGGCGAGAGTCCCGAGGGAGCCAACATCGAAGATCAGGGCTTCGGATGGATGAACCCGCAGGGCAAAGGCAATGCAGAGGATACGGTGACCAGCGGATTGGAGGGCGCGTGGACCACGCATCCCACCCAGTGGGACAATGAATACTTCAACATGCTCTTCAACCATGAGTGGGAACTGAAGAAGAGCCTCGCAGGCGCATGGCAGTGGGAACCAGTGAACATCAGCGAAGAGGACAGGCCCATGGATGCGCATGTGCCGGGCAAGCGGCAGAACCCCATCATGACCGATGCCGACATGGCCATGAAGCTGGACCCGGAATATCGCAAGATATCCGAGCGTTTCCACAGGGATCAGGCCTATTTCACGGAGGTGTTCGTGCGGGCATGGTTCAAACTGACCCACCGCGACCTTGGCCCCAAGAGCAGGTATCTCGGTGCCGATGCTCCCAAGGAGGATCTCCTCTGGCAGGATGTGGTGCCCACCGTGGACTACACCCTTTCCGATGCTGAGATATCCGAGCTGAAGGAGAAACTGTTGAGCCTCGGCCTAAGCCGCACAGACATGATAACCACCGCATGGGACAGCGCCCGCACCTTCCGTGGGTCGGACTTCCGTGGCGGGGCCAACGGTGCGCGTATATGCCTCGCCCCTCAGAAGGACTGGGAGGGCAATGAGCCGGAGCGATTGCAACAGGTGCTGGAGAAGCTCACCGTGTTCCGGTCAGGGCTGAGCAAGAAGGTGAGTATGGCCGACCTCATTGTGCTGGGAGGCAGTGCGGCCATTGAGCAGGCGGCCAAGGAGGGCGGGGTGGACATCACCGTGCCGTTCAGCCCCGGACGTGGCGATGCCACCGATGAGCTGACCGATGTCGAGTCGTTCGAGCCGCTCGAACCCGTGCATGACGGCTATCGCAACTGGCTGAAGAAGGACTATGACGTGAAACCGGAGGAACTGCTGCTGGACCGCACCCAGCTGATGGGCCTCACCGCACCCGAGATGACCGTGCTCATTGGTGGGATGCGCGTGCTGGGCACCAACCATGGCGGCACGGAACACGGGGTGCTCACCGACCGCAAGGGCGTGCTCACCAACGATTTCTTCGTCAACCTGACGGACATGCGATACACATGGAGACCCCATGGCGAGAACCTTTACCACATCATCGACAGGGCCACAGGCACCAAGAAGTGGACGGCCACACGTGTGGACCTCGTGTTCGGTTCCAACTCCATCCTACGCTCATATTCAGAGGTGTATGCGCAGGACGACAGCCGCGAGAAGTTCGTCCGCGACTTCGTGAAGGCTTGGGTGAAGGTGATGGATGCCGACCGGTTCGACCTGAAGCGATAGGGAGGGGCTTTCTCCTTTTCAAACGGAAGGTGCTCCCCCTACTGGTTGTCCTGCGCGCTCGTTTCACATTCCCACACCTTGAAGTTGCGATAGGCGAACCGTGTCCATTTCATCTGTCTGAACCCGATTCGGCCATCTTCAAGGATCTTTCCCCATTTCACTCCGTCATCTTCCCAGTCGATCACCTTGCGGGCATCCACATAGAGGATTATTCTGCCCTTGTGCTTGACCAGTTTCACGGTGTGAACGGCCTCTGAATCTGCGGGCACGCCCACTTCGCCCGATTGCACCTTGTGAAAGCCCCTGTTCTTGCGCAGATTGGCACCTTCACGAAAAGGTTCGTTCTTGGCGTTGGCGTGATACGATATGTGATAATTGTCGATGGCCCCTTTCGTGTAATCGGAGAACCTTCCGCTCCGCTTTGGCAGTGCTGCCGCATGAATATCCTCCCCGTCCTGTCCTTTGGCGGCAAAGAAGACTATGCACAGACCTGCCGAGGTGTTGAGGTTCTGCACCTCCCATTCAGCTATGAAACGCTCTGGGAACTGCTCGGGACACCAGAACACGTGATGTCCCTTTTCGCCAGCGGACTGCATGGTCATCCAGCCATCCTTGAATCCGACCTGCCCGAATCCTTCCATCCGCCAGTCCGAGGTGCTTTCTTCGGTGGAGAGGCTGTTGGCATACAGCAGTTTCCCTTTGGAGAAGTGCTGTGCCTCTGCGGCAAGCATACAGAGCTGAAGGAACACGAAGAGCACTGTTCTCATTGGCACGGCCGTGCTGCTATAGGGCCCTCATCCTGTTTCCCTTCGGATCGTGGGTCACTTCTGCAAGGCCGAGCGCTTCCAGCAGTGGAGGAACGTACATCCCGAATCTGCCGCGAAGTCCCTTCTTCATCCCATACCATCCACCGACCGGATTGCTCTCAGAACGTCCCCAGGCCTCTACTGTTCCGGCCTTTGCCGGTTTCTGCTCGTCTGCGCTGCCAAGCTCCATCCAATCGCCATGGTCTTTGAGCATCCTGTGCAGGTCGTCTATGCAGGCAATGTTGTAATGCAGCACTGTTTTGCCCACGGTGCATACCAGCACGTCCTTGCCGTCCTTCCCGTCAACGTGCATCGTGTATGAGCTCGTCAATGGCGGGGTCTTCAATGCCATTGGCTTTTCCTTCGTCCCGATGTTGTAACTCATGCTGTGGGTGCTATCCGTTAATGGCCTCTGCTGCGTTCCTGAAGTCTATTGCAAACTTAGGGAATGGTATGTCAGCGGGGAGTTCTGATATCGGACAACGCAGGGCACACGCATCCGATCCGAGATGGCAGAGAACTTCCTTCACAGGCCCCTGCCTCGATAGCCCGCGTTGTCGATACCTTCTCGGCCAATGTGTAGATTTGGTGTCCGATCAGAAAGGAAAATGAAAAGACTTGCCCTATATGTCTCCTTGGTGCTGGCCGCATCAGGGTGCAGCACCGAAGAGGAGAACCCATGCGAAACACCACTGGTGTCGCTGTATGTCAATGGCAGCACGGTGTCTCCTACCATCACCAGTTATGTGCACGGGTTCTTTGAGGTTGAGTATGGTCCCAATGGATTTGCCCAAGGGGCCGGGACTACCCTGACCATCAGCGCGGCCACGCCTATTGAGGGCCTTGCGAACGGGGCCTACGACTTCTATCTGCGGGGCAATTGCGGTGGCGACTCGTGGAGCGATTGGAACGGCCCCACCAGTTTTCTCATCCAGGGCGGGCAGACGTTCAATTGCGCCACGCCCACCAATGTGCGCACGCAATGGATGTTCTACGATTACAACATGTATTGGGATCACTCAAGTGGCGACTACTATGAGGTGGACTATGCGCTGGAGGGAGTGGCACTGGGATCCGGAACAGTGGTCACCGTATCGTCCGAGGGCTATTCGGAGGCGGTCATCACCAAGAACAACAGCTATCGGTTCTATGTGCGGGCCAATTGCGGAGCAGAAGGGTGGAGCAATTGGAGCGGGGCAGAGACCTTCTATGCCGATGAGAATGCCAACCGTTGCCTTCCTCCCTACAATGTGACAGCATCGCGGCAGAACGGTGGCATACAGTTCAACTTCACCCCCGATGGCGAGGGCAACCACGAGGTGAGCCTTGGAACCGTCTATGGCGAGCCGGGCACAGGGACCATCGTTGACATGGACGGGTCCACAGGAGGGTTCTTCAGCGGGGTTTCGGGCTCAACGACCTATTATGTCTATGCGCGGGGCATCTGCGCCAATGGAAGCCGCACCCTGTGGTCGCAGCCGGCCCTGGTGCAGTAGCACTGCGGGTCGCCCCGGGCTGCCGTTCTTCACGTGGTGCATCGAAGGGCAGATGAGGATGCAAATGCAAAAAGGGGCTGTCACATAAGGCGTCATTGCGAACGGAGTGAAGCAATCTCTGTTTCGTAAGACGCTTGCTGACAACAAGATTGCTTCGGTCATTCTTCCCTCGCAATGACGTTGCCCGACTTATGAGACGGCCCCTTTGTGTTGGGAAAGAGAGGTGTCAGAGTCCGTTGCAGGTGATGTTCTGCCCACAGACGGTCTTGCGGTCGGTGAGCTGACCACCGTTCTTCACCAACTCCACCGAGAAGTTGTAGGTGATGTTGCCGCTGGCATCTGCGGTAACCTCCACGGTTCCGCTCTCAGAGTCCGAGAACCAGTTCTCTTGGAGCTCAGGGGTCTCCTCGTGGTTGTTCACGCGGAGGGTGGCCTTGCCGGTGGCGGGGTCTGCGTTGAGCAGCCACATACCGTTGTCGAGCTGGTAGGTGGTGGTGCCCACGGCAGGCACATCGCACAGGGTGATGACCAGATCGGGCATGATGAGCGAGCTTCCACTGCCGTAGATGAGGGCACGGCCATGCACCTGACGTGGTGTTCCGTAGGGGTTGATGGGCCCGCAGTTGACAGGGTAGGTCTCATAGCGGGTGAATTCCTTGCCATCGATGATGATGACATTGTCCGTAAGGTCGGCACAGGTGAGGCCATCGCCTTCGGTGTCCTTTTCGCAGGCCGAGAAGAAGAGTGTGGCAGAGAGGAGGAGCAATGAAATGGGGAGAGCGGTGCGGTGGAGATTCATGGGGGTTAGGTTGATGGTTGGTTCGGGGCGAAGATAGGTGGGCGAAAGTGGAGGTGGAGTAAGTGCAACCGCGTATTCTTCGGTGGGCAAGGGTTTGCCGCCTACTCTATGACGCTTTCCACCTCGCACTTGTCAACGAGGATGTCGTAGCTGGCGAGGTCATATTGGAAGTTGATATATGTGTACTGCGAGCTGCTTACGGGACCAACGTTGATGCAGGCCGAGCCGTTGGGCAGCAGGGTGTCTGCATAGTAGTTGCAGCCCCAGCAATAATAGATGGTGTCGGTGCCCATGTTACGGACGCAGAGCTGGGCGTCATCGCATTTGCTGCCGCACGCGGTGGCAAGAATGGCCAAGGCAAAGATGGGGAGGTGTCTCATGGCGGTGAAGGTAGAAGAAGACCGCAGATAGGTTATGGGGTGGGGGTGTTGGTTTGTGGCATGAACAGAGAAAAAATCACCACGACCATTCTTGAACTCGAAGAGCGCGCCTCCGCCTACGAACGGATTCTGAACGTGCGGATGCTGGAGCGGTGCAATCTCATTGTGCAGGTTGGGCCTATGACGCTTACCACCAATGAACGGAATGAGGTCGTCCCTCAGATGGCACGGTTTCCAACGCAATTCTCCGAAGAGGGTGTGCGTACGATTATGGACATGACCTTTTATAATGGTAAGGACGAGGAAGTGAAGGCAGAGGTGTTCGGGGCGAGGGAGTGGTATCTGAGGGAGGTGAGCAAGCTGAGAGAGCTTATTGATTCGCTACAGGATCTTTGAGTTGGAGTAGATTGCAGCCTCATTTTGACAAACATGAAAGCAGGACAGAAGCTTTGGACGAGAGAAGAATTGATACTGGCTATCAACCTGTACTCTAAGCTGCCCTTCGGCAAGTTTCACAAGAGCAACCCTGAAGTGATTGCCCTTGCAAACCTGATAGGCAGAACGCCTTCTTCTGTGGGTTTGAAGTTGGGAAACCTTGCGAGTTTCGACCCCATGCTTCAGGCACGGGGTGTGAAAGGGGCCACCAATGCAAGCAAGCTCGACAGGATCATTTGGGATGAGTTCTACGGCAACATTGAGACCGTGGCCTTTGAGAGCGAACTGCTTAGGGCCAACAAAGAGTTGCGCGATGTCGGTGATATCCTTGCCACTGAACCTGACCTTGATGACATATTGAGCAAGGGCGGTGAAGAGCGTGAGCGGATAGTTAAGATGCGTGTGAACCAGTGGTTCTTCCGAAAGATGGTGCTTTCGGCCTACGACAACACTTGCTGCATCACAGGAATAACTTCCTCAGAGCTACTTGTTGCAGGACACATCCAGCGGTGGGCCGATGGTGAGAAGAACAGGATGAACCCTCACAATGGTCTCGCCATCAACGCACTTCACGACAAGGCTTACGAGCAGGGCCTCATCACCATCACACCGAATCACATTATCAAGGTCTCTCCCAAGCTCAAAGGACTGGGAGATGCGAAAAGATTAGATGAGCTCTTCTTTCAATATGACGGGAAACCCATACATCAACCGAAGAAGTTTTGGCCTGATGGGACTTTGCTGAAGGAGCATTACGAGCAGAGGTTTCAGGGATGACCGATGGATTCAAAGACGCGAAACATTGTGATTGGCCGTATAGCCCGAAGGATGTTTCCATATCTTTCGCGGCCTAAGTAGAGATTACCTATGCAGTCCCCTACGAGTGTACAACCTGCGGAAACCCTGTTCCGCAGGGACAAGAACCGTCATCGTACACCTGAACAGGTGGACGCTGCACTTAGGGCAGAACTTGAGCGGCTTACGGAAGAAGATGCCCACGTCTGGACTGCCCCAAATTACAACAGGCGCGAATTCGTCCATTCGTTCTTCCAGTATCCCGCCATGATGGTGCCGGTCGTACAGAAGCGACTGATTGAGACCATTAAGAACTGTAAGCCAGAAATCGAGCGGATGCTCGACCCGTTCATGGGGTCTTCAACCTCCATTGTGGCCGCCATGCAATGTGGGTTGCATTGCACCGGACAGGACATCAACCCGCTGGCGGTGCTGCTGTCGCGGGTCAAGTGTGGCCCATATAACCATGTTGCATTTGGGAAAGATGCCGGACATGTTCTGGCAGCCGCCAAGGCAGATGTGTCCATCGAGTTGACCATTACCTTTTCCAATTGGCGGAAATGGTTCCGTGAGGATGTGGCAATCGATCTTTCACGGTTGGTTCGGGCTATCCGCAGCGTTAAGCGTTTAGATGCTCGTAGGCTGATGTGGATTACGTTGGCGGAGACCGTTCGGCTCACCTCCAACGATAGAACTTCCACATTCAAGCTTCACGCAAGGCCTATTGATGAGATAGAGGAACGGTTCGTTTCTCCTATCAACACCTTCGAGCGTCTGATACGCAAGAATATTGAAGACATCAAGTTGCAGGCTCGGTCATTGACCCATCTTGACTATTTGTCCAAGGGCCGTTACACACGAGAGGTGCATCTGATGCTTCAAAATTCGGGGCAGGAAGTTTTTCAACCCGTGATCAATGGAGTAGCACAGAAGTATGATCTGCTTGTTTCCTCCAGCCCTTATGGGGACAATCAGACCACAGTGCCTTATGGACAACACGCCTTCCTTGCCTTGCAATGGATCGATCTCGAGGATATTGACCACTCGGTTGATGGATCTGTGAGACGAACCGCGAATGAAATTGATAGAAGAAGTTTAGGAGGCAGCTTGCAAGATGCCAAGCAAGAAGAGTTGGCCGCTCTGTTTGATAGAACACCAACCTTATCGCGCATAGCTGCGACATTGAAAATGCACCATCCCGACAAGGTGAAGAAGGTGGTGAGCTTTGTTCGCGACTTCGACCGCGCGCTTGACAAGGCAGTAGCTGCAATGGCCTCTAATGGATACTTCATCTGGACAATGGGCAACCGACATGTTGGAGGTATGGAGATTGAGAATGATAAGATTCTCATTGAATTGATGCAGGCCAAGGACTGCATTCTGGTTACACGCGCCAAGCGCGAGATTCTAAACAAACGAATGGCTCAGCGAAACGATTCGACAGTGACAATGAGTATGGAGGATATTCTGATTTTCCGAAAGACAACTGAATGATGAGCACGGGAGAGGTAAACAATGGTGAGGACAACGTTCCGCACTTTGATATAAGTGCATATGTTGTCAAGCAACTTGGGGAAGAGCTTGTATCTGATGAAGTGACAGCTCTGATGGAGTTGGTTAAGAACGCCTATGACGCGGATTCAACTTATGTAAAAATTAACATCAGCACTGGCAACACGCTCAGCATGCCATCTCTCACTTTCCCGAAACATAAAGGGTATATCATCATCGAAGACGGTGGGGATGGAATGAATGATGAAGAACTGACCAAAGGTTGGCTGACCATTTCTAGCTCGAAGAAACGTGAAATCAAAAAACACGGTGGCGTAACCAGATTGGGAAGAACCCCACAAGGCGATAAAGGCTTAGGAAGGTTAAGTGCTCAACGTTTAGGTCGCAAACTGGAAATCATCACAGGTAAGGTCGATGACAGTATTCAATACCATGTAGGTTTCAATTTTGATGACTTCAAGGAGGGGACAATGCTTGCCAAAGTTCCTGTTCGCTGGACTCCATCTTCTAAGTCGCCTGAAAAGAAGGGGACAAAACTGATAATCCTTGATCTCAAGAATCCGGGGACATGGTCTGATGAGGCCGGCAAGAAGATAATAGGTAGGCTGTCTCAGTTAATATCCCCGTATAAAGACCAGCGACCATTTACGGTTTCATTGATAATTGATGGTAAGCGTGTTGACTTCGACACCATTAGCGACAAGCTACGAAATCTCGCCATTTCGAGATTCACAATCGATTTCGATGGTTCCTATTTGGTCGTTTCGGGGCGAATCAAGTTGAACAAGTTGAAAGGCAGCAACAAGTCCATCGACAAAGAAAACTTCGAGCACCTGTTATTGAAAGACAGAGGCAAGGCATTTCTCGATTATCTTCTAGATGACCGAAAGAACAAATGGGCCATTTCATTCAATGTATCACAATCTGTGGACAAGGGATGGTATTTGAACTTCGAACAGCGACATGAATTCAAAGGCATTGGAGGTGTATCAAGTAACTTGTCTGAAGATAACGGTGAGGCTGTGAATAGAATAATCGCTAATCCGGGCGAATTCAATGGCGAAATCAATGAGTTTAATCTTGAGAGCGAAGATCAAATTAAAGGGGTGTTCAGCGATTTCGACCTGTTCAGATCATTGATTGAGGAGCAGGCAGGAGTGAAGGTTTATCGCGATGGTTTTGGGATTCGGCCATTTGGTCTTGATGGAAATGATTGGCTGAATCTGTCTCGCGCTTCAACTTCTGGTAATTTTTATGCCCTAAGACCAAATAACGTGGTCGGTTTCGTTTCCCTGAAGGGCGCAGTGAACAGACATCTGCAAGAGAAAACGGATAGAGAGGGATTTGTTGAAACACCCTACTCCAGAAACTTTCACTTGCTGATAGACTTTTCAGTAAAACAGGTCAATGATTTCCTAAATCGAATTCGCAGGGCATACAATAGTTATAAGGAAGAAGTGGCGGCTGAACGGACACAGCTGCCTACAATGGAGAGCGCGTTGACAATGATGGCTGACACTGGAAAGAGTGCCGAAAAGTTCTCCGTAAACGTTGACAACCTCAATTTTGACCTTTCTAAGGGCAACCTTAGCGACAAAGTGCTGTCCAAATTTTTCAAAGAGCTCAAGGTTACACTCGATCAGGCAGCAGTGCTGAATGACGTAGCCGATCAGGTCAGGCAACGGTTCACGAAAGTGGAAGAACAGGCCGCTCTCTTTGCTGAACTTGCGGCTCTTGGGATGACCGCAGAAGCGATTTCTCATGAGTTCGCGGAAATTGCAAATCGGCTGGCACAACAAACAGTGAAAATTGAGGAGCATATCGAAAAGCAAAAACTTGCAGACGTACAACTGAACACTTACCTTGAGTATGTGGCAAGTGCCGTTTCCGCCATGCGTAGGCAACTTGGCCATCTTTCCCCATCGTTAAGATATGTCAGAGAAAAGGAGGAGGTTTTTGACGTTAAAGAATTTTTGACAAATCACCTTCAGTTCTACTCTGGAAGATTTGCCCAACAGGGGATAAGAATCGAGTTGATCGAGCCTTTCGTGAACTTCAAGGTAAAGGTGAACCGGGGAAAGTTGACGCAGATCTTCGATAATCTTATTCTCAATTCGGAGTTCTGGCTCACAGAATTCAAAAAGGTAAACAGAGGGTTTCATCCCAAAATCAGCATAGAGGTCAGTCAAGCGGGTTCCGTGCTTTTATACGATAATGCTCTGGGTGTGGAACCCTCCTTGGAGGAGGTCATCTTTGAACCGTTCATTTCCGGCAAGTCAAAAGGACGCGGTTTGGGTCTGTATATCGTCACCCGACTACTAGAACCCCATGGGTGTTCAATTGGACTTCAGCCGAATAGAAATGAGTTTAAGCGCAGGTATATTTTTAGGTTAGACCTATCAGGAATGCAAGCACTATGAGCAGCACCGTTTTAAGTAATACAACCAGCGCTAGGCCAGCCGATATTGCTAAGTCTGCAATTCACACTATGGCTGGAATTCGAAATATCAAAAAAGTCATTGTGATTGATGACATTGTTGATTATCATCCGGATGTTGAGCCATTGTTTGGCTGGATTAGATCCTTAGATGAGGGAGGACGCTTAAACGTTGAAACACAATGTGCGGAGATTAAAATTAACTCAGAGCCATATGATGTTGTAGTTGCCGAGATAAGAGAACTCTGGGCTGAATGGGATCAGGTAAAAAAGGCCAAGATTCTTCGTAAAGTGGCAGAAGCAACCAAGAATGAGTTTGACCCATCTATTCAGAAAGATTTGTCAGCTCTCTCGAATCTGAAAAATTGTCTGCAAGACATTGACTTTATAGAAATCTCACCTTCTCAATGGCGCAGTGATAAATCAATCTTACTTGAAAGGCCACCACAGGATGGTCGAATTCTTTGCTTGATTGACAAGGATTTAAGCAGATGCTCAGGATTTAGTCCTGAAAGTGGTGTCACCTTGCTTAAAGAGGTCGTGGGTGAAAAGCACGCGCATGTAATCGTTGGCATTATTAGCCATCAATTTGAAGTTGCTACAGAGGTTGAGCATTGGCAGTCATTTAAAAATGCCTATGAAATTGATTTCAGTGATTTCATTCCGTTATCAAAGGACCGGATGAATAGCTATCCCCTTTTAGCGGAGGGTTTGAAGTATACATTCCTAAATCAATTGGCAGAACAAGTAAAAAATCAACTGGCTGCTGTTATTCAAGCAGCATCAGCAAAAGCTCAAAAAGAAATTAAGTCCTTGAATGTTTTCAATTTTAGGCATATCGTATTTGAATCCTCAACTGGTGAGGGGGTGTCAGAGTTGAATACGTTGTCCCGCATATATGATATCCATCTCGAAAATGAAGCACCCCAAATCTTGAGTCATGCAAAATATCAGGATCTTCATGTATTAGTGGCGCTGACAAGAAAGTTATGTAACGTGCCAGTTGGCAGAGACGAAATTTCACCATCAACAGTGGTGATGAACAATCTAAGGCATATTGAACTATATGAAGCAGGGTCAACTTTGAATCCCTCCTATTCACCAATTCAGACTGGAGACATTTTCGAGATTTCTGGAAAATGGTACATTTTAATGGCCCAACCATGTGATTTAATGGTGCGTGCAAGTGGTGAGCGCGAGGTGAATCATTCAGCAGCTGATTTAATTGGCCCCCTTGTAGCAGTTGGGAAGGAAGCGTCACTTAATGAGTTTAGAAAAAGTAAGGAGGGAAAAGGATATCTGCCATACATTGCAAATGATTCGGACAAAGGTCGACTTGTGGAGTTTGACGATGTAGTTTATGTTAATGTTCAAGTGTTGGACCTTGCGGTTTTTAACGAAAAGGGCGTTTGTAAGATTGATTTAACTAAGGGGCCGCTGGTGTGTCCAACGCGGCTTCATTCACCTTGGGTTGCGCGGTACGGGAAAGTTCAGGAATTTTATAGTGTTCTTGAGAAAAGAATAATCGGGTCTTTAAAGCAATTTGACTCATTCACGTCCTCACGGAGGAAGTACGTAGGTATTAAGTCACTGGTTTTACAGGGCCTGTTCCCTTCTCTATCTATTCCACAGATAATCAATACGGCTAAAATCTATTCCAACGGTAAATTTGACTTTGGGATAAGGAGGGTTCTACGATTGCGAGAACCTGAGGCATCAAGTCTTCTTAGAGCTTATTTGAGCTACAAAGCAAGAGAGGCTAAGGATCATGATTTTGCGAAAGTGAAATAGTATGCGGTCATGATACAATGGTTGGGCAGATAGTTCGCGTCCCCGCAAGCCCCCAGCCTCGTGTGTCCTATTAGCTGACAGCCGGCACTGAGCCTGTCGAAGTTTCCACGTCAGCAAAAAACCTCTCTGCCGCCAAGTACAGACGCGATTCATCGCGTCTCGTATGTTTGGCCCTTCTACTCATAAATCCGTTGACACAAGTTGACTGGGACAGGCGGGGTGGGAGCAGCAATCGCGTCTAAGCAGGCCGTGAGCCATGCTCCTGTAGAGATCTT